>CAJYVK010000403.1 GCA_913778455.1 uncultured Hymenobacter sp. | reverse complement strand
TGCGCGACCGCGGCGTGGACCTCGTAGATGCCTCCACTGGCGGCAACGTACCAAATGCTCAAATACCCGTTGCCCGCGGTTACCAAGTGCCCTTCGCCGAGCGCATCAAGCGCGAAGCCAACATTGCCACCGGCGCGGTGGGCCTCATCACCACGCCCGAAGAAGCCGAAGCCATCGTCGCCAGCGGCCAGGCCGACTTGGTACTATTGGCCCGCGAGGAACTGCGCGACCCGTATTTTCCGCTGCACGCGGCGCATGAGCTGGGAGCCGAGGTGGCGTGGCCGGTGCAGTACGAGCGCGCCAAGCCGCGGCGGTAACGGAGGGCTGGACGGGTGTCTTCACCCCCGACCTTGGCAGTAGCCAACTTCCGTTGTAAAAGCGCCAGCCAGGAGGCTGGCGCTTTTTATTTTGTTTATCCGCCGCAGTCTCTACCCTAATCGAACACGCTTTTGCAAGTTGTAAAAGGTGGTTCATAACCTGTAAGGCTAACTCACCTCGCACAATATCAATTATTTATTTTTTTAGGCATATTATCCTTCGCCTTAATTTCCTGGTATAAGGTCGAAATAGTTTTGACGGCTAAGTCTGGGCGGTCGAGCATCACGTAATGGCCGCTTCCTTTTGCTACGAGTAATTTACGATTGGGGGCAGCGGCAACAAATTGTTGTTGTGCCTGCCGCCAGCGCGTAGTTTCGTCGGCAGTAGGATAGAATGGCTGGTCGGCCATGATGGCAACCGCCGGTATTGTACGGGGAAAGACTGTCTGATGCATTTCCGCGACGAGCTGCGGCATCGTGGCGTACATCCAATACCGACCGGGAGCCGTCTTTCTCGTTTGCGGCTGCACGGCTGCATACTGCGTCAAGAAGCCGTTGAGCTGGCTGGGCGTCCAAAAAACTGCCTGGGTGGCATCAAGGAACACCGCTCCTTTTACTTGGGAGGGGTAACGGGCGGCAAAGGCAGTCGCGAAAATTCCCCCCAGCGAATGGGCTACTATTAGGCACTTGCGGTCTAACCCGAGTTTAGATAATCCGGTTTTTAAAGAGAGTATCTGTTGATGTATGGTTAATTGACTAGAATCAATCTCACTCGTTCCAAATCCGGCGCGGTCGTACGTTACCAACGTTGCCCCAGTTGCTCGATAAATCGGCGCGAGGATACCTTTCCAAACAGATAAGTCATCGCCCCCACCCGACTCAAATAAAATGATCGGCGTTTTTCCCCGCCAAATACGGAAGTGTAACCTGTGTCCACCCACCTCAAGCAAGGTATCCCGAGCGGCCGGTAGTGATTTGCTTGGAGGAGGTGTCAGCACAGGAGGTTTCTGGGGAAGACCAGCCCACAAATAGGGCCCTGACAGTAACAGGTACACTCCCAAGGATGCCGTAGTGAGCGAAAGCAAGTATGGCTTCATCTGCTGCTTGTTTGTTAATTGCATTGCAATGTACTGTGCAATACATTATACCTGAACGCAGCTCCTTCTTTTAGTGAAAAAATTAGGGATGGCCGGCTCAATACCGCGAACAAACTTGCTGCGTATTCCTCTCGAAATACCACGACGGCCGCACCCCGGACGACACCCCAAAACCGCACTTATTTCGAGAGATATTCAATGTAACAGCTTAGGTGCAGCACTTTTCAAGAACTTAGAGCGGGTAAGTACGGCCGCTACCTTACCTAGCATCCTATTACCCAGTCTTAGAGCGTATTTAAAAATTCAAAAGAACGGCATGCTGAGCTTGCCAAAGCATGACGTTCCAGAAGCTTTTCTAGGGAAAATCCGAACACGCTCTTACTTGGCCACCGCGGCCGGCTTCGGATTGGGTAAGTACTTGGTCAATGCGACAGCGAGCTCTTCGCCGTAGAGATTAACGGCCACGATGTGGCCGGTGGGATCAAGCAAGAAATTCTGCAAGGGCGCGTCGAGGTGATAACGCTGGGCGGCGCGCCCACTCGCCCCTTCCAGATCGGAGGCCGCCGTGCCGGGCAGTTGGTAGTCTGCTAGCGCCCGCAGCCACTGCTTGCGGTGGGCCTGGTCGTCTAGCGACACGTGGAGCACTGCATACGGACGGTCGGCGTAGCGGCGAAGCACTGCCCGCGTGGGCTGCAACTCGAAGCTGCACTCGCAGTGCGAGGACCAGAAGAAGAGCAGTAGGTACTGGCCGCGGTAGTCCCGCACGGAAACTCGCTTGCCCGCGGCGGTAGTCAGCGTCAGGTCCGGGGCCACGGCACCTAAGGCCACTGTGCGCAGGCTATCGACGAGCTGGCCATAGGCGCGCCCGGCCGGCGTGGCACGCAGCGTGGGGCTCAGCCCCGCGTACAGCGGAGCTACCTGGTCATACTGGGCGGGACCGAGTCGCCGCCTCTCCAGCAGCACGAGACTAACCCAGGAGGCGGGATGCTGCTGAATGAACGTACCAATCAAGCGCTGATAGGCGGGTCGCTCGCGCTGGGAGCGGGCCAGCGTCTCCAACCAAGGACCATCACCCGGGTGCCACTTCCCTCGCAACTGGTCAGTGAGCGCCGACCATTGGGCGGTAAAGCGCTGGTAGTCCTGGTTGATCGGCCCAGCGCTCAGCTTGGCCTGCGGCAGTCCCGTGGCGCTGGTGAGCACGAGCGGAGTGGGCTCCAAGAACAGCTCCCGAAAGTCAGGGGGTAGTTGCTGGCCGGTGCGGTACCCGGCGGCAAGCGTTCCCTCGGGGGCCAGTAGCAGCTGCACTAGCTGCGGGCGCTGGCTCGTGCCGCGCAGCACAAAGCGGCCGTTGCGCACCCGGGCAGAATCCAGCAAGCGCCCGTGCTGGCGCAGGTACACGCTGGCGGTTGCGGGCAGCGGCCCGAGCTGGCCGGTCAGGGAATAAGTAAAGGGCTGCTGCGCAGCAGCCAAACCGGGTAGCAGCGCTAGCGCGAATAAGAGCTGTTTCATGCTGTAGGGGCTTCGTTCGGTAATGAAAGGAACTACTCTTGCCCGTAACGTAATGGCCGCGAGGCATCGCATAGCGGTCGCGCTACTCCCCGCTACCCCCTTGCTGTCGTCATTGCGGCTGCTTGTGCGCTGGCACCTGGCTTGCTACCGCCCGGAGTGATAAGTGAAACCGCCCCGCAGCTTTCGCTGCTGGCTAGGGTACTAGAACATCCTACCTTCAGCCATCGGCGACCAGCAGCCTCTTTGGGAGAATGCCAGCCAGCAGACGGGCCGCTAGGCTTACACCAGTGGCCAGGTGACGTAAGCCGCGCCACAAGGCCCGCCAGCCCAGTAGCCGCGGGAAAAGCGTGCGCCAGAAAACGCGCAACTCTGCGTACCTTTTCGGCCACCTTTTCCCATCCAACCCCCTCTTTATGAGTCAGCTTCCCGAAGACCCGACCCGGCGCTCCTTTCTCAAGCAAGGTGCGGCCGCCACGGCCGGTATTCTCATTGTGCCGCGCTTTGTGCTGGGCGGCAAGGGCTACACGGCCCCCAGCGACCAGCTTGTAATTGCCGGCGTGGGCGTAGGCGGCAAGGGCGAAAGCGACATCGCCATGTTTGCCAAAACCGGCAAGGCCCGCATTGCCTACCTCTGCGACGTGGACGACCGGCGGGCCGCCAATTCCCGCAAAGCCTTTCCGCAGGCGAAATATTATAAGGACTGGCGCAAGCTGTTCGACAAAGAGCACAAGCACTTCGACGCCGTGTCGGTCTCGACGCCCGACCACAACCACGCCGTGACGACCCTGGCGGCCATGCAGCTGGGCAAGCACGTGTACGTGCAAAAACCTTTAACCCACGATATTTTCGAGGCCCGCGCCCTCACCGACGCCGCCCGGCGCTACCCCAAGGTGGTTACCCAGATGGGTAACCAAGGGGCCAGCAACGACGGCGTGCGGCAGCTCATGGAGTGGTACGACGCGGGCACCATCGGTGAGGTGCACACGATCTATTGCTGGACCGACCGGCCGGTGTGGCCCCAGGGCATTGCCTGGCCCACCACCAAGCAGACGCCGCCCGCCGAGCTCGACTGGGACCTGTGGCTGGGCACCGCGCCCCAGCGCGACTACGTCGATAAGCTGGTGCCCTTCAACTGGCGCGGCTGGTGGGACTACGGCACCGGGGCGCTCGGCGACATGGGCTGCCACCTGCTCGAAGCGCCGTTTCGAGTGCTTAACTTGCAGTATGCCAACTCGGTGCAGGCCAGCGTGGGCAGCGTGTACGTGGATGAGTTCAAGCGCGGGTACTTCCCCGAGAGCTGCCCGCCCAGCAGCCACGTCACGCTCACCTTCCCCAAAACCAACAAAACCCAGCACGACGTAACGGTGCACTGGATGGACGGCGGCATTCAGCCCGAACGCCCCGACGAATTGGGAGCCAACGAGCTCTTCGGCGACGGCGGCAACGGCACGCTTTTCATCGGCGAGAAGGGTAAAATGATGGCCAGCACCTACGGCGCCAACCCGCGCCTGCTGCCCCTCTCCCGCAACCAGGAAGTCAATGTACCTCAGACCCTGCCCCGCGTGCCGGGCCAGGCCGACGGCCACTACGGCCAGTGGGTCGAAGCCTGCCTGGCCGGCGCGGGCAAGAAGCCCGTTAGCTCGCCCTTCGAGCTGGCCGGCCCGCTCACCGAGGCCCTGCTCATGGCCAACCTGGCTATTCGGGGCTACGACCTGCGGGTACCCAAGGCCGGCGGCCAGGGCTTCGACTACCCCGGCCGGGGCCGTAAGCTACTCTGGGACAATACGCAGATGCGTATTACCAACCTCGATGAGGTGAATCAGTTTGTGAAGCGCGAGTACCGCGCCGGGTGGAAGCTGGGATAAGCATTGCCCAAGTTTTCATCCGTCATGCTGAGCTTGCGAAGCATCTTATCATGCCTGGGTAACTAACCTAACGGTGAGTAGATGCTTCGCAAGCTCAGCATGACGGACGAAAAAGATTTATGCCCTAATTCTTACTTCAGCAGATACTCGCTCTTAAACAGCTGGCGCTGATCAGCCGCATTACACACGGCGTAGCTGAATCCTTTTTGCAGGGCGAACGCCCCGTGCTGGCCCTGGTTGTTCACGGCGATAAAGCAGACCTGGATGTCCTTGGCTGCCGCGCCCTTGATGCGGGCCACCCGCTCGACGGCCGCCCGGCAGGCGGCCTGCGGCGTGCGGCCCTGGCGCATGAGCTCCACCACGGTGTGCGCCCCGGCCATGCGGATCACGTCCTCGCCTTGGCCGGTGGCGGCGGCGGCCCCTACCTCGTTGTCCACATAGAGGCCCGCGCCGATGATGGGCGAGTCGCCCACCCGGCCGCGCATCTTGAAGCCCATGCCGCTGGTGGTACAGCTGCCGCTGAGGTTGCCGGTAGCATCGAAAGCCAGCAGGGCAATGGTATCGTGGTTTTGGGGGCCGCCCACGGGACCGGTTTTGCGGTTACCGCTGTTTTCGATGTTGATGATGGGCTTGTACTGGCTGGTTTTCAGCCACTCCTTGTACGCCTTCTCGGCGTCGGGGCTGAGCTGGGCGGGCTCCAGCGGGAAGCCCTGGGCCACGGCAAACTGCTGGGCACCCTCACCCACGAGCATCACGTGGGGCGTCTTTTCCATCACGCGCCGCGCCACGCTGATGGGGTGCTTGATGCGCTCCAGCGCCGCCACGCTGCCGCAATTGAACTGGTGGTCCATGATGCAGGCGTCGAGCGTCACGATGCCGTCGCGGTCGGGGTTGCCGCCCAGACCCACGCAGCAGTTTTGCGAGGCTTCCGTCACCCGCACGCCCGCCTCGGCGGCGTCGAGGGCCGCGCCGCCTTTCTTGAGAATTTCCCAGGCGGCCTGATTGGCGGCAATCCCATCGTCCCAGGTCGAGATAAGAAGCGCCTTGCCGCGGGCGTTGGCGCGGGGGCCAGCCGGGGCGGCGGCCCCGGGGCGGGCGGCTA
Source organism: uncultured Hymenobacter sp. (assembly GCA_913778455.1). Taxonomy (GTDB): domain Bacteria; phylum Bacteroidota; class Bacteroidia; order Cytophagales; family Hymenobacteraceae; genus Hymenobacter. The sequence goes on along the minus strand of CAJYVK010000403.1, from coordinate 16,203 downwards.
GCAGCGCCAGCCCGGCCGCGGAAGAAGTCAGAAATTTACGGCGATTAGCCATTGGTAGCGCAACTTAATAGGGATGCCCACCCGCTGGGCATTATGCCAAAGCTAACGCGTGGCGCGAATACCCACCGCACCGCCGTACGGCGCTCACGCACCCCGCACCACCCGGGCCGTTACCAGCAGCTGGCCCACGTGGCGCGTGGTGTGCTCAGCGGCGTGCACCAGCAGGCCGATGACGGTGCTCGGCAGCTGCGCCCGGCCCACGCCGCGCCACTCGAGCAGGCTATTTTCGGGAGTGGCTTCCAATTGTCGCAGAGCCGCATCCACTTGCCTGGAAAACGCGGTCACCAATTCACCCACGGCCCCGGCGTCGGTGGGCGGCTGGCCCTCGGCGGCCAGATAGGCCAGTTGGCTTTCGCTCAGGGCCGCGCCCCGGGCGTAGGTAAAGGTGCGGTCGAGCACCCCGGCCAGGTGGCGCAGGTGGAAGCCCACCGAGGCCAGCCCCAGCGGGCGCTCGGCCAGCCGGGCGGCCGGGAAATCGAGTAGTAGTTCGTGGACTTCTTCGCGGGCTTGCAGCAGGGCGTGGGCGACGGGCTGGAGCAGCGGCGGCACCCCGGGCAGCGGGCCGCGCAGCCACACTTCGGGCAGGGCGTGGGACATGAGCTAAGTTTTCCAGCTAAATAACCGCCTTACGGGGATTTAGCGGGCGCGGCTGGGGTGGGCGGGCGGGGCTGGCACCCGTATTTTTGCGCTCATTATGTCCGCACTTCCTGCTTCTGCCCTGCTGGCTGCCGCCGAGCAGTTTGGCACCCCGCTCTACGTGTACCAGGCCGATACCATTCGGACGCAGTACCACAAGCTTACGTCGGCCTTTAGTGGCCACCCCACGCGGTTTTTCTACGCCTGCAAGGCGCTTACCAACGTCGCCATCCTCAAGGTACTACTGGCCGAGGGCGCGGGCCTCGACTGCGTGAGCCTCAACGAAGTGCGGCTGGGCCTGCACGTCGGCTTCCAGCCCGAGAACATTCTCTTCACCCCCAACAGCGTAGCTTTCAGCGAGCTGGTCGAGGCCAAGGAGCTGGGCGTCAACCTCAACATCGACAACCTCTCGCTGCTGGAGCAGTTCGGGGCCACCTTCGGCGGCTCCTACCCGGTGTGCGTGCGCCTGAACCCGCACATCGAGGCGGGCGGCAACTACAAAATCTCGACCGGCCACATCGATAGCAAATTCGGCATCAGCATTCACCAGATGCGCCACTTGGAGCGCGTAGTGAAGGGCACCGGCCTGCACGTGCGCGGCCTGCACATGCACACGGGCTCCGAAATCAAGGACGTGGGCGTGTTTATGCGGGCGCTGGATATTTTGTTCGACGCCGCCCGGCGCTTCCCGCAGCTGGAGTTCCTGGACCTGGGCTCAGGCTTCAAAGTGCCCTATAAGCCCGGCGACCCCGAAACCGACGTGGCGGGCCTGGGCCGGCAGGTGGCAGCCGCCTTCGCCGAATTTGAAAAAGAATACGGCCGGCCGCTCGAAGCCTGGTTTGAGCCCGGTAAGTACCTGGTGAGCGAAAGTGGCTTTCTGCTGGTGGAAGTTTCGACGGTGAAGCACACCACGGCCACGGTATTCGCGGGCGTCAACTCGGGCTTCAACCACCTCATCCGGCCCATGATGTACGATGCCTACCACTACATCAGCAACCTCTCGCACCCCAACGGCCCCGAGCGCCTGTACACGGTGGTGGGCAACATCTGCGAAACCGACACTTTCGCCTGGGACCGCCTGCTGCCCGAGGTGCGCGAGGGCGATATCCTGGCCTTCCACAACGCCGGTGCCTACGGCTTCGAGATGAGCAGCTCGTTCAACTCGCGCCTGCGCCCCGCCGAGGTGCTACTCGACGGCGACGCCGCCCCGCGCCTCATCCGCCGCCGCCAAACGTTCGAAGACCTGCTAGCCGGCCAGGTGTAAGTGAAATGGTGAGCTGGTGAAGTGGCGAGTTTTCTCAATGCAGGAACTCACCACTTCACCAGCTCACCTATTGCGTAAGCAGCCACTCGGCGGCTTCTTTTTCGTGCTCGAAATTGCGGTAAACGTGGCCCAGCTTGCGGCTCGTCATGACGAGGCCCGTCATGGCGAGGCGGGCAAATACGTCGTGCGCCACCACCACGGCCCCGTAGCGGTAGCCGTCCTCCTGCACGGCCTGGGGCAGCCACTCGTTCACCATCCAGCTTTCTTCGGCAGTGGTGAAGGGGCTCATCTGCTGCTGATTAATTAGTATGCGGTGCCAGCCGTGGCGGTGCAGCGCCTGGCGCAGGTGCGTAAGCAGCGCCCGAAACTGGGCTTCTACGCGCGGGCCGGAATAGTATTCAAGGCGCAGGTAGCCAGCGGGTTCTTCCCACACGCAACCAACGTTATTTTTAAAATAAATGGTAGAAGTAGCAGCCATAGCACGCGCACAGCAAGCGCATTGCCAGCCCAGCCAGACTACCTGGCGGAGCGGCGAGCGCCCGGTCAACCCACCTTTAACTAGGATGCCGGGCGCTAGGTTAGCTTGCGCTCGTTATTCGCTACTCACCGCATGAAGCCCCGCCGCAAGTCCGCTGCCCTGCGCAAGCCCGATACCTTTCCCGCTGAGCAGGTGCTCACCGGCCTCACGGCCCCGCGCCTGCTGGCCCTGGGCCGTGAGTTTGAGCAATTTCGCTTTGTGAATTGCGAGCTGAGCGAAGCTAATCTAGCGGGGCTGCGCTTCGAGGATTGTCTGTTCGAGCGATGCAACCTCACCACCGCTAAACTCAGCGGCACGGCGCTGCAAAACGTGGCCTTTACCGAGTGCAAGCTGCTGGGTGTCGCCTTCAATGCCTGCCAGGACATGCTCTTTGGCGTGCATTTCGACGACTGCCAACTGCGCTACGCTTCCTTCGGTGGCAAGAAATTAACCACCACGCGCTTCAGCCACTGCACCCTGCCCGAAACCGATTTTACCAACGCCGACCTCACGGGCGCGGCCTTCGCCCATTGCGACCTCACGGGTACCGTCTTCCACAACACCCAGTTGGCCGGGGCCGACTTTACCACTGCCACCGGCTTCAGCCTCGACCCCGAGGCGAATGCCTTGCGGGGCGCCCGCTTCGCGCTGGCTGGCCTGCCGGGCCTACTCCATAAATACAGTTTGCTAATTGAGCCTTAAAAACACACCGGCTTCCGGTAGCCCGACTGCTGAAGAGCAAGATCCGTTAGGGCACCCTCATTACCGACTTCGATCGGACCAAGCAGAACTGCGCGTATAAAGGAAAGTACGTAGTCAACCCTCTAGGTATTGCCTTAATCGAACGCAGCATTAGTCCCGGTAAGTTTCCCAGTTTCATACTAGCTTGGCGTTGTTTTGCATGTTCCCTGCTTTCTTTTCCACTTATGAGCCATTTACTGCCTGCTACTCTTTACCGTTGGGACGACATGCCCAAGGACGAGCTTTCCGATACTATTTCCCGCCGCCTCATTACTGGCGAGCAGATGATGCTGGCCCACGTGTATCTGAAAAAAGGGGCCATCGTACCCAAGCACTCGCATCATAACGAGCAGATTACCTATATTTTGGAAGGTGCGCTGCGCTTTCATCTGGGCGAGGATGAGAGTCAGGAAGTGATCGTACGCGCCGGGGAGGTCCTAACCATCCCCTCCTGGCTGCCCCACAAAGCCGAGGCGCTCGAAGACACGCTCGACGTGGATGTGTTCAGCCCACCCCGCCAGGACTGGCTCGACGGCAGCGACAGCTACCTGCGTAAGTAGTGGGAAGATGGTGAAATGGTAAAATCGTGCGGGTGGCGTAAGTCAGTAGCCCTCGGCCTACGATCCAGCACCGCAGCATTTTACCACTCCCTAATCGCCACGCCGTACACTCTCTATTTCATCACCTCACCATTTCACCGATGGACCTTGGATTGACCGGGAAAGTGGCCTTGGTAGCGGCGGCCAGTAAGGGCCTGGGCCGCGCCGTGGCCGAAGAGCTGGCTGCCGAAGGGGCGCACCTCGTGCTATGCGCCCGCACCGACGATACCTTGCAGCAAACCTGCGCCGCCATCCGCGAGGCCAGCGGCGGGCGCGTGCTGGGCGTGGCCGCCGACGTAGCCCAGCCGGCCGACGTCGCACGCCTGGTGCAGACGGCCCTGACCGAGTTTGGCCGCATCGACATCCTGGTGACCAACGCAGGCGGGCCGCCGGCCGGCACCTTCGAGCAGCACGACGCGGCGGCCTGGGCGGCGGCTACGAACTTGCTGCTCACGAGCGTAGTGGAGCTGACGCGGGCGGTGCTACCCGGTATGAAGGCCCGGGGTTGGGGTCGGATTCTCAACATTACCTCCATCGCGGTGAAGCAACCGGTGGGCGGGCTCTTGCTGTCGAACAGCCTGCGGGCGGCCGTGACGGGAATGGCCCGCACGTTGGCCAACGAAGTAGCGGCGGCGGGCATCACGGTCAATAATATTCTGCCCGGCTACACCCGCACCGAGCGCGTCGAGCACCTGGCCAGCGCCGCGGCCGCTCGCGAAGGCATCAGCGAGGACGAGGCTACGGCCCGCTGGACCAACGAGATCCCGATGCGCCGCCTCGGCGAGCCGCGGGAGTTTGCGGCGCTGGCCGCTTTTCTATGCTCGGAGCGGGCTAGCTACATCACGGGTACTTCCACGGCTGTGGACGGCGGCTGGCTAAAGGGCCTATATTAGCAATTATTAGTTTACCATCTAAGCTGAACCGCTGGCGGGCGTTAATGTATCGCTCGCCCGTTCTTTCGTAACCTCTGCGTGATTACCATTCTCGTCGGTACCAACCGCCCCCAGTCCCGCGCCCGCATCGTGGCCGATTTTTACGCCGCCCTGCTGACTGAGCTGGATGCTCCCCACCAAATACTAGATCTCACGGAGCTACCAGCCGATTTTCTCAATACGGCGCTCTACCACAACGCTGGCCAGCACCCGGGCTTCAACGAGTTTATCGCGCCGCTCGACCAGTCCGATAAGCTCGTCGTTATCGCGCCGGAGTATAATTGCTCCATCCCCGGGGCACTCAAGGCGTTTATCGACGCCCTGCCCTACCCCGGCGGCATTCGGGGCAAGAAGGCGGCGCTCGTAAGTTTGAGCAGCGGCGGCATGGGCGGTGCGCTGGCCTTGAGCCACCTCACCGACATCCTGTTCTACTTGGGCACCACCGTGCTGCCGCAGCGCGTGCGCCTGCCCGGCATCAGTCAGCATCTATCGGCCGAGGGTAAGCTGGCGAGCCCCCTCTTCACCCAGCTGCTGCGCGAGCAGGCGCTGGCGCTGCTGGCTAGCTAGCCGCCCGAGGGCGGCGGGCCCGGAGCAGTAGCCCCAACCCGTAGAGCGTAACCATCAGTACCCCCAGCGCGGAGAGCATGGCCGCCGCGTCGCGCACGTTTTTGCCAGCCCAATCCAGCAGGAAAAACTTGTGCAGGACGGCGAAAGACAACCCTTCGCGCCGGGCATCGTCGGTGACGAGGGCGGCCAGGCGGCCGGTGGCAGGCTCCACGTACAGGGTGGGATGACCGACCCCGGCGTAGGCCAGCTTCATCACCGGCAGGCGCTTATTGACGAACCCATATTCGCCAGCAAACTTGGTCACCGCCTCGGGGCGGCCCAGGCTGGCCTGCGCGGGGGCCGGGCCAGCGGTCGTGGGCGCTTCGGTAGCAGGGCTGAGTGGGGTGCAGCAGTCGGGCAGCGCCCCGTCTTCGCTGGCCCCGGTGGCGGTAGCGGGGGCTGCCTGGCCGCGCAGGCGCAGCATAAACTCGTCGCCCAGTTCCCGGGCGTAGCGCAGCTCGCCCCCGGGGAGCAGCTGGCCGGTGCGCGTGCTGCGGTACTGCACCGCGGGCTGGCCTTGCGCATTCTTGCTTACCAGCCGATAGTAGGGCTGGCCCCCCACCCGAACCAGCGACACCTGCTGCACCGGCGCGGCGGCCAGCGCCTCGGGGAGCGGCCAGGTAAGCTCGGTAGCGGCAAACGCACTGACGCGGGCCACCTCATTGCGCCGGTCGGGGGTGAATTTTTGCAGCAAATGGTAGGAGGCGCTCAGCGCAAAGGTGAACGTGACGAAGGCCACCCACAACCCCAGCGCGCGGTGCCGCCGGCGCAGCCAGCCCACCCGGTCCTGGGCCGAGCGCGGCTGGCGCAGCTTTCGGCGTACGAAGCCGTAGATGACCAGCCCACTCAGCGCCGACAGCCAGATGATGGTGGTGAAAACCAGCATAATACCCAGGTGCATCGGCCGGGGCAGCGCATCGAGAAAATCCCAGTTGTGCAGCATTCCAAACACCCACAGAAAGGTGGCGCGGGCGTGGTTGTTGAAGGTTCCTAACCGGCTCTGGCCTGTTTCGATGAACACGGCCATGCCGTCGGGCCGGGCCAGGGTAATCTTCCAAACCGGCAGTAGGCGGTTGATAAATTTATACTCGCCCGTGAAGTGGGCTAAGCGCTCGGCCCCGGCCACGGCCGAGGTGGAATCGGCAAGTAGGTAGCGGGCCAGATCTTCAGCGTAGGCTCGGTCGCCATCAGGAATTTCCTGGCCGGTAGCCGCACTGAAGTAGCGCAGTCGCCCCCGGAAATCGGTAATTTGGTAAGTCGGCTGGCGATTTAACTGCACCACGCGCAGGTTTTGCACGGCGGCCAGCCCGTGGCGGGCCAGCACCTGCGGCACGGGCACGACCAGCGCGGCGGCCACCAGCGACGGCGCGGGTACGCTCTCGTGGGCAATGGCCGGCCGCAGCAAGTTCGACATGAGCGGGTGCGCCAGGCCGCTGAGCGCCCACATGATAACGGGCACCACCGTGATGAGCCCCAGCACCCGGTGCCAGCGGTACATGTGGCGCCCCACGTAGCGGCGCACCGGGGAAACGGCCGCCCGTACTGGCGGCTCAGTAAATTGATTAACAGCCATGTGCTAGAAAATAGGCAGGGCACACCGGCGAGCTGGCAGCTCGCCGGTGCAGCGTCTGGATGAATAAAAATTGCCGCCCAGTTAGCCGAGCGGGCGGCACCTATTCAGCCGCGCGGGCGGCGAAGGTGTAGCCCACGCCCAGCGTGAACGTGCGCGGCGCGGCGGCCACGTAGGTGGTGCCGTATTGGTTGGTAGTGGCGTTGGTGGTATACAGCTCATTGCTGAGGTTCACCACGTTGGCCCATACGTCGAGGCCACGCAAAGCCGCCTGCGGCAGGCGGTAGCCCAGGCGTAGGTTGAGCAGGTTGTAGCCGGCGTAGGTGCGGGTGTTGGCAGTGTTGGTATAGTAGGCTCCCACGCGCTGGTATTCCAGGCCCAGGCGGGCACCGGGCACGAAACGCGGCTTGTAAAACACCTCGGCGTTGGCCAGCCAGTTGGGGGCACCGACCATGCGGTTGCCGGCGTAGTCGCGGTTGCGGCCGGCCACTACCTCACTGTATTCCAAATAGGTATGCCGGGCATTAGTGCCGCTGAAGCGAAAATTCACCTCCGAGATGGGCGCGTAGGTCAGCGTATATTCGACGCCCCGGTGACGGGTAGCGCCCACGTTTTCGTTCTGGGTGGTGTTGTCGGGTTGCAGGATGCTGACTATCTCGTTGCGGCCTTCGAGTTGGTAGAGGCTGAGGTCGAGGTAAAGCTTGCGATCGAGCAGGGCCAGCCAGCCGCCCACTTCGTAATTGGTAAAGCTGGCCTTCTTCAAGGCTATTAGTTGCCGCGAGCTGAAGAGGCTGCTGGTTTCGGGCGGTTGGAAGCCCGTGCTGAGGTTGGCGTACACGCCCTGCGTCGGGCCGAGAGCGTAGGTGAGGCCCAGCTTGGGCGCCACGATGTTGTATACGTTGTCGAGCGCCGCTTTCTTGGTGGTCTGGCTACCGCTCAGGTTGTTGGTAAATTTGTACTGCACCCGGTCATAGCGCAGGCCCCCCACCACGCGCAGCGCCTCGGTGGCCTGCACTTCCAACTGGGCGTAGGCAGCGGCGTTGTAGAGAGTGGTACGGTAGTCGTCGAGGTAGCGGCCGGTATCGGTGTAGCCGGTGTAGAAATTAGTGGCTACGTCCTTCTGAATGTCGAGGTAGCGAGCGTAGTACGTGCTGGGGCTGTAGTCGAAATACCCACCCACGATAAGCCGCGAATGCAGCAAATTCACGTCGGCGCGGTGCTGCACCAATGCACCGTAGCTGTTAAATGACAAGTTGTTAACCTGCCCATTGGAGCTTTTATACACGCCGTTCACGCGCACGTCCGAGATGTAGTAGCTCGGTAGCTGCCCGGTGGAGTTGTAGCGGTAAAAGCCCGTGAGTGCCGTTTGCTGGCGGTCGCTCCAGTCGTGTTCCAGGCGCAGGCTGCTGCGTACGGCCGTTACTACCCGGTTGGTGAAACGGTTGTTGCTGGCGTAGCTGCGGCGGTAGAAGCGCAGGCTGTCGAGGGTGCCCGGCGTCTGGGTGTTGAGGTAATTATAGGTACCGGTACCAACCAGCCGCGTTTTAGTACTTATGGCATAGTCGGCACGGAGCGTCCACGACTGTTTGTCGAAGTCGGTGTAGTCCTGCCAGCCGCCGCGCTGCCGGGCCGCGTAGCCCCCCGCGTATACTCCGAGCTTGCCCGCCGTACCGCTGGCATGGGCGTCGAGGCGGCGGTAGCCGAAATTATCGCCCTGCACCGACACGCCCGCCGTGGGCAACGGCGTGGGCCGCTGGGTGAGAAAGTTGATGGCGCCCCCGATGGCATTGGAGCCGTAGAGCGACGAGGCCGGCCCTTTCACCACTTCCACGCTGCGCACCCCGGCTTGGTTTATCTCGTACAGCGCGTTGTGGTTGAAGATGCCGATGGGCCGGATGGGCAGGCCATCTTCGAGGTAGAGATACACGGCATTGGTACTGATCGGCTGACGAATAGCCATCATGTGCTGTTCGTTGCCCAGATCTACCATGTACACGCCAGCTACTTTATTGAGCAGCTGGTAGGGCGCGGTGGCCTTGGTATCGGCAATAAGCTGCGCGGCAACCTGGCCGATGGCCACGGGTGCCTCGGTGCGCCGCTCCTGCTCGCGGCTGGCCGACACCACCACGCCTTGCAGGCTCACCGGCGCTGCTTCGAGCCGCACGGTAAGCGGCTGGCCGGCGGCGGGCACGCGCACCTGCTGGGCATTGTAGCCGATAAAAGAAATAATCAGCTCCCGCGCTCCGGCGGGCAGGGCCAACGCAAACCGGCCGCTGGCGTCGGTGGCCGTACCGGTGGTGGTGCCCGGTACGACCACCGAGACGCCCGGCAGCGGCTGCTGCGACTGGGCATCCAGAATAGTGCCGCGCACGGCGGCTTGTTGCGCATAGGCGCTACCCAGGCTGGCAGCGGCCAGCCCGGTCATCAACACAATAGATTTCATCCCCCTGAAAATCAAGCTATAAACAAACCAGGGGAGCCAGCCGGGCAAGCCAGGACGCGCATACCGTCGCCCCCGGCGCTCGCCAGCCGGTAACTCCCCACCCGATGGTTGTCATTAGCCTAACGGCGGACGAAAAACGGCACCCAGCGGCGCGGTGTAGCAGCCCGGCACAAGGGCCGCGTAGCGTACCGCGGTGCCCCCAACCGGCCGGGCCGCCCGCGGCTGCCAGCCTCCGAAGGCCGCCGGCAGCATCTCCAGCCGCTCCTTGAGCGGGCCGGCCGACTTGCTTTCGCGCTCCTCCTGCTGCCTGAGCTTTTTGGCGAAGTAGCACTTGCCGTCGCAGTGCAGCGCGGGCCGGGCCTTGTTCACGCAGAAGCGGGCCGTGATAGCTGCCTGGTTGAGCGTGAAGTCCACCACCAACAGCTCGCGGCTGAAGGTTTGCAGCAGCACCAAAGCCGCGAGCAAATAGGCGAAAAGGGACTTCACGAGAAAAAATGGGTTACGCAGCGACAAAAGTAGGCCCGCCGGGTGCTTTCCTACATGCAGCCGCCATCTGGGGGCACTTATCTTTGATTACTGCTGTCCTCTGCCCGAGCGTGCTTACGCCTCGCCTACGCGGCTGGTGCAGAGTATTTTTCCGCTTTTCATGTAGCCCCTGCCTCCAATGAAAAACCGCCCCGCCTCCTTGTTTCTGGCTATGCTACTCACGGCCTCGGCGGCCCTGCTCAGCGGCTGCAAGCACGACGCCGACAGCCAGCCTCCGACGGGCAGCGTGGCCTTCGAGCTGAAAAATATGGTGGGGCAGCAGGCCCTCGCGCTCGATGGCACGGCCTACACTACGGCCGACGGGGAAACCTTCACGGTGAGCACGTTTGAGTACTACGTTTCCAATATCAAGCTCACCAAGAGCGACGGCACTACCTACGCCGCGCCCAATGAGTACCATCTGATTAATACGGCCAAGCCCGGCAGTAGCAACTTCACCGTCAGTAACGTGCCGGCCGGCGACTACACCGGCGTCAGCTTCGTGGTGGGCGTTGATTCGACCGCTACCAAGGGCGACCCGCTGGCCCTACCCGGCGACCTCAACCCCGCCAATAACATGTACTGGGCCTGGAACACGGGCCACATCTTCCTCAAGCTGGAAGGTACAGTGACCTCAACCAGCCCTAACAAGGCGTTTACCTGCCACATCGGCGGCTATCGCCAGCCGCTCAGCGCCATCGTCACGGCCACGCCCTCGCTCAACGGTGCTACGCTGCCGGTGCGGGCTGGCCAGTCACCTAAGCTAGCGGTAGCGGCCGACGTGCTGAAGATATTCGACGGCCCTACTAAGTTTACAGTTAGCGGCTTACCCACCACCATGATGCCCAGCGCCGCCTCGGTGCAGGTAGCGACCAACTACGCGGCCGGCATGTTTTCGGTCACGCAGGTGCAGCCCAACTCCAAGTAACCCGCCGCCGCGCCCATGTCCTGGCCCCCGCTTCTCCCCGCCAAATTGCGCTGGCTGCGGGCCTACTGGCGGCCGGTAGCTGGGCTGGCGCTGGGCGGCGCAGTGGTGGCTAGCTGCGTCACCCAGCCCGAGACTACGCCGGCCAGCCCAGCCACTGGCCAGCCGTCTGCCCCGTCGGTACCACCTCGTCACCTCACTACTTCACCATCTCGCCAGTTCGCCAATTTCCCGGCGATGGTGTATGGGCTGGCTAAAAACCCGCCCGACGCGGCCACTTTCGAGTTGGGCCGACAGCTGTTTTATGATGCCCGGCTGTCGAGCGACGGCACCGTATCGTGCGGCTCGTGCCACCAAGTAAGCGCCGCCTTTGCCCACGCCGGGCAGCGCCTGAGCTCAGGCGTGGCGGGCCGCCGGGCCACGCGCAATGCCCCGGCCCTGCAAAACCTACGCTGGCGGCATAGCTTCATGGCCGACGGCGGCGTGCTGGGGCTGGAGCTGCAAACCCTGGCCCCCCTCACCAGCCCCGCCGAGATGAACACGCCGCTGGCCGAGGCCCTGGCTAAGCTTAATGCCGACCCGGCGTACCGGCGGCGCTTCGCGGCCATCTACGGGCCGGGGCCGATCGACACGCCGCAATTTCTGCGGGCACTGGCGCAGTTTACGGCCGCGCTCACTTCGGCTAATTCGCGCTACGACAAATATGTACGCCACGAGGTCGGGGGCGTACTCACCGCGCCTGAGCTCCGCGGCCGGGCGCTGTTCACGGCCAAGTGCAGCGGCTGCCACGCCACCGACTTGTTTAGCGACGACAGCTTTCGCAACAACGGCCTCGACCGCACCTTTGGCCGCGACTCGGGCCGGGCGCACATTACCAGCCGGGCCGCCGACCGGGGCCGCTTCCGGGTGCCCAGCCTGCGCAACGTGGCCCGCACCGCACCCTACATGCACGACGGCCGCTTTGCTACCCTGCCCCAGGTTCTAGCGCACTACGCCCACGGCGTGCAGCCCTCCCCTACCCTCGACCCGCTGCTGCGCCAGCCCGACGGTCGGCTTGGCATCCCGCTTTCGCGCCAGCAGCAGGCCGACCTGGTAGCTTTCCTGCGCACGCTGACGGATACTGAGTTTTTGACCAACCCCCGGCTGGCCCCACCGCGAGCCGAACCCGCCCACCCCGCGCCCCTCGCCACCCGAAACTAACCCGGCGACCTGCGTCGTTATCGGCGCGGGCGGCTTTTCTTTACGCCCATCACTTCTACTTTTCAGCACTTATGGCTCAGCGCACTACGTTTGCTTCCTGGTTGGGAATCCTGTTGAGCGCGGCGGTGCTGGGCGTGGCGAGTTGTAGCTCGGGCGGCGGAGGTGGCGAAACCCCCACACCCAGCGGCCCCACCGCCTACGCGCTCACGGTGCCAGCGGGCTTCCCCACGCCCGTCATCCCGGCCGACAATCCGCTCACCAATGAGGGCGTGGCGCTGGGCCGGCGACTTTTCTACGAAAAGAGCCTGTCGAGCACTGGCACCATGAGCTGCGGCTCGTGCCACCAGCAGAGCAAGGCCTTCACCGATGGCCGGGCGCTGGCCGTAGGCGTCGATGGCGTAGCCAACCCGCGCGGCACCATGTCGCTGGTCAACGTGCTCTGGAGCACCCAGCTCACCTGGGACGGGGCCTTCACCACCCTCGAAACCCAGGCGCTGAAGCCCATCGAAAACCCCATCGAGCTGCACCAGCCGCTAACCGTGGGCGTGGCCCGGCTGCAAGCCAGCAGCACCTACCCAGCGCTGTTTCAGGCGGCCTTTGGCACGCAGACCATCACCAACGAGCTCGTGCTCAAGGCACTGGCGCAGTTTGAGCGCACGCTTATCTCGGGCTCGTCGCGCTACGATACGTACATGGCAACCCGCACGGGCTTCAGTGCCGACGAGTTGGCGGGCTTGCAGCTCTACACCACGCACATTGCGCCCGGCTCGATACGCGGGGCCGAGTGCTTTCACTGCCACTCGCAGCCGCTGATGTCGTCGAACTACGAGGGTAAGTTTTTCAACAATGGCCTCGACCTTACCTTCACCGACCCCGGCCGGGGCGGCCTCACCAAGCTGGCCGTGGACCAGGGAAAGTTTATCGCGCCTACCCTGCGCAACATTGCCCTCACGGCCCCCTACATGCACGACGGTCGCTTCAAAACTCTGGAAGAAGTGCTCGACCACTACTCCGACCACGTGCAGATGGCCAGCCCCAACCTCGACAACAATCTCATCCTGGGCATCAACGACCCGCCCTTCGGCACGCACATGGATCTTACCGCCACCGAAAAGCGGCAGGTAATCGCCTTCCTGCAAACCCTGACCGATACCAATTTCGTCACCGACAAGCGATTCTCGGACCCCTTCTAAGCAGCGTTGGTCAAGCCCGGCTGCCCCGTCGGCCGCGTACCTTGCGTGCCCAACTCCTGCCATGCCGACCGCTATCCTCCCCCCGCCGCCCGCCGCCAACCCGAGCTGATGGGCCTGCGGGCGCTGGCCGTGGGCCTGGTCGTGGTAAAGCACTGGACGCTGCTGGCTTTTCCGCTCGGGGAGATGGGTCGCATTCCGCTGCTGGTCCTCAGTGGCTACCTCATCTCGGGCATTATCTGGAAAAATAGTATTTACTGGGGAATCAGCCGGCCGGCCCTCTACCAGCTAGGCGTCTTTTACACCCGGCGCTTCCTGCGGATTATTCCGCCCTATTACGCCTCGCTGGCCCTGGGCGCCCTGCTTCCACTGACGGTTTTGCATCAGTACCCCGGCTGGTTTTTGCTGCCGCTGGCCAACGTGCTCTGCTTCCGCCTGGGGCACTGGCCCGAGGGCCTGGGCCACTACTGGACGCTGGCCGTGGAAGAGCAATTTTACTTTATCTGGCCTCTGCTCCTGGGCCTGTTCCAACGCCGGGCCGGCTGGCTCTGGCTACTTATCGTGGGCAGTCTAGCGCACCGCATCTACGGGGCTTTTTACTTGGTACCGAACGCTCCCTCGCAAGCCACGGTACTGCTACCGTCCTGCCTCGACTTATTCGCCTTCGGGGCCCTATTGCAGCTACACAAGACGGCCGAGCGGCAATTACCGCAGTCGCCCGCCACGTACCCGGGCTGGCCCGCTTTGCTCACGACTACCGGCTGGTGCCTGCTATGGGGCCTTACGCGCCAGTTTCCCTACGCCGAGCAACTTTGGGAAGTAATTTCCCCGGGGCTCGGCGCGCTGGCCAGCTATTTCGCCCTGCGCTGGCTTATGCACTCACCCCGCCAGGCCCGCTGGCTGGCTCACCCGCTGGCTTTGTGGCTGGGCAAGCGCAGCTACGGCTTGTATCTCTACCATTTGCTGCTGCCCGTGTTTTATCAGCGTTTGGTGTATCATCTGCTGCCCAGCGGCCAGCCCCAGGCGGCTAGCCTGCGGCAGTTCTGGCTAAGTCCCGGCCCCACTATGCTGCTGCTTTGCCCCGCGCTGGCTGGGCTGAGCGCCCTTTCCTGGCACTACCTCGAAGCACCGCTAGACCGGCTGCGCCTTCGGTTTACTTACGCACGGCCTACCACGGAGTCGGCGCGTTAGTAGCTGATGCTTAAGGAAAGAAATTGCTCAGTGAAAATGCTAGGCGGCATTTGAGCTCGTACGTGCCGACAGCTCACTGAACTGCACTGCTGAAAGCCATCCCTAATACCTTGTTAATCTATTACTTATTACTCATCTACCACACATAAAAAGTCCGCTTGATTATACTAATCAAGCGGACTTTCTCAAATATCGCTCAAATACGCCCGTCATGCTCATCTGGCGTCCGCTTGCCGAAGCATCTTGCTCGCTTCGTCTAACGAGAAAGTTAGCGCAGCCTGCAAGATGCTTCGGCAAGCGGACGCCAGATGAGCATGACGGACGTGGTGAGAAACGCGTCTTTTTGGGCAGCCTTAGCAGTAGCTCACCAAGCTAACTCACCACCGCGCTAATCCACGTTGTCGTGCAAGAAGCGGTTGTCTCCCAGCAGCTCATTATCGTCGCTCAGGTTAAAGCGCGAGATATTTTGGGCGCTGCTCGGCGTTACTGGCTCCAGCTTTTGGCCGCGGCGCAGGTAGGCGGGCGTATCGAGGTGCGTAGTAGCCTCGGGCGACAGCCCTTGGTTCTGGCTGAGCTGCTGCAAGCGGCGACGACGCTCTTCGGCCTGCGCCTCCAGCATGGCCGGACGCGGGCGCGGCGCGGGCAACGGTTGGCTGGGAGCCGGCCCCTGCCCTTGCCCGGGGAGTAGTATCGGGTCGCCGGGCGCGGTGATAGGAACGCCAGCTAGTCCGGTCTGGGGCACCGGGGTCACCGGGCCGTTCAGCTCGTACGTGATGCGAGCCGGCTCGGGCGTGGCGGGCGTGGTAAACGTCGGTACGACCGGCGCGGGCGGGGCCGTCGGCGGTGCTTGCCGCTCCCTATCAAACGCGCTGGGCAGTGGCTCAGCCACCGGGGCGGCGGCTACCGGCTCGGGCGCAGCCTCGGGGCGGCTGTTGGTCGAAATGGTATGCGCCTCGCGGGCAAAGCCCGTGGCAATTACTGTTACCCGGATGCTCTGGCCTAGCGTATCGTCGGTACCGTGGCCGAAAATCATTTCGGCATCCTCGCCCGCTTTGTCCTGGATGTACTCGGTGATTTCCGACAACTCGTCCATTTCCAGCTCGGCCTGGTCGCCCGACATGATGCTGAGCAGAATGCGCTGGGCACCCTTGATGTCGGTGTTGTTGAGCAATGGCGAGTTCAGCGCCTCCTCGGCGGCGCGGCGGGCGCGGTTCTCGCCCTCCGTGATAGAGCTACCCATTACGGCGGCCCCCGAGTCCTTCATCACCGTTTTCACGTCTTCGAAGTCCACGTTCACGTCGCTGGTCACCGTGATAATCTCGGCAATCGACTTGGCGGCCGTAGTCAACACCGTATCGGCTTTGGCAAACGCCTGGCCCATCGTGAGGTTGCCGTAGAGCTGCCGCAGCTTGTCGTTGAGAATCACGAGCACCGTATCGCAATGCTCGCTCAGTTCCTTGATACCCTGCTCGGCCTGGTCGCGCTTCTTCTTCCCCTCAAACAGGAAGGGTGCCGTCACGATACCCACCGTCAGGATATTCAGTTCCTGGGCCACCTGGGCGATAACCGGGGCCGCTCCCGTACCCGTACCACCGCCCATCCCGGCCGTGATAAACAGCATTTTCGTACCGTTACTCAGCAGCTCGCGAATCTGCTCGCGGCTTTCCAGCGCGGCCTGGCGACCGCGCTCGGGCTTAGCCCCCGCGCCCAGCCCTTCCGTCAGGTCCACCCCGATCTGGAGCTTATTGGGCACGGTGGAGCTTTCCAGCGCCTGCCGGTCGGTATTGCAAATAATAAACTCCAC
>CAJYVK010000402.1 GCA_913778455.1 uncultured Hymenobacter sp. | reverse complement strand
GGGGTATTTTTTGCGAGAAGGATAGGAAGGGCGCGACCAGCGGGAGCGGTGCGCAGCACGGCAGCGCAGCGGACCCCTGCATAGCCTGGCCTGGCGGGCTCGCCCTACCAAAAAGCCCCTAAAACCGCTTGGTTTCGGCTTGCTAAGAAAATACTGCAACTATGTCGTAAACTTACGTCATTTAATGTCGTATATTTGCGACATACTTCCAAGCTGCTTATCAGCGCTAATGTCTTCCACCGTCGATACTCCCGTTCATCCCCTGCTGCGTGTCGTGCTCGAACGGGTGCTGCGCACTGAATGCCTCGTGCTGGAAAGCCTGCGGCTCCAGACGCACGGCGGCTACAATGGCCTGCCCGGCGGCGGCGGCGAGGAACGCCTACAGGCCGCCGAAGAGCGGGCCTACCAGCGCGCCGAAACCTTGCTCACCCAGTTGCTGGCCGCCACGGCCGCCGCGCCAGCAGCCACTTCCACTGCATTTCCTGCTTCCGCCTAATGACCTACGCTAAAACCGCCGCCTTCACCGAAGAGCAACAGCAATTATCCCGCGTGGCCAAGGCCCTGGCCCATCCGGCCCGGGTGGCCATCATCCAGTTTCTGGCCAGCAAGCAGACCTGCATCTCCGGCGACATCGCCGCCGAGCTGCCCCTGTCGCGCACTACGGTATCACAGCACCTGCAGGAGCTGAAAGCGCTGGATTTGATACGCGGCGAAATTGACGGGCTCACCGTCTGCTACTGCCTCAATACCGAGTTGCTACAGCGGGTGCACCAGCAGTTCACCGCCTTTTTCATCGAAGCCACCAGCGGCGCGGCCTGCGGCCCCGACGATGCCTGCGCCTGCTAGGCGCCCTTTCTTTTTCACCTTCTTATCAACACGTTACGCCATGAAAATCTCTAAAATCAAGCAGGCTTTGGCTGAAGTGGAAGCCGTCAATTTCCGTTTACCCACGGGCGAGTACCTGCCCGCGCACTTCCACGTGACGGAAGTGGGCCTGGTGAGCAAGCACTTCATCGACTGCGGCGGCGTGGAGCGCCGGGAGCAGGTCGCCAACTTCCAGCTCTGGGAGGCCGGCGACTACGACCACCGCCTGGCACCCCAGAAGTTCCTGCACATCTTGGACTTGTCGCAGCGCATTCTAGGCACCGACGACCTGGACATCGAAGTGGAATACCAGCAGGCCACCATCGGCAAATTCGGGCTGACGCGCGAGGGCAACGACTTCGTGCTGACCGCCAAGCAGACGGCCTGCCTGGCCCAGGATGCCTGCGGCATTCCGGCCGCCCAGCAGTTCGCCTTGCCCCAGCTGCAAATGGCCGGCGGCTGCACGCCGGGCGGCGGGTGCTGCTAACAAGGCCAGGCGGCGCGGCCCTTCCGGGTCGCGCCGCTTGATTTTTCTCCCCATTCCCTCCTCCCGATTTCGATGACGATTGCCTTTTTCTCCGACGTGCACGGCAACCTGCCGGCCTTGGAAGCGGTGCTGGCCGATATGGAGCAGCGCCGGCCCGACATGATTTTCTGCCTCGGCGATTTGGTGGGCTACGCGCCCTGGCCCAACGAAGTGGTGAACGAGGTGCGCCGCCGCGGCATCCCCACGCTGGCCGGCAACTACGACCAGGGCATCGGGCTGGCCAGCAGCAACTGCGGCTGCGCCTACAAAACCGACACCGAAAAGGACCTGGGCGCGCAGAGCATTGCCTACACCAACCACGTGGTGGGCGACGACGAGCGGCGCTACCTGCGCCTGCTGCCCAAGCACATGCGCCTGGAATTTCAGGAGGAGCCCTGCACCCTGAACCTGCTGATGGTGCACGGCTCGCCGCGCAAAATCAACGAATACCTGTTTGAGGACCGGCCCGGAGCCAGCTTCCTGCGGGTGTTGCAGGACGCCAACGCCGACATCATGCTGTTCGGCCACACCCACAAGCCCTACCACCGCACGTTCGCCTACGAGGTGGCCGGCGAAACCCGCTACCGCCACGCCCTCAACATCGGCTCGGTGGGCAAGCCCAAGGACGGCGACCCGCGCGCCGCCTACCAATTGCTGCACCTCGACGAAAATACCAAGCTCACTGACCCCGGCAGCGTGCGCTCGGAACTGATTCGCGTGGAGTATGACATGGAGAAAGCGGCCCGGGCCGTGGAGGCCTCGCCGCTGCCCAACGAGTACGCCGACATGCTGCGCAAGGCCTACTAGCCGCCTTCCCCGATGACCATTCAACCACTCACCGAAGCCCACTGGCCAGCCGTGCGCGCCATCTACGAGCAGGGCATTGCCACCGGCAACGCCACCTTTGAAACGCAGGCCCCCGAATGGGCGGCCTGGGACCGGGCGCACCTGGCCCACAGCCGCTTAGTGGCCGTCGATGACGCCAGCACGGTGCGGGGCTGGGCCGCCCTCTCGCCCGTATCGAGCCGCTGCGTGTACGGCGGGGTGGCCGAGCTCAGCATCTACATCGCCGCCGACGTCCGCGGGCAGGGCGTGGGCCGGCAGCTGTTGCAGGCCCTGATTACCGCGTCAGAAGCCCACGGCATCTGGACGCTGCAAGCTGGCACTTTCGAGGAAAACGCGGCTAGCATCGGCTTGCACACGCAGGCGGGCTTTCGTGTTATCGGCCACCGCGAACGGATTGGCCGGCACCACGGCGTGTGGCGCAACACGGTGCAGATGGAGCGACGCAGCGCCTCCGTCGGCGTCGCTTAACACCATTATTTCTATGACAACCCTCAATCAACCCTTGCCCGCCGCGCCGGCCCCCGCCGCGCTGGCCGAAAAGAAGCTCTCCGGCCTCGACCGAGGTCTGACGCTTTGGATATTCCTGGCCATGGCCCTAGGGGTAGGCTTGGGCTACTTCGTGCCCGGCATCAACAGGGCCATCAACTACTTCTCCGTGGGCACGGTGAACGTGCCGCTGGCCATCGGCCTGATTCTGATGATGTACCCGCCGCTGGCCAAGGTCAAGTACGAGCAGCTGCCCACGGTCTTCAAGAACACGCGCATCATCGGCCTCTCACTCTTCCTGAACTGGATTCTGGGACCGCTCCTCATGTTTTTCCTGGCCATCTGGCTGCTGCCCGACAAGCCCGAGTACATGATGGGCCTGATTCTCATCGGCATTGCCCGCTGCATTGCCATGGTGCTGGTCTGGAACGATTTGGCCGACGGCTCGCGTGAATATGCGGCCGGGCTGGTGGCGCTCAACTCCATCTTTCAGGTGCTGTTTTATTCGGTGCTGGCGTGGCTGTTCATCACCGTGCTGCCTCCTTATTTCGGCTTAAAAGGCTACGCCGTGAACATCGGTATAGGGGACATCGCCCGGAGCGTACTCGTGTACCTGGGCATTCCCTTCGCCGCCGGCTTTCTCTCGCGCACCATCCTGCGGCGGCTGAAAGGTGACGAGTGGTACGAAAAGGTCTACCTCCCGGCCATCAGCCCCATTACGCTGGTGGCGCTGCTGCTCACCATCGTGGTCATGTTCAGTCTCAAGGGCGAAACCATCGTGCAGGTGCCGCTCGACGTGCTGCGCATTGCCCTGCCGCTGGCCCTGTACTTCGGGGTGATGTTCGTGTTGAGTTTCGCCGCCGGCAAGTACCTCGGGGCCGACTACGCCGAGAATGCCAGCATTGCCTTCACGGCCACCGGCAACAACTTCGAGCTGGCCATTGCCGTGGCCATCGGGGTATTTGGCCTCAACTCGGGCCAGGCCTTCGCTGGCGTGATTGGGCCACTGATTGAGGTGCCGGCGCTCATTGCCTTGGTCAACCTGGCCTTCTGGTTCCGCCGCCGCTGGTACGGCGGCAAAACGGTGGCTTCGGCCGCGTAACCCTTCTTTGCTATTCCTCTCTCATGTCTGACAAAAAAAACGTGCTGGTGCTGTGCACCGGCAATTCCTGCCGTAGCCAACTGCTGCACGGCTACCTCGAACAAGCCCTGGGCGACCAAGCCGCCGTGTACAGCGCCGGCGTGGAAGTGCATGGCCTCAACCCCCGCGCCGTGCGCGTGATGACTGAGGACGGGATGGACATTAGCCACCACACCAGCAACCATGTGGACGAATACGCCGCCGTGCCGTTCGACTACGTGATTACCGTGTGCGACCACGCCAACGAGGTGTGCCCGGTGTTTCCCTCCTCCGCCAAGAAGCTGCACCACAACTTTCCCGACCCTGCCAAGGCCACGGGCAGTGAGGAGGAAATTATGCAGCAGTTCCGGGCCGTGCGCGACCAAGTGAAGGCCTATGCCCACCAGTTTGTGCAGCAGTCTTTTGCCGGTTTGGCCGCGCAAGCTGACTAAGCAACGGCTTGCCAGGCCATCTTAGAAAAGCATCATCAGAAATTTTTGCCTGTGCGCAGTGTTAGGCTTTGCCTGCGGAGGCATTAACCAGCTAATTGCAACTCCTCAAGCATGTCAATGATGCCCGTATACTGGGTAACCGAAGATTGCAGCAAGTCGCTGAACGAGCGATGCATGTCCAACAAGGCGTGTAGTGTTTTAGCCGGAGCCTGTGAGAAGTTATGAAAAGTAGCTTTCTCCTGCCGCCGGTTGTGCTGCAGCGCGATGTTGAGTGCGGTGCGCGTGGTTTCGTAATGCTCCTTGGGCATCAGGTACTGGGGACCTTCTTCCAAGGCTTGGGCAAAGTAACCAGCGGGAAAAAACAGTCGGCGGTGGGAGTGCACTTCCTCAAACCAGAGCGTGGTATACCCGCTCGATACGAGCTTACGGTAGACTTGCTCATCAATTTCCTGGCCCCGCTCGGTGAGAAACCAGCGCATGATGAGCGGAATGATGTCCTCCCAGGTGGTAAAAACCAGGTCTTGGTCTTCTATGCGAAGGATGGTGTCGTACTTTTTGCGGTCGCGCCGCATTTCGCCCAGAATGTCAGTGACGAGCGTATTCAACTCCTTGGCGGCGGCGGACTGCTTTTCCAGAATGGAGCCCGTCTCGGCGGTGGTGAAGTAGTTGAAGGCCCCGTCCAGCTCGGTAGTCGTGGTAAAGACACTTGTGGTGACTTCCTCAAAGAAATCGGACTGCTCAATGTCGCCAAAATGCACGAAAAACGGCTCCTGCTGCTGTGAAATGTCGATACCCCCGGCGTAGTATGGCAGCGCGACAAGTGTGGAGCATACAACGCCGCCCGTCCACCGCTTCTCCCGCAAAAAACGGGCCTTGATATCCTCACTTATAGACCGCAACTGAATACGGGTCAATAACATACTAGAGTAGTTGCAGTACGCCAACCCCCGTATCGTCTGCTCGGCTTGCCCGGCGTCGAAACTAGCCCGATGGGCTGCCTTGAGCCGAATAACTCGGACGTCATCGAGAGTTGGGAAGAAATAGCGCTGGGCTGAGAACAGCGTCACCACGGGTGGTACCCCTTCAATGAACGAGTTGTTGCCGATGTACACGGCGGCGTGGCTGAACTCGGAATTGCAGGCGGCCCGGATGTCAGCCGACGTAGTATCGGCAAACCGTACTAGCAGTATGTCAAATGGTTGTAACTTTTGCGAATCGAGTACGAACATATGGCAGGAAGTTGATAGGTGATGTAGCTGAGTAAGCCCCCGTTGTTTGAGTTGGGGCGCAAGTGATGCCCTCCCTATTTGGTCGGAATGACCTGCTTCACCACAAACCAAAGGCCAGTTGCGCCAACTGCCAATTCTGCGGGGATTACCACCTATTAGGCAAGCCTCGGCAGCAACAACGAGTTACCCTATCGTACCCTTCATCCCGGCTAGCATACTGGTCAGGGGATTCCTTCCGCCGCTAGCTATATAACCCCTTCCCTGACCAGGCGGTGCAGGTTTTTGAAGTAGGGATAGTGGACTTCGTACTCGCTGCCATTTTTGCGCCGGAAGCCCAGAATCGGGTAGCGGAACACAAAGCCGTTCTCCAAGAAAGCGTCCACGTCTTTCAGGGTCAACACCAGAAAAGAGCCATCGTACTTGTAGATGGACGAGGTCATCAGGAAAAACACCCCTTCCACGGTCCAGTCCGTGAAGTCGAAGTCGGTTTTCAACTCGTGGGTGAAGTGCTCCTGCACCCGCTGCTTATTGCTTTGCACCCAGGCGTGCTTGCGGGCCAGCTTGGCTTCGTAGCCCTCCGAAAACTGCCGGTGCTCCCCCTTCCAGTAAAACATATCGAACCGAGGCCGATTGTTTTTGCATTCGCCCACGTAAATCACTTTCTGCGCGACGTTCAGGAAAATAACGTCAATCTCGCCCAGCCCGGCCGTCGCGATATTGAAGGCTTGGCCTTTCCGGTCAATCAACCGCTTGAGGTTGGTCACGTGCGGCACCTCGTGCGCCCGCAGGTGCTCCGAAAGTTGGTCTACCATCAGGCTTTCGCGGCGCAGCTCCAGCGTCTTGGCAAACGCCTGCAGGTCGGGGGCAGCCTTCCACTCGTTGGGCAAGTGCCCCCACAGCAGTGCGTTGGTTTGCAGCGCGCGCATGCTTTCCAGCATCTTGCCCGAGCCTACCACCCAGTACGGCTCCCCGTTTTTATCCAGAAACTCCAGGATGGGCCGGTAGATGAGCCGGGTGTTGTTCTGCATTTTCTGGAACGAGTCCGCCAGCGGCATTTTATTGTGGGCCGTCAGGGTTAGCCCGGCGTAGAAAGGCCGCGCCTCGTCTTCGCGGCCGGGCGTGAGGCCTTGCTCGCGCAGCCACTGCTCGCGCGGCACGATGAAGGTGCCCAGGCCGGGCAGCCCTTGCAAGACTCGCGTGAGGTTGCTGCCGAAGGTGGCTAACAGCTGTTCGTCCAGCTCGGCGTTAATGCCCTCGTACTCGTTGTTGCGGTACGTGGCGATGTCGCGCTGCACGGTTTCGAGCACGTGGTTGTACGGGCTGTTGTGCAGGATAACCAGCGGCCTTTTCCACCGGGAGTGCAGCGACACGGATTTCTCAAACAGCGAGCAGCTGTTGATGTACTCCTTCATCTCCAGCAGGTGGCCGCCCAGGTACAGCAGCTCTTCCAGCTGCGCCACGTTCTGAGGCGTCGCCTGGGCGCTGCCCACCAGCTCCGGCCCGATTTCTTCCGCGAACTGCGGCGGCAGTACCGCTTCCATCACCAGCTTCAGCACCCGCCGGATGGCCGGGAGTTCTTTCAGGTCCTGCGGGGTCAAGTAGGCGTTTAGCTCTTCGTTTTCGTCCTGAAACAATTGCGAAATGAGCACCGACGACTCGTGGATGCGGTGCACAAACAGCAGAAACCGCACGCTGGAAACGGCCGCCGCTACCCGCTCAAAGTTTTCCAGCAGCAGCGCATAAACGCCCTCCAACGCCCGCCGCACCGTCGCGGGGTCGGTGAGTTTGCCCACGCCATACTCGAAGCGGACATACTGGCTTATTGCCACCCAGTACGCGCTGCTGAACCGGGGGTTAAGCGTGACGTACTGAACGTTTCGTACCTGCAACGAGGGAATGGTCAGGTTTAGTAACATGGCAGCGGGCTAGCTTTTTGGCTTGATAAAACACCAAGCTATAGGTTCTGGCGAAATGAGTGAAAGGCAGTAATATAGAACGCTCAATAACCTTACGCTGCTGGCTAGTCGGCCGCGCCCCGGTTGATGATGGGCAGAATCTGGTATAGCATCTCCTGCGGAATGCCCGGCATACCGCGCTTTTCCGCGTAGTTTTCCAGAAATAAGGCGAAGGGGTGAACACGCTGCATCTGCCGCTGTTCGTCCTCGGCCGTGCTGATGCCCGCCCAGGCTGGGGCTCGCAGGTACGCCACGTATTCTTCGAGTACGTCTTCGAATACTAACCGCCCATCGCGGAAGTCTTCATGATAGGCCAGGAGCGTATCAGCGTCGATAATAATCAGCGGGCGCACGTTATGCACGGCCAGACCTTCCTGCGCCAGCTTGGCCAACTCCTCTTGAAACCAGTCGTTGACGACCACGTTCAGGCCGGGCTGGTTATAGAGCCGGTCATGCACCACCAGCACCGGGTAAATTACCAACTCGGCTGGGTCAAAATTGGTATCGAAAGGCAACTGGTGGCGCAGTAGACGTGCCACATTGTTGGCCAGCTGCTTCGCTGCTTTGGGATGCTGCTTGTCGTCTTCGTAGAATTTCTTTTTTACCTCATCCAGATAGGTAGCGAAGTCGTGGCCCGCCTTGGCATCTTTATGCACCAGCACGTCTTTCGACTCGAAGAGCACCGCCCGGTTATCGTGGCGGAAATAGTAGTCCGGCTCGGACTGCCCTTTTAGTTGCCAGCCCTGAAGAATGGCTTTGCCGCTCAAGGCCAAACCCCGGCCCCGAAAAACGGCATCCAACAGTATATAGAGCAGGTATTGCTCCGAGAACAGGTCGCAGTACACCGAGCGCCAATCTGGCTCCCGCTGCCCTTTGGGCAAAGTTCGATTGGCGGCACTAAACTGAAAATACAGCCCCTTGTGCAGGGCTTCTAATACCAGCACTGGATAAACCAATGCGAAAGTGCCCGGCTCTTCTTCGCACAGCGGTGTAGCTCGCAAACTAGTAAAATCGGCGTGGTCTACTGGTAAGTCTTCGGGCAAAGTGAAATGCCGTAAGAAAGCGCGATTAGACTCAAAATCAGCATCAGGAGCTAACTCTACCGCGATTCGGCCGCGCTTCGTGGCTTGAAGGACTGGCTTGATTACCCCACCGAGCCGGCGAAAGTATTCCGGCCAATCCTGGCAGCCGAAGCACTGCAAAAAGGTCTCTAACAGAGGCTTGAACCGAGTCTCAGCCTCCATAAACTCAAAAAAGCGCACCGACTTCATGAGTTGCAGCATGGCAATATTGGGCAAGCGGTGATTAACCAACTCAAAGTCGGAAAAAGTACCCGCCAGTGCTAATGCCGCTAACCGCTGCGTCGGGAGCAAGCGTTTGGCATCCGCCATGGCCTGGTCTTGCTGCTGAATGTATGGACCGTTTAACGCCAGACAGGCTTTGTAGAGGTTTCGCTCCACCTCTGGGTAAGACTGCGTATCCGGGCAGTCAGGCAACTCAAAGCAGTAGCCATACAGCTGGAGTACCACCTTAGGGTGCAGGAAGTTGACCTTAGCACCTGCACGACGAGCTAAGTCACTCATCCTATTGTACACTACCGTTGCAAAAGGACGATTGTGCGGAGCAAAAATCTGCTCCATATCCGTTTTATAGTCGCGCTCTGCGGCAGGAACCTGGCTTAGATAGCCAAGTAAATGAGCGACGCATTGCAAACGCCGCAGTCGGCTAATACCCGCTAGATAAGTCTCAATCGGCAAGATTGGCTCATTGAATACGTCAGAAAAGTCAACGAGAAGCTGTCGGGTCATAAGCGGTGCGGGAACTGGAAAATCAGATGAATGCCCCCTGACTTGATGAACAGCAAAAAATAGCCCGGCGTTAATTACACTGCCGCTTTTTTCGCGCTTACTGCCCACCTACCCGTTTATCCGACCCCATACCAACCAGTTCAGGCGGTGGACGTGACTGGCAGCACCAAGTGTTGAGGCCCGGCAAGCGTAAGGACGGTCACTTCCTGGAACTATCGCGAGAGGTGCGCTGGCCTGCGGGACTTGCCCGAGGTGTCGCAGCACACAATGCGAGCACAGATTACTTCTTCCAGGATTGCGGCTTGTTCTCAATCGTAGTCAAAGTGGCCGATACCAGACAAGGATAAACACACCACAGCCAGCTTAGGAAACTGAGCCAGCGCGGAGACACATATTAATAAGGAGTTGAAAGGGAACGGGCATTTCTTGGTCGTCCGATTTCGCAGGCGGACTGAATGAGGAATGCGGTCCGTGAAGATGGCGCGAGGTTCTGCGGAGTCATCCACTCAACCGAGTCATCAATTTTTTTTCCTCTCCCCTTTCGAAGTTTAGAAACCATAAGACTTACTTATCGGCCCTAAACTCTCCTTATCTTTACAGCGCTGTGAAACGGTCGTTTTGCAATTGCAAAATCAATAGACCCCGTTGATTCTCCAGTTTTGACAACCTGCTATGATGCACGTTTCCCTTGACCAAATTCCGGAGCAGCTCTCCAAGCTAGTGGCTTGGCAACGATTGTCGCCTAGGCGACAGGCGGAGACTGACAAGCATTTAAACGAATTGCTGAACCGTCACGCCTGGGGAGAGCTACCTCACGCTGGCATTCTACAGACATTGCCCGACGATGCGCCGGGGCTACTACTTATCTACTACCAGCCCGCAGGTATCAAATGGAGTCTGGAGCTATTCAATCTACTGTATAGCAGAGACCGCAGAGGACATTTATTTCTGGATGGTGAGCAGCACTTTGCTGAGCCACCTAATCCGGAAAGAAAAATGAAAATAGTGGACTTCTCAATAAGCGAAGACTATCGGGGTCAGGGTACTGGAAGTCGGATGCTGCAAACCAGCCTACTGCTCGGTCAGCAGGCAGATATCCGAGTCATTGGGGGAGAAATTGTAGCAACCGACAAGGTAGAGCGGCTGATACCATATTATATAAGAAATGGCTTTACGGTGCAGCGGGCAACCAATCCTACTGCCCACATCAGGGCCACCATTAGCCTGCAAATAGGATGAAGTCACTCACCCAGACAACAATGCTGCCCGCAGTAGCTGCCGACCGGCCGACGCTGGCGCTGGCCGCCGACCTGGCCAGCCGCGTGGCGCCCAATGTCGAGCGATATTTACTCCGCGGCCTGGAAGGCTCCGATAATACGCGCCTGGCCTACTCGGCGGACTTACGCTCCTACGAGGCCTATTGTGCGCTGCACCAGCTCGCGCCCTGGCCTGCCGCCCTGGAAACGCTGGCCAGCTACGTGGCCCACCTGGCCGACGCAGGCCGCAAGCTGGCCACCATCAACCGGCACCTGGCCGCTATCGAGAAGAACCACCAGCTGCTCGGGCTACCCTCGGCTATCAACGCCCCGGCGCTGGACGTGCTACGCAAGGGCGTGGCGCGGGAAATCGGTAAAAAGCAAAAGCAGGCCCCGGCCTTTTCAGTGCCCCATCTCAAGCGCACCATCGACCGGCTGGACCTGTCGAGGCCGGACGGGCTGCGGGCGCGGGCGCTGCTGCTGCTCGGGTTCGCGGGCGCATTCCGGCGCTCGGAGCTGGTTGATATTAATCTGGAGCACCTGGAAATGGTGCACGATGCGACCGACGAGGTATTGGTAATCACCCTCCCTAAAAGCAAAGCCAACCAGGCGGGAGACGTCGAGCAGAAAATCATCTTCTATGGCGAAAACCCGGCGTATTGCCCGATTGGGGCCTACAATGCCTGGATTGCACAGCTCGGGGGCCGCACCGAGGGCCCGCTGTTTGTGTCCCTCAAACGGAGCCGGCCGGGCGAGCCAGGTAAGCCCACGGACAAGCGCCTGGCCGACCGGCGCGTCAACCTATTGGTGAAAGAGCACCTGGGTGCAAAGTATTCCGCTCACTCCCTGCGGGTATCGTTTATCACTACTTCCAAGCTGGCGGGCCAGAGCAACGACTTTATTAAGAACCAGACCAAGCAGAAAACGGACGCCATGATTAGCCGCTACACCCGGCTTGATGACATTATTAAGTATAATGCAGGACGGGCGCTGGGGCTATGAGCAGCCTGGTAGAAGGGCCACCGGCCGGGGCGGCTAAGAGGGGCTTTCCTACCTTAGCGGGCGGCACCTGCTTTCCTGGTCTGCCCGATACTTTATAAGCGCTTTCTAATGAAAAAAGCCCTCGTTGTCGGCATCAACAAGTATCCCACCGCTCCCCTCTATGGGTGTATAAATGATGCGACGGTCTTGCACACGGCTCTTAAATTGAACAGCGACGGCTCGCGCAACTTTGATTCGCGTCTAGCACTAGACGTACCCTCGAAGGGTGAGTTGAAGCGCCTGATAACCGAGTTGTTCAAGGACGACTGCGAGATTGCGCTGCTGTATTTCTCCGGCCACGGCTTCGTGGATGCGGTAGGAGGCTATCTGGTGACCCCAGACTACGCGGCGCACGATGAGGGGCTACCAATGGACCAGATTCTGACGCTGGTAAATCAGTCCCGCGCCAAAAACAAGATAGTTATCCTAGATTGCTGCCACTCCGGCGCATTCGGCAGCCCCAAAGTCGTGCCAGCCTCTGCCGTGCTCGGCGAGGGGGTGGTGGTGCTGACGGCGAGCCGTGAGGATGAGCCAGCTATGGAGGCCGGGGGGCACGGCATCTTTACCGAGTTGTTGCTGGATGCGTTGCATGGCGCGGCAGCTGACTTGGTTGGCAATATTACGCCGGGTGGGGTCTACGCACACATTGACCAGTCACTGGGAGCCTGGGAGCAGCGTCCTATCTTCAAGACTAATGTCAATAAGTTTATCTCCCTGCGCCAGGTGGCACCGGCTATCTCATTAGCAACACTCAGAAAATTAGCAACTTACTTTAAAACCAAGGACTACTTCTTTCCGCTCGACCCCTCCTTTGAAGACGCTAGCGGGCACGTGCTCGACCCCGACAATGTTCTTGCCTTCAAGGATTTGCAGCGGTTTCAGGCCAATGGCCTCGTGGTTCCGGTAGATGTACCGTTCATGTACCACGCGGCCATGAATTCCACGGGCTGCAAGCTGACCGTGCTGGGCCAGCACTACTGGCGGCTGGCGGTCAAGGGCCACCTATAGGGCGCAGCCCTCAGATGTAGTATTTAAACTGCTTTTGGCTGGCCTGCCAGGTAGAAGTGGCTGTGAGAATGCTACCGATGACGTTGGAAAACCGCAGGGTAACCGGCAATCCATCGGCATGGATGCAGGCGTTATAATTTAATTTCGTCAGCGCTAGAATATCCTTTATTACTACTTCGATATCGGCTTCGCCCCGGTTTATTTTTATTTGCAGCGGATTGGGTATTTCTAGGCTAGTACTGGTATTGAGGCGCGGGATAAAACCCCGGGTAAATAAATGCGCCTCGTCGTCGGATACAATAAGCGCCTGGCCGCGCATCACGCCGTAATTACTAGGCTGGCTGTCTACCCGGCGATAGAATTTCAAAGCGTTAATATCCTTAATGGTAATGCCTACCAGTTGTGTACTGGCTTTACGTTGCGCCAAAGCCAGGCAAAATCCTTTCCACTCGTCGTCGGTGAAGTTGGAGCGGCCATGAATAAAGAACTCGTTGGGGTATTTCTGCCACTTGTAGAAATAGTCATCTAAAGCAGCTCCTAACAGGGCTTCGGCGGAGTCTTTATTCAAGTGAAACTCATTTTCTTTGGTCTCCCACAAGCCTATGTTGCCGCGAAATACCGAGCCGTCGCCGTCGGTCAGAAACATTTGGGCGGCGCTACACACGCTCTTGTCACCCCCATCGCGGTTGAGCTTCTTGAAAATGATGCCTAAGTAGCACACCCCTTCCCGAATGTCGCTCAGCCGCCACGGCAGTCGCCCCAGCTTGTAGTAGAGCGTTGTGGACTGCGTCCACGCCAGATGGGCCTTAATATTCTGGTCGAAGAGCTTACCGGAATTCTTGTCCCGAAATTGCAAGGTGCTTTCCAGCGCTATTTGCAGCGGAGTATTGATTTTTTCGTGGATGACGCTGGCTTTGAGCACATGGTGAAAGTCGCTGCTCGAATCCAGCAGCTTCTGCACTTCCTCCACGTAATTTTCCTCCTCAAAGCCCAGCGTGGTTTGCCCGGCCTGGGTCAGCTTCACATAATTGATAGTGCCTTTACCCAGCTGCCTTCCGGCCGAGTTGGGCCGGCAGGCCTTGTACAAGGCCACGGGCACCACCACAAACCAGATGTCTACTTGCTGGTCTTCGTCGGAGGTGGCCCGCTTGATAGCATTAAGGTAGAGGTTGACCAAGCCAGTAACGCGGCGCTTCACGTTTGGCTCCCGGATGCTGGCGTTGAGCAGCTTCTCGTCCAGCAGTTCCACGATATCGGGCTTGCTGTCCCACTTTACTCCGAACACCGCCTGAAATCCGGGAAAGCTGGGGCGAGCTATTTCGTCGCTCTTCACGACGGCGTACTTACGCTTAGTCGAGTATATCGGCTTGCGAAGGGCCGTGACAAAGTCTTTGTAGAAACCCACCGCCTGGGTGGTACCCACCACGCCTACTCGCACTCTGGAAGGGGCCAGTGGCTCGTTTGGTCCGTAGAGGATTAGGCCGTCGCGGGGGTCCTGCGCGGGCTGCTTGGCCCCGAAAACGAGGTTGGGTTCGGGAAAAAACTTAATCCTCATCTTCGACTGCTGGCTCATTGTACCCGACCTCGGAAGTGAATTTGTACGGCAGCACGCTCAGCACCTGCTCGCTCTCTGACCGACCTGAGAACACGAAGCCCCCAGGGGAGTGCCCAGCTATCTGGAAGAGCATAGCCAGTAGCGTTTCCAGCCATTTGCGATTGTACCAAGTGCTGCCCAGCGCCCGGCGCAACTCGTGCTGGGTATCCGATTCAACCGGTTTGCCGCTTGCGTCGGTGAATATAATGTGACTGGTCAGCAGATAATGGAAGGTGGGCCGGGTGCGAAAGGAGAAGCTGATAGCAAAGTGCCACGTGTGTTCTTGATGCTTGCCAGCTAGGGTACGGCGGCTGTTCTGACCGAAGCCCAGCGCTCTGAGGGGCACGTTCTTTTTGCCCACAGACAGCGGCCAGTAGTAGGCAAAGCGCCGGCTAGATAGCTCGTAGGCCCGCAGCCCGACGCGCCGCAACTCGTAGGCCAGCGTGCGGTTGAGCAGCTTGGCCACCTGGCGGGCAATGTCCTCGACCACCGCGCCGCTAGCCAGCTTCAACTGGTCAGCGGCTACAGCTTCCGCCACGTTGAACGCGCCCAGGCAAGTGAATGCCCCCGTCACGGCCGTTACCACCGATGGCGGGGCGAAGGTCAGGATATTGCTATTATTTAGGTAGGCGATGCTGCAATTAAACAGCTTTTTAGCGCCTTCCACATCATCAATGTGATAAAGAAAAATGTATTCAGGCAGGGCGACAGGAAACCAGTTGCTGTAATAATCTTCGGGCTGGCTGTTGGCCGTGTTACGGATTTTTTTGCTTTCGTACCAGAATTTGGTAACGTTGACAGCTTCTTCGTTTTTGGGTATTTTTCGCTCTTCCAGCATCTCGACCACCTTCTCTAAACCGTCGGCCCAGTTGTCCTTGAAGGCGATAGTTTTCTTACCAATTAAACCCATCGGGTAGTCGTCCACCGATGTGTCGTCCACCTGCAGCGGCACCATAAAGTTCTCGATGTCGCGCACGCCCCGGGCGCTGACGACTTCATTCATAACGCCCGAGTCATGCCGGTTGGCTTTCTCCACGTAGGCCTGGGTGACTACGCTCAGAAAGCAGGCGCTTTGTTCTTTGATGATACGTTGGGAATTCTGCCAAAAGGCCTCGCCTGGCTCAATGTCGGTCGTGTCAAGCCAGACCGCGTAACCAAGCAACTGGAGCTTGGAAGCCAGCCAGAACCCTACGTAGTTGTCCTCTGGGTTGGCGTGGCTAATGAATACCTTGTCTCTTTTGCTCATGGCGGCCACGCTAAACTAATTTTCTCGGATATAGAATCCGCTTGACCAGCGTGCGCGTCTTGCCCGAGCCGGGACCTGCAATGATAAGCAGCAGCCCCTCGGTGGTGGTAATAGCTTCAAGCTTTTCCGCAGCTAAGTCCGCCGAGGCAAACAGGGTAGAAGATAAATTCATAACGAACGCGAATAACCATAAAAGTACATGCCGCCTTCATAACTTACGGCAGTTCGATAAGCTAGCTTGAATTTTGGGTAAAGTCCAGGCTATCTACCCCTCCCACCAGCATCATGCCGCTCAATGGCCGCTACACTCAAACTGCTCTACGGCCTGCGAGATGGGCAGCTGTCTCACATCGCCGACGTGGTCAACGGCCTGGCTTGCGCCTGTGTGTGCCTTGGCTGTAACGCTAGGCTGGTGGGCCGCAATCAGGGTAAGGTGAAGGCAACCCACTTTACCTATCACCAAACTCCGGGGTGCACCCCTCGCATCCAAACCGCACTGCACTTGACTGCTAAGGAAGTATTCGCGCACCACAGCACCTCCTGATTGCCGGGGCAGCCGGCTTCACGGGCTTCCGCGCCGACAGCTTTCAGGCTTACGTGGAGCACGCTCTCTACAAGATTAGCATGCTCCTCTCAATGGCTGTTTTTTCCCCGCCACTAACGTCCTATTCCGTATTCTTGAGTTTTAAAACCATGGGTGTTCGCTAATGTCTTCTCTTACTATCACCGAAAAATCTAAAATTGAAAAGCTCCTTCGGATGAGCGGCGGCTATGTATTAGAATTTTCTAATAATTCGCTCCAAAACTTCGTAGCTGATAGCGTTAAGCTGGATATTCATGACGAAAAGTATAACCAAGGTTCTGGGTCCAAGGCCAACCGGCTGCGGGCGTTGTGGAGCACCGAGTCAGACGAGATTGTTGGTAAACTGCTTAACGACCTTCTTGACAAGATTCCCGAAGACTGGGAACGCCGCAGAGAGATAATAGGTGAAGAAATCCCAGAGGATATACGCCAAGCTTACGAAGATTCTAAGCGAGCTTGTGAGCGGTTACTAGGTAAGACAGCTGTTGAGCATCTAGATGGCCTACAGGCCATTGATTACGATGAAAATTTCCAACTACTGAGCCAGCAAATAAAAACTAGTATCGATAGCGGCGAGCCAGCCGCAGGGTTGGATAGGCTTCACACGTTCCTTATTAAGTATTTCCGTCACCTGTGTACCAAGCATAACCTTACTACAACGAGAGAGGAGCCGCTAAATGCCGTATTCGGCAAATACGTGAAAGCGCTTGTTGCTTCAGGAATGCTGAAATCCGAAATGTCACAGAATATCCTGAAGTTTTCTATCAACATCCTTTCCTCCTTCAACGCTGTGCGGAATGACCAAAGCTTAGCACACGATAACACAGTACTCAATCGCGACGAAAGCCTATTGATTTTTAGGAATGTCTCGGCACTAGTGAAGTTCATTGAGCGCATAGAGGTAGATAATTAAAGCTCAATCTCTTGCACATTCCTAACTTATTACTTCGACTCCAATAAACGTGAGAAGCTGCAACAGCTGTTATGCTCATTCGGTATCCAAGTCCCACTCGACTAGCAGGAAATTGGTGGGTTGTAGCCCTGCTTGTAAGCCTGCCTCCAGCCAGCGGGGCTGCGTGGGTCGAATCCGGTCTTTCTTGAGCCGTTTCAACTCCGCAAACAGCACCGTTTCTCCTTTCCACCCGAGTACGTCCCAACAACCAGCGTAGGTATGGCCGTTGGCCTGGGCGATGCGATGCAGCAATTCTAGTAGCCGCGGGTCGGTGATAGGCTCGTGCTGCTGCCCGGCTAGCCCGGCGTCGACCCAGCGGGTGAAATGGTTGGGCGTCATGGCGCCGGCCCCGTAGGTTTCTACCCAGCGCGCCTGCCAACCGGACAGGCGCATCAACTCGTACACGCAGAGCTCCGCGAAAACCGGTCGGCCGCCAAAATCAATCAATGGTTTGTTGCCAAACGTGTTACTTAGTGGGGTACCCTCCCAACGACGAAATCGTAACTCTGCTTTAGGAACGGTCAAGACCATCCCATTGCTTGGTAGGGCTTCGGTAGCAGTGGGCCTTAAAAGGCTAGGATAGTTTTCATCCATTTGGAGGACGTCGTTGGTAGCATGAATTTAATCTTTCGAAATAAAAACTATGTTACTGCCCCGGGCAGCATGAGCGATACTGTCTCGCATCCCGGTGGCCGCAACGAGTCTGTAGAGGTAGCCGTTTTCCAATCGCACCGCTACGCCTTCTTCTTCTGGACGCAGTGGACCAGAAAGCGGCCCACAGGCTCGCCGCCGTGTTTGGTCAGCATCGATTGGCACCAAGACCTGTGCTATCCCGGCCCGCATGAAAAAGAATGGCTCAACGCCTTGAATATCCAGGATGACCAAGAGGTAGCGGCTTTCAGTTGGGCATCTCTTTCCTCTAATAATGACGACCACGTCCTAGCCGCGGCCTACCTCAATCTGATTGGTGACGTGTACGTACTCTGCCGACAGCGCAGCAACTGGCCGGATGAGCAGCTCATCGACAAATTCGACGGGGTGCATACTATTCGGAAATTCAAAACTGCGGAGGACTTACAGGAAGCTTTACTAGCCTCGTCAGCCGAAGCTGTGTACTTGGACGTTGACCTTGATTACTTTGCCATTAAGGATGGATATAACCGCAAAATGAAAGCATCGGACTATATGTCCAAGCCAGCAATTAAGGCGCTCTTCGATGCGGAGCAGCCTTGGCTGAGTTGGGTATATCGGCGCCTCGCTGGCTTTACCATCGCTACGGAGCCGGAGTACTGCGGAGGGCTTACCAAGTCCAATGAGCTGCTGGATACCTTGACTTCGATTTTGTTCAAGCCGGGCTTATTCGAAAAAAACTGTGACTGGAAACACCTGAGAAAACGGTAACTAGCATCCCTGATTCTAGGGTCAGTTGGCTGGGCTATGAAATAGGAGTGCATTTGTGGCAGCCGACTGTTACCTTCGGCGTCCCACTTTTTTAGGCATGACTTTTTCCGAGCTAATTGAGCAATTTATCCTTCTTCGTTTACAGGTAGCTTACGCTGGTGAGGCCGGTAGGCCTAGTTGGTGGCCAACGGCCTGCCTCACCGCCGGGGCGGCGCTGGACTTCAAGGCCCTATTTGCCGATGCTGCGCCGGCTGTTGCCTGGCAACTCAGCAGCCAGGCCGCTTGCCAGGCGCACGACAAATGGCTTTCCGGCATGGATTACCATCTGTTTCGCTTACCCGAGGGGTTGGAAGAAGCCATTTACCACACGGGACTCCAACTGTCGAACAGTCAGGCGCAGGCATTACTGGCCCAGAAAGAAGCCTTGTTGGCCGCACCGGAAGTGCAGAGTAGCCCTGCCACCGGCCCTCATCGCTTGGGTAGTAGTGCTGACTTGCTTACTGGTAATGCCTTGCCTGCGCTACGAGCCTGCTACGCGGCCGCTTTTGCCGAGGGCACTCAGGTATTTCCTTATTTCACAGCTGCCTAACCCATGAGCCCCGAACCACTATTCAGTGCTGCGCTCAACAAAGGCCAGGCCCTGCTATCCGAATCACATCAACTGGCCATTCACTGGCAGCCGGACGTTACGACCCGCGCCCTCATCGACGAGGCCCGTAACACGGGCTACCTGGGTCGGGCCACCGAAAACCGCATTCAGGACCTGGTGCGGGTATTCAGCCGACGCTACATGCATGGCCGGCCGCTGCCGGCGGCGCACCTGCACCAACTGGCTAACCAGCTGCCAGTAACTGGTTTATTTACCGAGATTTGCCTGATTCATACGGCCGCCGCTCACCCTGAGCTGGATTCGTTTATCCGGGAGGTGTACTGGCCAGCTTACTATGCCGGGCAGCGCGACCTGTCCAAGGATGCCGCCCGCAACTTCTTCGCCGATGCCCAGCAAAAAGGGCGCATCCAGGGAGAATGGTCAGAAGGGCTGCTGGTGCGGACGGCCCGCCGGCTAACCGGCACCCTGACCGAGTTTGGCTTGCTGGGGGCTCCCAACGGCCCGGGCGTGCGCCCGATTCGGCCTTTTCAGCCGCGCTCTGAAACGCTGGTTTACCTGGCCTATTGGTTTCGGGAGCAGGGTCTGGATATGGCCGCCCTATTAGCGCACTCGCACTGGCAGCTGCTCGGCATTAAGCCAGCCGACGTGCTGCCCACCCTGCGCCGCCTGGCCCTGCACGACTGGTTTACCGTCCTGACGGCCGGCGACCTGCTCCGCCTCGAATGGCATTACCCCACCACTGCCGCCCTCCTCGATGACCTCACTCAACGACGCGTTCACGCAATTGCTTGAAGCGCTGAAAATGCGCTTTCAGACAATCAACCCCACGGGTGCGCCTCAAGTCTACTACCTCGTTTTCCCGCCCGACCAGGCGTTGGAAGTAAAGCACCAGCTGCACAAGTGGCGGCGGCGACTGAACGACCAAGGGTTTAAAACCCAGGAATACAGCTTCGCGCGGCAGTTGCCGCGCCTAGCGGCGAAGAACGTGCTGGTGAATAAGTCGCTGGGCCTGGAAGCAAAAAGTCCCATGCCGCCGGCCGCCAAATTCGCGGCCAGCTCGCGGCTGCTGCAACAGCTCACGGGAGCCGCGGGCGAGAAGCTGGCCGCGGACATTATTACCCGTTTCGGCGGCGCCGGCGATAACTCCGTGCTGCTACTCACCGACCTAGAGGCCCTGCACCCGGCCGTGCGCATTGGCACGATTGAAAACCAGCTCACCCAGTCATTTAAGGGCCCGGTCATCGTGTTCTATCCCGGCCAGCGCACTGCCAAATACGCCCTCAAGTTTTTGGGGTTTTATCCCGAAGACGGCAACTACCGCTCCACCCATTTCGAGGCCACTGCCTAATGAGTATTCGTACCCTATTCAACCTGACCATCGAGCGGCCCATTGAGCCGGTTGTGAACTACGCCACCAATGCCCAGCGCGAAGAAGCGCTGCAGATGGAGGTGCAGGAATATGTGACGACCACGCACATTGAGGACCGCATCGAAAAGCTGCTCTACGCGCTGGAAGATGGGGCCAGCGGCAATCCCAACACGGAAATTGGCATCTGGGTATCGGGCTTTTACGGTTCGGGCAAAAGCTCATTTACCAAGTATCTGGGCATGGCCCTGGACACGGACCGGCAACTGGCGGGCAAGCCTTTCCGCGAGCGGCTGGCCGAGCGCCTCTCGCCGACTCTGCGGCAGCGGCTGCTCACCCTCACCCAGCGCCACCCGGCAGCGGTAGTGATGCTGGATTTGGCCTCGGAAGCCAGCGGCGCCATGCGCTTGGTGCATGAAGAGCTGTACCGCAAGGTGTTGCAGTGGGCCGGCTTTTCCAGCGAGGCCCGCACCCGCGACCTGGAGCTGCGCCTGATGCGCGACGGTAAGCTGGACGCGTTCAAAAGCCGCGCGCAGGAAGAAGCAAGCACGCCGTGGGAAGAGCTTCGCGACGACCCGTACTTCGGCATTCAGGTGGCTTCCTCGCTCGCGCACGAGTTTTATCCCCAGCAGTTTCCGACCCCCGACACGCTGGCCAACACGGCCGAGCTGCAGGTGGAGCGCGGCCTGGACGAGGACGTGGCCACCATGCTGGCGCTGGTTCGGAAAAAGACAGGCTACCAGAATGTCATCTTCGTCATTGACGAAGTGGGCCAGTACGTGGCCCCGGTCGATGACCGGATTACGATGCTGCAGGGACTAGCCGAAGCCCTCAAACGCCAAGGCCACGCCATTTTGCTGGTCACGGCCCAGCAGACGCTGACCA
The DNA here is from genome assembly GCA_913778455.1 of uncultured Hymenobacter sp. GTDB lineage: Bacteria > Bacteroidota > Bacteroidia > Cytophagales > Hymenobacteraceae > Hymenobacter. The sequence goes on along the minus strand of CAJYVK010000402.1, from coordinate 8,207 downwards.
ACGACAACCCGGACGCGGCACTGAACTCGGCCAAGCTCACGAAGCTGCTCGCCCGCTTTCCAATGCAGCTGGAGCTGAAGTCCGGCGACATCAGCCACATTATCACGGAGCGCCTGCTCAAGAAGAGTGCCGCCGGCACCACGGCGCTCTATCAGCTATTCGACCAGGTTGGCCAGAGCCTGCAGCACGCTACCCGCCTGCACGACGTGAGCGTGTTGCGCCTGCCTGAGTTCAGCCGCGACAAGTTTGCGGATTTGTATCCCTTCCTGCCGCAACACTTTGAGCTGATGCTGCGCCTGCTGAGCCGCCTGGCCACAAAGCACGGCGGCCTGGGGTTGCGCTCGGCGCTGAAACTCACGCAGGACATGCTGCTGGACCGGGCTACCGGCACTGCGGTGGCTGATTTCGAGTTGGGCCGGCTTATCACGCTGGCCGACTTCTACCGGGTGCTGACGCTGGAAATTGGCCGCTCGCTGGGCTACCTGACGGCCGCCGTTGACCGGGCGCGGCAGGTATTCGGGACCGACTCGCTGGCGGCGGAAGCGGCGGCCGCGGTGGCGGTGCTGCAGATTATTGAAGAGGTGGTGCCCGTCACGTTTGCCAACGTAGCGGCCCTGCTCCAACCCGATGCCCGTCAACTGCGCAGCCAGGCGCAAGTGAAGCAGGCCCTTGAGCAGCTCATTGACCATGAGAAGCTGCCGTTTGCCTTGCTCAACGACCAGGTGCGCATCTTGAGCGAAGAGGTTAAGGAACTGGAAACGCTGCGTAATTCCTATCTCCCTAACGCAACTGAACGGCTGGCGCTGGAGCACGAGGCGATTCGGGAATTGCTGCCCGATACCACTCGGCGCACCATGCTGGGGGGCAACCGCGCCGTGACGGCGGGCCTGAGCTGGTACCCCGGTGGGGAGAGCTTAACGCCGGTAGTGGCCGGGGCCGACCCCATTCAGGTAGTCGTTACGCTGTTTGACCCCAGCGAGTACCAGGAGCAGCTGCGGCACCTCGCGCCGCGCACCACCGACCCCCAGGAACGCCAGCGGCTCTACATCTGCGGCCAAATGCCCGCCAAGTGGCACGACGAGATTCGGGACTTGTTCCGGGCGCGCGAGATTGTGCGCCTCAACCACCCGTCTACGCTGAAGGGTGATGAGGCGCAGTACGTGCGCACGCAACAGGACCTGTCCCGCCGGCTGCTCGACACGCTGGGCCGCCAACTGCGCCAGAGCCTGGAAAATGGCTCGTTCGTATTTCGTGGCCAGCAGGTGGCCTCGCGCAACGAGGCTCCCACTTTGCCGGCGGCCCTCAATCGCCGGCTGAAAGAAGTTGCGGAACTGGTGTATGAGAAGTATTCGCTGGCGGGCCAGCCAGCCGCTACGGATACTGCCGCCGTGTTTTTGCAGGCGCGGGACCTGACTGCCCTACCCCCCCAAAGCGACCCACTGCGCCTAGCCGATGCCAACGGGGCCGTGCGGCTCGACCATCCGGCGCTCGTAGCGCTGTCGGACCATTTGAAGTTGCATCACCAAGTGGATGGCCGGCCCCTGCTCGACCATTTTGCCGCACCGCCCTATGGCTGGTCGAAGGATACTACCCGCTACCTGGTAGCGGCGCTACTGCGCGATGGGCGCGTGAAGCTGCGCACCAACGGGCAGGAAGTGAGTGGCACCAGCGTGGAGGCTCGGGCTGCCATCAGCAATACCAATGGCTTCAACCGCGTGGCCCTGCGCCTGGCCGATGGGGTGCCCTCAGCCGACCTGCGGGACAAAGCGGCCCACCGCTTGGAAAGCCTGACCGGCGACACGGTGTCGCCGACCCTGAGCAGCATTAGCCGGGTGGCGCGGGAGTTCTTCCCTGCCAAGCGCAATGCCCTGGCCGGGTTGCCCAGCCGCTTGCGGGCAGTGCAGGTACCGGGCCCGGAACGGGCTGAGGAGGTGCTCACGCAGCTCAATGACCTACTGGCCGGGGACGATGCCGAAGTCATCAGCCGTCTTGGCGACCCCGACAATCAGCTGGTGGCCAACCTAAACTGGGCCGATAACCTGAATCGTCAATTGAGTCAGGGGCTGGAAGGAACACTACGCGACCTGGTGCCCATGCGCGACCGGCTGGGCCGCTTGCCAGAGCTGGCCGCGCTTACCGAGCTGCGCAGGGCCACAGCCGAGCCGCTGGCGCAGCTAGCGGAACTGCTCACCCACGACACGTTTGGAGGCCGGGTAGCGGAGCTGACCACGGCTCACCAGCACCTGCGCGAAGCCTTGAAGGCGGGGGTGCAGGCGCTGGCCCAGCACCAAGCTCGCCAGCTCGCGCAGGCGGGCAAGGAGCTACAGGAAATGTATTCCTGGAACTGGCTGGACATTGAAAACCAAACAGCCATCAGCGACGCTCTGACCGCACTGGAACAGCCCTACGCGCAGGCCCGGCAGGGCTCCCTCAGCGACCTGGACGAGCTGCTGAACCATGGGCAGACGGTCGAAGAGCATTTGCGCGGATTGCGCCACCGCGTAAGCACGGCCCAGCCGCCGGCCCCGGAGCCCGATGATGCGCAGGATGACTCGGGCACCACCGCTAACTACGCGCCGGTGCGCCTGCGCCGCCGCCTTACCTCTACCGCCGACCTGGACGGCCTGATTGCCCGGCTCCAACAGTTACGCAGCGCCCTGGTGGCGGGCCAGTCGGTGGACCTGGATTTCGAAGATTAAGCCATGACTCCCGCCGAACGCTCCCTGCTCCGCCTTTTCGTATCGGATGCCCGGTCTGCCCTCTACCGCGACTTTGAGCAGCAGCTGCCAGCTTACGGCATCTTCTTTCAGCTCGCGGTAGGCGCGGCCGGGGCCCTGCCGGCCTATACCAACCTGCACCTGACGGCCCCCACCGACCTGCCCAATGCCGACCGGGCCACTCGGGCGCTGGCGGCCCGTCTGCAAGAACGGTTGCAGTATCTGGCCACCACGCTGCCCGGCACCGCGCCCCAGCTGGCCAGCGCATTGCCGCGCCTATTGTTGGAGCAGGCCTACACCTTTCTCAACCGCTTGACGGCGTTGAGACTGGCCGAGGAGCGCGAAATCGTGATGGAGTGCCTGCGCCGGGGACAGCAGTCAGAAGGCTTTGTAGAGCTTTTCTCCATATACACCGACCGGGCTTATGAGACGGGCGATGCCCGGTACGCGGCATTCGTGCGGGCCAACTTCGACCGGCTGGCCCGTGAGCTGCCGGGGCTGTTCGGGGCCTACTCGCCCTACGGGCTGCTGTGGCCGCGCCAAGCCGCCTTCGATACGGTGCTAGCCCACCTGCGCCGGCCCGAGTTGGCCTTTGCCTGGGATGCCGACGAAACCCTGGGCTGGCTGTATCAATACTTCAACTCGGACGCGGAGCGTCAGGAAATGCGCGCCCGCAGCCGCGCCCCGCGCACTAGCCGCGAGATGGCCGTGCGCAACCAGTTTTTCACCCCGCGCTACGTGGTGGAATTCCTGACCGATAACACGCTTGGGCGCCGCTGGCTGGACGTGGCCGGCACCTCGGAAGCTCTGCTCGCTCGCTGCCGCTACCTGACGCTGAAAGCGGAAACGACACCGACCACTGCCCCCACCGAAGCACCGACCCCGGCCGCTGCCACCCCTGAGCGCCGGGCCGCGCCCGCTCTGAACGAGGAGCCGGAGCCCTTCGCCCTGCCCGACCCTCGGGCGCTGCGCGTGCTTGACCCCGCCTGCGGCTCGATGCACTTCGGGCTGTATGCCTACGATGTATTCGAGACAATTTACCTCGATGCCTGGGACCGGCTTCCCGCCGCTACGGTGCTCACCGATGTGCGGGCGGCGCTGGCGGCGGAGTTTCCGGACGATGCGGATGCCCGCCGCAAGGCCTTTCAGGCGCGGGTGCCGGGCCTGATTATGGCCCACAACCTGCACGGCATCGACATCGACCCGCGCGCCATTCAAGTGGCGGGGCTTACGCTGTGGCTGCGGGCGCACCGCTCGTGGCAGCGCCTGCGGGTGCGGGCGGCCCTGCGGCCGCGTATTCAGGAAGCCCGCCTAGTGTGGGCCGAGCCCCTGGCCGATGGCGATTTGCTCGCGGGCTTCGCCCGCACGCTGCGCAGTGAGATACTGCCCGGCCAGACCAAGCCGCTAGCCCCGGCCGAGGCGCAGGTGCTGGGGGACTTGCTGCGGAGTGTGGCTCACCACACCCGCCTGGTAGGTGAAGCCGGCTGGCTCATACCCCTGGAGCGCGAGCTGGCCAGCCTGATTGAAACGGCCCGGCAGCAGTGGCAGGATGCCCGGGCCGCCGTGGCGAAAGCCACCCAAACCGATATGTTTCGGGGCGCGCCCGCCCAGCAGTTAGCCATGCCCCTGGAAGCGCTGGGCAAGGTGCGCCGCAAGGCCTTTTTTGCGGAGGCCGAAGACCTATTGCTAGCAGCTCTGACGCTCTACGCGGAGCAAGCGGCCGGCCCGGATGCCTACCAACGCCAGCTGTTTGCCGCTGATGCCGCTCGGACCCTGGCGCTGGTGGATTTGTGCCGCCTGCGCTACGACGTGGTGCTGATGAATCCGCCTTTTGGAGCAGCGGCTGATGCTAGCAAAAATTATCTGGACAGGAATTACCCTAGTGCCAAAATGGACATCTTTGCCATGTTCGTTGACCGTGCTTTACGGAGACTCCGACCTGGCGGATTTGTAGGCATAATATCTTCACGCACAGGGCTATTCATTTCGTCCTTCAAGATTTTCCGCGAGCAGGTTCTACTGCGGCATCATATGCCATTAGTAGCCGATTTAGGTGGTGAAGTACTGGATGCGACTGTAGAAACAGCAGCTTACGTAATACAACAAGCTCAACCATCACCTCAACCAACAACTTTTCTCCGCCTACTAAATGTACCTGGCGAAGAAAAGGCTGAGGCGTTATTCAAGAGTTTACAGAATGAGAATTCGGAATTCAGATTCGATATTCCCACTGCTGAGTTCGAGGTAATTCCTGGCCAATCACTGGCTTACTGGGCCACTAAACCCATAAGGCAGAAATTCACTGATTCTGCATTTAATCTAACTGGCGGCGCTGTAAAACAGGGTTTAGAAACAGCAAACAACTTCCGGTTTCTACGGCTGTGGTGGGAGAAGTCCCCCAAATATGGTTGGTTTCCCTTAACTAAAGGTGGCTCCTACTATCCATTTTACTCTGACATATACTTGTCCATTAACTGGATAGACCAAGGTCGAGAGTTGAAAGCCTGGGCAGCTCCACTATACGGAAATTCCGGGTGGTCAAGAATTATAAAATCTGTAAGCTATTACTTCACTCCTGGCCTCACCTATCCAAGGAGAACCCATACTCTTTGTCCACAAGCTATGCCAGCGGGTGGAATAATTAGCGCGAGGGGTTCTGGTATATATCCTTTTCCTCCTGAAGGCCGCAGTAATACCGGACAAAATCTTCTCAACTTGGCTGTACTTGCTTCTCAGCCTTTTGACTACATGCTGAAGATGGGTTTAGGGTTCTCAGCGCGTCCTCAATTCGATGGCGGAGCTATTAATCGGACACCATTTCCAGCCTCGTTGCAGCTTCCCGCAACTACGGTAACAGCAAATGAACTTATGGCACTTGCTCAACGCGGCCACGCCGTGCAGCGTGCTCGTGAGTTCACTCGCGAAACCTCGCTCCACTTTCGTTTGCCTGCCCTGCTGCTACCTGCTTCGCTGGCGGGGCCTGCTGACACGGAAAGCCTGCCGGAAGCATTAGCTGGTATTGCCGTTTCCCTACCAAACGAGGAAACTGCTACCCTGGCTGAAGCTGCCGCGGCCGAAGCTGCCCGCGCTGATGCTCGCCGGCAGGAAGTCGAAGCTATCCAGTCGGAAATAAATGACCGGGTGTACACTGCTTACGGCTTCGGCCCGGCCGACCGCGCAGCCATTCAGCAATTCTACGCCGCCCCTAGCAGCACTGACGAGGAAGAAGCCGATGAGGGCGAGGAAGATGATTCGCTCGTGGCTGGCAGCCCCGCCGATATGGCTTTTGCCCTCTGGCAATGGCTGATGGGGTCCGCCTTCGGCCGCTGGGATGTGCGGCTAGCCCTACATCCTGAGCAGCTGCCGGCTCCCGCCGGCCCCTTCGAGGCTTTGCCAGCGGCTCCTCCCGGCGCGCTGCGCCGCCCCGGCAGCGGCAAGCTGGTCACCAACCCCAGCGAGCTGGTAAGCGAGCAAGACGCTGAAATGGGGGTTACCACCCCGGCCTACCCCGTGCCGGTGGCTTGGAACGGCCTGCTGCCCCTCGATGCCGACCATCCGCACGACATCGTTCGGCAGCTGCGGCAGCTGCTGGCTACCCTGCGCCCCGGCACGGCCGCCGCCCTCGAAACCGAAAGCCGCACCCTGCTGGCGTCGCCGCGGGCCGACCTCACCGGCTGGCTAAGCGAGTGGCTCGCCAAGGGCGGGGCCGGCGGCTTCTTTGCCCGGCACCTGGCCATGTATTCGCGCTCCAAGCGGGAGGCCCCGCTGTACTGGCCGCTGCAAGCGCCCGGCACCAGCTACGTGCTGTGGCTGTACGCCCCGCGACTAAGCCGCGAAACGCTGTACGCGGCCATCAACGACTACCTGGAGCCCCGCCGCACGCGCGCCCGCGACGAGCTGCGCCAGCTCACCGAGCTGCTGGGCGGCCCGGCCCCGGCCAACGCCCGCGAGGCCCGGCAGCAGGAGCAGCGCCGGGAGCTGCTTACGCAACTCGTGGCCGGCCTCACGCAGTTCATCGACCACCTGAGCGGCGTGCTGGAAAACCCCGGCTTCCGGCCACACCCCGATGATGGGGCCGTCATCAGCGCCTGTATACTGGCCGAGCTGTTTGCCCTGCCGGCCTGGCGGCGCAAGCTCGAACAGCACCGCGCCAAGCTCCACGCCGGCGACTACGACTGGAGCCACCTCGCCTATGGGCTTTACCCGCAGCGCGTGCGTGAAAAAGCCCGCCTCGACCGCTCCATTGCCATCGCCCACGGCCTGGAAGACCTCTACGAAGGCCCCATGACCAATCTGGCGGGGGCGGCCGTCGAGGTCGAAGAAGAGGCCGAAAACAACTAGCTTAAACTACCTAGCGCCAGCAAGCTTTTCCCTTGCCGGTGCCCTCCGCTCAACTCATGGCTGCCATCCGCTCCTTTATCCAACGCCAGATTCAGCAAAAGCTGTCGCGGAAACGCTGCGTAGTGGTGTACGACCCCTTGCAGCTCTACGACGAGCTGGTGACGGAGCTGGCCGGCCCACCCGAAGCGCCCACGGCGGTAGTGGTGAAAGCCCTGCCCGGCCCCACCGATGCCCTACTCCGCGCCTGGGATGCCTGGGCCGATTTGGGCGCTTCTCCGCCTGGCCCACCACTGGTCATCTACGTGGCTGTGGCTTCGCCCCAGGGCGAAGCGGCCCAGCGGGTGGACCCCTTCTGGGCCTTGGCGGTGGCCAGCGACACGTTTGGCCACCACGACTACGAGCAATATGAACAGCTGGCTCGGCAGCACTATGCCGACTACCTGCCGCAGCTCAACGAGCTGTTTGCGGCCCCGCAGCCACCGCCCTTCGCGGTGCTCGATAACCTGGGTGGCGGGGAGAAATGGCCCCGCCTGAGCCACTACTTCCAAGGCCGGGAGTCGCGGGCTGAGCTGCTGCAGGGGCTGATGATTCCGCGCACGGATAGCGATGCCCGCCTGCAGGCATCCGGCGACTGGCTGCCCGAAGCCCTGCGCCTCACCGAAGTAGCGCTCGGCGTTACCCTCACCGAAAGCACGCTACCCACGCTGCGCCGCAAGCTCTGGCAGCTGGTGCTGCTGGGCGAGTTCGTGATGGATTTGCGCTGCCCGCTGCCCTCGGCCCTGACCGGGGTGGAGCGCGCTGCCGACTCGGCCCGTGACCTGGTGCTACGCTTGGCCCCGGAGCTGCGCCAGCAGGCCTATTCCACCGAATACTTGGAGCAGGCCCGCCAGCTGGCCGAGCAGTTGAACCTGGCCAGCTACTTTGGCCCGCACGACGACCTGGGCGAGCGGCTCACGTTTGGCTTTGAAGACCTGACCCTGCTGGGGCAGGCGCAGCTTATCGGCCGCGCCCGGCAGGTCGCCGGCCCGGATGGCGCCGAGCACCTGCCCCAGCAGGGTCAGGTCTTCAAAGCCAAACGTGAGCCGCTCGCCCAGGTCGTCGTGCGGGCCAAAGTAGCTGGCCAGGTTCAACTGCTCGGCCAGCTGGCGG
>CAJYVK010000401.1 GCA_913778455.1 uncultured Hymenobacter sp. | reverse complement strand
TGGCAAGGTACTACCGGCTATGTCTACTGCGCCCACCATCCTTTTTCTCCACGGCTTCGCCGAAAGCCGCGAGGTCTGGACCGAATTTACCCGGCCCTTCCCGGTGGGTTTTCGGCTGCTCACACCCAACCTGCTGGGCCACGGCACCAACCGCGCGGCCGTGCCCGATTTCAGCATGGAGGCCCAGGCGCGCTACGTAGTTAGCTACCTCGACCAGAAGGGCTGCCCCGGCCCGGTGCTCGTGGTGGGCCACAGCATGGGCGGCTACGTGGCGCTGGCCCTGGCCGAGCGTTATCCCGACCGCGTGGCGGGCCTGGCCCTCATCAACTCCACCGCCAAGCCCGATACCGACGAGAAGCGCCAGAACCGGGAAAAAAATATTGGTTTCGTGGAGCGCCACGGCTTGTCGAAGTTCATGGAAAGCTTTGTGCGCCCGCTCTTTGCGCCCGCCAACCGCGACCGGCTACCCGAGGCGCTGGCCCTGCTCGAAGACATCGGCAAGGCCACGCCCGAGGCGACCATTGCCGGGGCGATGCGAGCCATGGCCGCCCGGCCCGACCGTACCGCCGTGCTGCGCACCGCCCGCTTCCCGGTGCTGCTGGTAGCCGGGAAGCACGACGTGGCCGTGCCGCTGGCCGACTCCGTGGCCCAAGCGGCGCTGGCCCCGCTGGCCTCGGCGCTCTTCCTGGAGGGCAGCGGTCACCAAGCATATTTGGAGCAGCCCGAGGCCACGCGCCGGGCGGTGCTGGCGCTGGCCGGCGCGGCCTTCACGCACTAAAAAAGGGTGCCAGCAACAAGGCTGGCACCCTTTTTTATCTTTTTAGCACTGGGATAACTAGGGCTGCACGCGCACCATGAGGGCGCGGGTAGCGGCCGGCACTTCGTCGAGCGAGACAATCCGCAGCCCGTTGGGGGCAGTCGGGTTTAGCTCGAAGGCCGTGGTGGGCACAAGGGCCGCCTGCACATCGCGCTGCGAAATGCGGTACATGGCCCCAGTGGCAGGGTCGACGATGAGCATGCCAATGGCCCCGCCAAATAGCAGGTTGCCAAAATACCAGCCATTCAGGTCGGCTTCGAGCGGAATGGCTTTAGGAGTAAACCCGGCTTTGGTGAAATTAATAGTGTATTGAGCACGCCGGAAGAAGCCAGCATTGGACTTCAGACGTACTTGAGCCGGCGTTACGCCAGAATATACTTCGCGGCCACCCCGGTCAATAACCGAAACCGTAGCCCCGACGGGTGCGCTGCTCAACGTTACCGGCCAAGTAGAGTGGCTCACGATGGTGGCGCAGGAAGAAAGTAAGCTAGCGCTGGCTAGCAGTAAGATAGGTAGGCGTGCCTTCATCAGAAAAAAGGGAGGAAAGAGAAATGATAATGTTTTAGTAACTAGGCATAAAACACCCCGACAAAGCTATGTGTAAAAAGTGTAAATTCTGAAGCTGCCCAAGAAAATAATTATCAACGCTAGCCTCCGCAGTAACTTTGAATAGCCTTAGCCATACGCCAAGGTTTATTCACTGCTACTTAATGAAGAAGTTTTTACTGTTGGCGGGACTGCTGCTAGGCGGTGCCGAAGCAAGCTGGGCACAAGCGGGGACGGGTGCCAACGTACTAGACTTGCCAGTGCGCGGCCGCGACCACGGCAGCGTGTACCTCAACTGGAGCTACAACCGCGACTGGTACACCAAGTCGGATATCCGTTTTCGCAACAATAAGTCTGACGATTACGACTTTACGTTTCATAATGCGGTGGCCCACGACCACCCCAGCATGAGCGACTTCTGGAAGCCCAATAACCTTACCGTGCCGCAGTACGACTTCACGGTGGGCTACATGTTTCACGACAAGCACGACCTGGGCATCGAAGTCAGCTGGAACCACCTCAAATACGTGGTCGATGACAACCAGGTGATGCGGGTATCGGGCCAGATCCGGGGCTTCCGCTTCGACCGCGACACGCTCGTAACGCCCGATTTCGTGCACTTGCAGCACACCAACGGCAACAACTACTTGATGATAAACCTCGTGAAGCGCTGGCAGCTCCTGGCCGGCCGGCACGTGGTACTCAGCGGCATCGGCAAGGTGGGCGGCGGCCCGATGATTTCGTACACCATCTCCTCCATTTTCACGAGCCACGCCGAGGGACCGTTTCACTACGAGGGCTGGGTAGCCGGGGCCAGCGGCGGCCTGCGCCTGGAGCTGTACCGCTATTTTTTCCTGAATACTGATTTCCAGGGTGCCTTCGCCAACTACACCAACAGCTACATCGGGGCCGACCGCCTGGGGCGCGTCACCCACCACTTCGGATCGGCGCAATTCATCTACGGTTTTGGCTTCAACGTACCCATCTAAGAGTAGCGCAAACTCCGCGAGCAGTAGCGCGGACTCTGCGAGTCCGCCGCCAGACACTACTAGGCAGCAAAGAAATCCGTAGCGCCCACGCTTGAACGGCAACGCCTCCTGAAGGAGCTTATCTCTAAGCTCCTTCAGGAGGCGTTGCCGTTATACACTACTTTCAGCTAGCTCATGGCTGGCTGGCGAGTCTCCTGCGTGCGCCACTGCGTGCACAGAAAAACTACCAGAAATACCACGCCCATCGCCACGAAGAAATTGCGAGCCACGCCATTCTCATCAGCGAAGCCAAAGAGCCAGGGCGAGGTGATAAATACGGCTCCGCTCACCAGCTCCAGCCGGCCGTGCAGCCAAAAGGGCAATACCTTGAAAGCACCCAGCGGCATATTGGTAATCAGAGTGATAAGCAGGTAGCCCGCCGCGAGGATGTAACACACGGTGGCATAGGTACCCGTAAAGTCGAAGATGGTGGGCGCGGTAAAAAATAGGCCGCAGGTGAGGTAGTCGAGTACGCCGTGCAGCGTGGGCGAGATGATTTTCATGGCTCAGAAAGGAAAAGAATGGTGGAAAAGGCAGCCAGTGACAAAGCCGCTTGGCTGCCCGTGCTTACGAGCGGCCAAGCGGCTTTGATATGGCCGAGCTCCCGATTTCCTTCCTTGCTGCGTAGGTAATAAATGGCTTTACCCCAGCGGTTTGGCTAACCCAGAATGCCCGTCAGGCGCTCGATGCCGGGGCCGAGTACGAGTTGGTCGTCGGCCCCGAGCCAGTCGGTGAGAATGCTGGCGTAGAGGCTGCGGAAGTCGAGCTGGTAGCGCAGGTCGCCCTGGTCGAGGTCGGCGAGGCTGGCGGGCTGGTTGAGTAGGCCGGCCTTGCGCAGCGCCCCGCTGAGCAGGAACACGTTGTTGGCGGTGCCGTGGTCGGTGCCGTTGCTGGCATTCTGGCTCACGCGGCGGCCAAACTCGCTGAACACCATCACCAAGGTGTTATTCCACTCGTTGCTTTTCTGTAAGTCGGTGGCCAGCGCGGCCAGGCCGTTGGAAAGCTCACCCAGCAAGCGGCCCTGCTGCTCGTGCTGCCGCACGTGGGTATCGAAGCCCGACAGGGCCAGGTAATACACCCGCGACTCCACGCCCGAGTTGATCAGCTCGGCGGTGGTTTTCAGGTTTTTGCCAAATTCAGTGTCCGGGTAAGCGGCGGTGCTGGTGTGGATTTTCGATTTCTCGTAGAGGTAGTCGGCCGAGGAAGCGGTTTCGGCCAGCGTCTTGTACAGGTAGTCCAGCTCCGAGCTGGCCGGGGCGGTGGCCGCCTCTTGGCTCAGCCGGCTGAGGTAGCGGCTCTGGGTGAGCTGGTGAAACTTGCCGGGATTCTTGAGGGCCAGCCCGTTGTGCCGCGCTCCCTTGAGGGCCAGGCTCAGCGTGTCGTCGATTTCGAGGGCCTGGTAGGCGGGGGCGCCGGCGGCGCAGCTGCTGTCGAGGTAGCGGCCCAGCCAGCCCGTGCTCAGCAGCTGCTCCGAGCCCGAGCCGGTTTGCCAGATGTCCATCGAGCGGAAGTGCGAGCGGTCGGGATTGGGGTAGCCCACGGCGTTGCAGATGGCCACCTGCCCCTGGTCAAACAGCCCTTTCAAGCCCTTCATGGCGGGGTGCAGGGCCAGCTCGTCGCTCACCGGCAGCAGGCCCTCGCTTTCCTTCAGGGCCAGCGTAGGCCGGGCCTTGTAATACAAGTCGTTGCGAAAAGGTACAATGGTGTTCAGGCCATCGTTGCCGCCGCCCAGCTGCACCACGATAAGCCGCCGCGCCGCGCTGCTCGGCGCATCGCGCAGCCGGGCGGCCAGGCGGTTTTCGGGCCGGTCGAGGGCGTGCAAAAACTTGGGCACCAGCAGCAGCGTGCTAGCCAGGGCAGACGATTGCAGAAAGTGGCGGCGTTGCATAAAGAAAAAATGAAAAAGCTGCTTGTCAGAAAAATGATGGCTGCGCGGCCGTGGCGGCCAGCGGGCCATCGCTACGCCAGCTGATATTCCGGTAGGCTAAGAATACTCACCAGCGTGGTGCGCAGGCGCTCTTCGGGCGTGGCGGCCTTGGCGGCGGCCTGCTGTACCAGGGCCAGGTTTTCGGGGCGGAGGGGCGCTTGCAGCAGGAAATTGGCCAGCACGCGCGGCTGCTCGGCCGCCGGGGTAGCGCCCAGGAGCTGTTGCATGGGCACCAGCGGCAGGTGGATAGTATCGGTATTCTTCACCAGGCGCTCCTTGCCGGTGGTCTGGGGCGTGATGTCGTTTTCGTCGTCCTTGAGGCGCACCGCAAATTCGGCGTTCTTAAACAGAATGCTGGGCAATTGCAGGCGCAGCAGCAGCGACGACGAGTCGATCCAGGCGCGGCCGCCGGGCCAGCCGGCCACGTTGGGCGGCATGAACAGGGCCTGGCCCAGCGCCCGCTGGTAGCCCAGCAGCTGCTTGTCGTTGTCCACGGTCAGGTTGAGGGTGCGGCGCAGGCCCGCCACCAGCGCCACCGGCGACTTGATGAGGCTGCCCGTGTTGGCGGGCGCGTAAAACCAGTCGGCCGAGAATATCCGCTCCAGCAGGTCGCTCACATCGTAGCCGCTCTGGCGGAAGGCGGCGGCCAGCGGGGCGATGCGAGCCGGGTCGGGTACGTCGTTCACGAAGAAGCGGTACATTTTGGTAACCAAGAAGGTAGCCGCCGCCGGCTGTTGCATGATGATGCGCAACGTGTCCTCCCCACCCCAGTTGCCCGTCTGGCCCAGCAGGGTTTTCGTGCCGGCATCGTGGTCGCGCTCCCGAAAGCGGAAATTACTCTGCCCATCGAAGCCCCAGCCGGTGAAGGCGCGGGCGGCCTCCTTCACGTCGGTTTCGGTATAGTTGCCCCGGCCCAGCGTAAACAGCTCCATCACCTCGCGGGCAAAGTTCTCGTTGGGGTGTTGCTTTTTATTCTGCTGGTTGTTAAGAAATTGCAGCATAGCCGGCTCCTGGCTCACGGCCAGCAGCAGGTCGGGAAACTTACCCAGCGCTTTCTCCCGAATGGTGTTGAGCAGGGCCAGCGAGTCGTCGGGCCGGCGGGTGCGGCAGGCAAAGTGCCCGTGCCAAAACAGCGCCACCTTTTCGCGCAGCTGGCCGGGCGAGGTTGCCATCTTATCCATCCAGGTCGTGCTCATGGCCTGAAAGGCGTCGCGGATGCCCTCGTTCTGGCGCTTGCGCTGCTCGGGGGTGAGGTCGGCGCGGCGCAGCTGGGGCAGCCCCTGGCGGCGTACGGCCAGCGCCGAGCGCGGGCGCAGTGGGTCAACGGCCGTTAGCGGCGGCGCTACTAGATCGGCAGCAGGCAGCGTGCTCGGCTGCGCCGCGCTGGCGGGGGCCGGCGGCGCGGCCGCCGGGCCAGCCGCCCCAGGTACGGCGGGCGAGCCGGGCGGCACGGCCATTACCGCGCCTAGCGGGTCGCTGAAGGCAGCCAGCGTGGCGCTGGGAATCGGCTCGTAGGCCCGCGCGTCATGTAAGAGTTGCCGCAGGGCCTTGGCCGGGCTGAGGCCAGCCGCCACGTCTTGGGGGCGCGGTCCGAAACCGGCCCGCCAGTACAGATGCTGAAGCTGTTGCACGTTCATGGCAGTTGGATGACGGGCCGGGTCAAAGGTTTAACGCCCTGTGCATGTAAAACGGAGTGCTACTCCGTTTTACAGACGGGCACCTACCACTACGGTTTTTCTATACTCGCGCCGCTCGCCGCCGCTGGGGCGGAAGAGCTCCACGTGCACCAGGTAATAACCCACGGCGGCCTTGTGGCCGCGCTCGTCCAGGCCGTCCCACTGCACGAAGCCGGTAGTGGGCAGGCTCTCGTTGCGCAGCAGGCGGCGCGTGAGCTGGCCCAGGGCGTCGTACACCGTCACCGAGCCCACGTAGCCGGGCTGGTCGAGCTGGTAGTTGAGGGTGGTAAAATCCTGCTGGCCATCGTCGTCGGGGGTGAACAGTTCGGGTAGTATGGTCAGCTCCTGGCCGTTGCCCACGGCGTCCTGGGCCTGGGAGTTGGGGCGGCCGGGCGTGGCGTAACCCGCCGTACCCGCCGCCGAATGAAAATTGCTGGCCGTACTCGGCCCGCTGGCCCGAATGCGCTCCAGCGATACGCCGTCCTGGGCACTCAACAAGGCTAGCTGCTGGTTTTTATTGTACTCGTAATGGTCTAGTTCGGTGTTGGTTGCATCATAAACAGCCACCGTGCCCGCGCCATTGTCGAGCGCCGGAAAACCAGCCACGGCCAGCAGCGCGGCCGGGTCGCTGCTGGTAGGATACTGGGCCTGTAAGATGCCCACATCCGAAGTCAGCGCCACTACCTGGCCGGGTGCCAGTACGCAGGGCGCATCGGGGCTGATACTAGCCGTACTCGTGCCGCTGGCCTTCTGTGCCGAAAGCTGATAGCCCTGCAAATTGACGTAGCGCCGCGAGCGGTTCAGCAGCTCTACGAAATAAACGCCGCCCGGCGCATGGTCAAACAGCACCTCGTTTACCACCACATCGCCGGGCTGGGCGGCTTCGGGCAGCGCCACGCCCGCCACGCTGAGTGCGCCGCTGGCATTGCCCGCGCAGTCGGTGGCGCGGGCCACGGTCACGGCGAGCGGCTGGCTGGGTTGCAGCGCCGGGCTCACCGTCACATCCACGGCCCGAAAAGCCGGCCCCACGGGCGCGGCCTGGCTGATGGTAGGCGCGGAGCCAGTACTGTTTTGTAAGGAGTAGAGCGCCGGATTGGCCGCCGCCGCGCTATCCAGCTTCTCGCCGAAGCGCAGGCGAATGCGGCTGGGAGTGAGCGCGACTGCCCCGAGCAGGGTGGGGGCGGCGCGGTCGGGGTTGGCGGCGGCGCGGCTGTTGCGCCGGCCGGGGGTACCGCCGCTGGCATCCTGGCTGGCCTGCCAGTTGGCGGCCCCGCCGCAGTAGTTGGCGGGGTTCAGCATTTCGAGGGTCCAGCCACCGGCCTGCTTGCGGGTGTCGCGGTACCAGGTAGCGGCGTAAGTTATTTCGAAGAGAGTCGTGCCATCGCGCCCGCGCAGCACCAGTTGGTCGCCGCCGTTGCTGAGCGCGGGGAAATTGCTGACGCCGTATACGTTGCCATAAGTGGTAAACAACCCGGCGCGAGCCGCGCCGCATACCACGGCGTACTGGCCGGGCAGCAGGCGGGCGGTATCGGGCAGCCCGGCGGCGGGGCTGCCGGGCTTGAGCAGCCGCACCCCGCGCAAACTCAGGATTTTAGTCGGGCTGTTGTTGTACAGCTCCACAAATTCGGCAGCGGGCAGGCCCACCACCGGCGTTTCGTCGGCCAGCAGCTCGGTGATGAGCAGCTCGCCCACCCGGGGCGCTACCGGTACCCCGCCGAAGCTGGCCGTGAGCGGCCCGGCTGCCACGTTGCCGTAGAGGTCGGCCACCTGCTGCACTTCCAAGGTATTACTTGCCCCAAAGTCCTGCCCGAACGTAAGCCGCACCACCGCCGGATGGAGCGCCGAAACCACGGCCGAGGTGGGCACCGCGCCCGTAGCTAGCCGGTAGCGGCTGGGCTGGGCGGCAGTGGCTGGGTCCACGGCTTCGTTGAATACCACGTCGAGCGTACGCGCAGCTACGGCCCCGGCCCGGCTGAGCAGGGGCGCGGTGGCGTCGGTCACGCTGAAGTCATCGAAATAAAAATTCCGGCCGTTGGCCGAGGAGTAAAGCAGCGATACGCCCACCACGGCGCTGCGCTGGTGGGTATTGTCGGTGGGCTGGCTGGCCTCGGCTACGAAATTGCGCCCGCCGCCAAGGTCGCGGCTTAGCGTCCACTGGCCTTGCAGCGAGCGGGTTATGCGTACGCGCACTAAGTTGTTAGTGCTGGAGGCCAGCGTGCCGTTCTGGCCGTCGATGAGGACGGTGGCGCTACGGGCCGAGTCTTTGCGAAACAGGCTCACCTCGTCGTCGGTCCCGCCCAGGCGCACGAAGTAGCCCTTGGTGGCGGGGCTGCGCAGGTCGGCCTGCGAGGCCAGCAGCCACACGTCGGCCAGGTTGCCGGCGGAGGTGGCTAGCCGCAGATTAGCCCAGAATTCCCAGGTGGTGCCGGTGCTGGCCTGGCAGGGCGTCACGAGCTGCAACTGGGTGCCCGTGGTGGCCGGGCCGTTGCTTTGCAGCACTTGGCTGGCCACCCGAAAGCTGCCCGCGTCGCCGGTCCAGGTGGGGTTGGCGGTGAAATTGCCGTCGGCAAATGAGTCGGCGAGCTGGGCGTAACTGGCCAGCGGTAGCCACAAGAGGAGCAGTACGAAATGCTTCATGCAGGAATAGACTACTAATAGCTAGCCCCAAATAAGCATCACAAAGTTGAATTATACTAACGGTTGCTACTAGCGGTGGGTAGGCTCCAAACCCGCCCACCGCTACGGCCCCTACACCATGTAAAACTCCCAGGAAATGCGGTCGGGGTCCTTAAAGGCCACGTACTGCTTGGGTACCACAGTATCGGTTTTAATACCCGTATTTTCCACGCCGGCGGCTTGCAGGGCGTCGGCTACGCGGTGCAGCTCGGCCTCGTCTTCGCAGGCAATGGCAAGGTGGTCGAGGCCCACGTTGAAGGGCGTGAAGACGTTGCCGCCCGGGTGGGTGGGCGCGGCCTTTTTAAAGCCGAGAAAGGTAGACCCGACCAGGAAGCCCAGAATCTCGGGCGTTTCAAGGGCTATCGGCAGCCCTAGCAGGTCGTGGTAAAATGCCTTGGTACGGGCAAAGTCGGTGGTGCGCAGGGCGACGTGGGCAAAGCCCTTGGTTTTCGGCTTAATAGCCATAGAAAAGAGAAAGGTTTGGTAAATAGAAGGTTGGCGGTGAATGAAAACGCGGCGAGTGGCCAAGCGGATGAGCATAGCCAGCCGGCCACCCCGCCGGGCAGACTCAACGGCGAAACGATAAGTTTGGCTAACCGACTAGGCAAATAGCTTGGCGACGGGGCAGGCCCGGTGCCCGGAGCAGAATTTAGCACCGCCCACCGTGCGAGCTAATTAAATTTATTCCGACATTTGCCCGGCACTGGCCAGCGTGCTGCTGGATAGATAAAGTGCTGACAAACTGTATTTAGAATGAAAATTGCTGTAGTGGGTGCCACCGGCCTGGTGGGCACCGAGATGCTGAAAGTGCTGGCCGAGCGCCAGTTTCCCGTTACGGAGCTGCTGCCCGTGGCCTCGGCCAAATCGGTGGGCCAGCTGGTTCATTTTCAAGGGAAAGACTACCCGGTGGTGAGCATGGAAGACGCCATCGCGGCCCGGCCCGCCATCGCGATTTTCTCGGCCGGCGGCGGCGTGTCGCTGGAGTTCGCGCCCAAGTTTGCCGAGGTGGGTACGGTGGTGGTCGACAACTCGTCGGCCTGGCGCATGGACCCCAGCAAGAAGCTGGTGGTACCGGAAGTAAACGCCGACGTGCTCACGAAAGACGATAAAATTATTGCCAATCCCAATTGCTCGACCATCCAGATGGTAGTGGCGCTGAACGATTTGCACAAAAAATACAAGGCGGAGCGCATTGTCGTGAGCACGTATCAGAGCGTAACCGGCACCGGTAAAAAAGCCGTGGACCAGCTCATGGAGGAACGCGCCGGCCACACGGCCAGCAACCCCGCCTACGCGCACCCCATCGACCTCAACGTGCTGCCCCACATCGACGTGTTTCAGCCCAACGGCTACACCAAAGAGGAGCTGAAAATGGTGAATGAGACCAAAAAGATCATGGGCGACGACAGCATTCGCGTCACGGCCACCTGCGTGCGCGTGCCCGTGATGGGCGGCCACTCCGAGTCGGTCAACGTGGAGTTTGCCCAGGATTTCGACCTCGACGAGGTGCGCGACGTGCTGCGCCGCACCGAGGGCGTGGAGCTGGTCGACGACGTGCAGAACAACCACTACCCCATGCCCAAGGACAGCCACGGCCGCGACGCCGTGCTGGTGGGCCGCCTCCGCCGCGACGACACCCAGCCCAACACCCTCAACATGTGGATAGTGGCCGACAACCTGCGCAAAGGCGCCGCGACTAACGCCGTGCAGATTGCCGAGTACCTGTCGGCTAAAGGTCTGGTATAAACCCCATCGGTTACCTAAAAAAAGCCCCCGCGTTTGTTGAATACGCGGGGGCTTCTTAATGATGGCCCGGTGCCCGGCTGTGTCACCGCCGCCGGCTGCGGCGCTTAGCTGGCCGGCAATCAGGCAGTGCCTGCCGCAACCCGGCGCCGGCGGTGGGCGCGGCTAGCGATTGCCGCTGCCGTGGCTGGCTTCGCCACCTTTGCGGCCGGCCTCGGCGTGCTGCTCCGACGAGCCGCCGCGCTGGCCGCTACCGCCCTGGTTGCCGCCGTGGCTGGCTTCACCGCCCTTCCGACCGGCTTCCTGGGCCTCTTCCGAGTTCCACTCGTAGGCATGGCCGCTGGCGTGGGCCGCCTTGCCACCCTCACTGGCAATGCGGCGCTGTTCTTCTTCGTCCATGCCCGCGAAGCCTCGCTGGCTGTTGCCTTGGTTTTGCTGGGCGTTGGCTTCGCCGCCTTTGCGGCCGGCTTCGGCGTGCTGCTCCGACGAGCCGCCGCGCTGATTTTGCTGGTTAGTAGCCATGACTTGGTAAACTATAATGGGTGGAAAAGGGCGGTTGCGTCAGCAACCACTGTCTCCCGCTTTAACGACAAGGCAAGGCCGGTAGCTATCATTTCTGATAATCAATAGATTGATTAGTAGTATTTTGGTGGAATAGACGGAGGCCGCGTACCGGTTTTTTGCCGTTTCACCAGGAAAACCCGGTACCCCCGCGGCGGGCTCCGTAGTTTCAGGTAATCTCCCCGATGGGCCAGGATGCGGGGAAATAAATGGTCAATCCGCAACGCCCAGCGGCTGCGGCGCGTCGTCAGCCTGGGCCGCCGCGATACTCGGGGGGAGTGATAAGCTGCGCTACGGCGGGCGCCTGGTACAGCTCGACGTGAGCCCGCTCTCGGAGGCGCTACTGTGGGCCGAGGTGCCGGGCCAGCCGGGGGGCCGCACCTGCGGGCCACGCCCGGGCCACCGGGGCCGCGCTGCTGCTGGCCCGATCCGCAAGCTCCCGCTACTTTGCTTTGATCAGTTGCACGGCCTTTTCCAGTACCTCGTCGCGCCCCTTGCTGAGGCCCTCAATGGTCGGCTTAACTTCGACATCGGGCACGATGCCTACGCGCTGGGTTTCGCGGCCATCGGGGTAGTACACCCCCAGGCCGCTGATGCGGGTGCGGAGGTTGCCGGGCAACACGATAGTGCTCACGTCGCCATCGGCCCCGGCCGTGGGGCTGCCCACCACCGTGGCCCGGGGCGCGGTGCGCAGGGCCATCGTGGTGAATTCGGCCTGGCTTTGCGAAATTTCATCGACCAGAATCATGACCTTGCCGGGATAAGCGGGAGCGGCCGTTGGCGCAGTCTCTACTTGGATCGGGGGGCTGCACCTGAACACGCCGGGGTACGCGGGAGTCATCGCGCTAAAGCGGACAAAAGGCGTCGGCTTAGTGAATAAGTACTTGCTGAGGATGTGCACCACATACTCGGCCGGGTAGTTGCGAATGTCGATGATCAGGCCCTTGGTACCTTGTGCCTTGGCCATGATAGCCGGCAATTCGGCGTTGCGGACGGTGCCCAGTGCCAGGTAGCCGATGTTGCCGGGCAGGAGCTTCCAGGCCGGGGCCTTGAAGTCGGGGGTACCATTGGCCACGCCCAGATTGAGCCGGCCGAGGGGCACGCGGCCCATCGTGACCGGAAACTCCCGGCCGCCGCGGCGTACCACCAGGGCCACCTGCGGCGTAGCCCCGCGCAGTAGCTTGCGGGCAATGTCGCGGAGTTGGGCCGCTTCGTTGGAGGCTGGGGTAAGGAGTCGGCTCACCTTCACTAAGTCGGCCACCGGCCGGCCATCCACCTGCACGATGACATCGCCCGGCTTGAGGGTAGTTGCGGCCCCCAGGGACGGCTCATAGTAGCCCGCTACCGTGGCTTGGCCCTCCACAAAGCGCAGCCACAGCGGGGCTTGATAGGTGCCCCAGTATTCGTTGAGTATGTTATCGTTAGAAATGTCGGCGTGTGAGTCGTGGATGCGGGCGATGAGCGCCAGCGCCGCCAGGCGGTACTGCTCGGGGGTGCGGGCGGCCACAAACTGCGGTAAAAACTCGGGCAGCACGCCCTGCCAGTCCTCGCCGATGGCGTAGCGGTAGGGGAAGTAATAGGCAATCATATTCCAGTACCGGAACAAGGCCAGCACGCGCAGGCCCGCATCGGGCGTGGCCGGGTTGGGGTAGGCAATCTCGTGCCGAAACTGTGGATTGCTAATATTCGGCGTGAGCCGCACGTAGTAGTGCTCCTGCTGGTTGCGGTTGTGGCGTAGGTATACCAGCTGCTGGCTAAGGGTGGGGCCGAGCTGGCGGCTGTCGGTGAGCCAGGCCAGGTCGGGTAGCAGGCGCACCGTGTCGGCGGCGGGCTCGCGGCAGGCGGGGCAGGCCGGTACGGGGCCCAGGCTGGTGAGCCAGTCGCTCAGCACCTGGCTACGGGCGTCCCGGTCCTTGGCCGCCAGGGCCTTGGGTAGTAGGCGTAGCAGCTCGGCGTCGAAGTTGTAGTCGCCGTGCGCCACGGCGGGATGGTAGTATTTCACGAAGCCCCAGACCCGACCCAGCACGGCCAGGTTGTCGAGCTGCTGCGGGCTGAGGTTGTCGAGCGCCAGGCCCGAGCCGCGGCGGAAGGCCGTGTCCTGCTCGGCCTTGTAGTAGCGAATCGCCTTGGGCGGGGCCTGCGCCAGCGGCTGGTCGTCCACGGTCAGCGTCAGATCGTCGAGCCAGAGCGTGCCCTTGTCAAACAACAACCCGCCGAAGTAGACGGCGCGGGTGTCGTCCTCCAGCGGCAGCGTGATGCTGAACTCCTGCCAGTCGGTGGTGCCGGCCAGCGGCTGCCGTTCCATCCGGTCGAAGGCCAGCGGCCCGTCCGAGCCATCGACGCGCATCCACAGGCCCGCCGTCCCGCGCGGCACCTGGTCGGTTTTGAGAAAGCCCGTCAGCTTGATGGTCTTGCCCCTAAACGCGGTCGGGAGGCCGAAGCCGGCGACGCCGTATTCACCCGGCGTGCGCGGCTGCCCCGTAGCCTGAATGCGCAACGCGTAGCGCCCCCCGTGGCGCACCACTGAGTCGATGGCCACTTGGTAGCCCTTGGTAAATGGGGCTGGCGCACGCCTTAAATAGCTTGGTACCCAGCCGGCGGGGAGTGGCTCGTGGGCGCTCACCCGCTCCATGTCCAGGTTGAGCGGAACGGCTGGCATTTGGGCGGCGGCCAGGGTGGGCAGCACGAGCCAGCCCAGTAGCAGTAAAAAAGTATGCTTCATCAATTGGTAGAGCCGGCAAGGCCCGCCAAAGTAGCAAGCTGTGCTAAAAAAACTGTCGAGGCTAGCCAGCCGGCTGGCAGCTGGCTGCTGCGCGTTGGCTGAGCAAGCAACGGCACCGCTGGGGGTGAGCAATAGCCCAGGCCGTACTTGTTGGCAGCAGCTCGCGCTACATCCGGCCCATCGTCATCCAGGGTGCGTTGAGGCGCACGTATACCGAGGCCGAAAGCGGCAGCCGGCCGTAGCCCGGCCCCACGTAGCCGACCACGCCGTAGTAGCGGTCGGCCTGCAATTCCTGCGGAATAAAATACCCCGTGAGCTGCCCGCCCACGCTCAGCTCGGGGCCGCGTGGGCCGCCGAGGCTGGCCAGCCGATAGCTCGCGCCCAGCGTGAGCGCGTTGACGTTGAACAACCGCTCGCGCAGCGGCTCGCCGGGCGGGGTAGAGGGGTAAAAACTCAGCTCCTCACTGTCTTTCTGCACAAATTCGTAGCGGCCGTAAAACGTAGGGCGGCCCAGGGTGAGGTTGGTTTCGGCCAGTACGGCGTGCTCGCCGTGGGCACCGTGGCCCTCGTTCAGGCCCCACACCAGTGCGGAGGCGAGGTAGCGGCGCTCACCCCAGCTGCGGCTGTGCAGCACCGACGCCGTAGTACGGGTCACGTTGTCGTCGGGGTGCAGATCTTCGGGGCTTTTGATGAAGGCCCGGCTCACTTGCAGGGCCAGCTCGCGGCTGGGGTTCCAGTTGAGGCGGGCGGCCCAGGAGTCGGCGCGGGGCCGGTCAAAGTCGTAGCGGTACTGATTGGGCTCGCGGCCGGTGAAGTTGCTGGCTTCCAGCTTAAACTGCTTGTAGCGCAGCCCCAGCGTCGCCACGCCGAAGGTAATGTGGGTAGCGTCGGTCCAGTGGTGGGCCAGCGGCGCGTCGGGGTTGGGCATGGCCGAAATGCGGTGCATGAATGCTACCGGCCCCACCGCCGGCTCGCCGGGGTAGCCGAGGTAGGCCGTCAGGTCCACGTCGTCCGAAAAGGCGTGGGTGTAGCCCACGCTCAGCCCCGAGATGAGGTCGTGCGGGTGCTGCTTGTCGATGAGCGGCTGGCCTTTATAGCTCTCCCCAGTTT
The DNA here is from genome assembly GCA_913778455.1 of uncultured Hymenobacter sp. GTDB lineage: Bacteria > Bacteroidota > Bacteroidia > Cytophagales > Hymenobacteraceae > Hymenobacter. The sequence goes on along the minus strand of CAJYVK010000401.1, from coordinate 12,410 downwards.
GAAACAGCAGCGGGTAGCCGCCCCGCGTCTCGGTAAGCGGGTCGAGGCTGACCATGAGCGTGAGGTTGAGCAGGCCGCGCTCGCCTACGGGGCGCTGGGCCATGGTCATCAGCCAGTTGGGACCGTCCACGGCGTTGGCGTGGCCGCGCCCGTTGGCGTGGTTGAAGTTCTGGCTGGTATAGCGGCCGAAGGCGCTGCCGTGGTACATCAGCATCCAGGGGCCCTTGTGCTGCATCCACATGTACATGGGCGTCTGGTCGGGATTCCAGGCCGTGCCCGAGCCGTTGCGGCTCATGGGTAAGTGGCGCGAGTAGGCGTGGCTCATGCTGCCCATGTGCATGCCGCCCGCGCTATCCATCGCCATGCCGGGCATGGGGTGTGCGCGGTGGTGGTGCGCGGTGTCGGGCGGCGCGGCCATGCCGGGCATGGCGTGGTGGTCGTGCTGGGCCAGGACCGGTGCAGTAGCAAAAGCAGTCAGGGCAAGCGAGTAGATAATTTTTCTCACGAAAGGGCGCAGTTAATCAACTGCTCATTAAACGAGAGAAGCCAGCCGCCAGTAGTGCGCTGACCCAGCAAGTTTCGGATCAAAAGCGTACACAATTTTGGCTTTGAATGGGGCAGCCCAATATTTTGCACTTTGCAGGCCCGCACTTTATACCGCCTTTTTCATGGCCGAGCGCGTAAAGCAAAAAGAGCCGGCCGCTTCCTGGCAAGCTCTTATTCTACTTCATCTTATGAAAAACGCTCCCGCTGACAACCGTTCCCTGCTCGACGCCCTGGCCCGCTGCGTGGCCGCCTGTGAATACTGCGCCGATGCCTGCCTTCACGAAGACGACGTGAAAATGATGGTGCCCTGCATCCGCCTCGACCGCGACTGCGCCGACATCTGTCGGCTCACGGCCGCCTTCGTCGCCCGCAATTCGCCCCACGCCCCGCACGTGATGAAAGAGTGCATCGAGCTCTGTCAAAAGTGCCACGACGAGTGCGCCAAGCACCAGCACGACCACTGCCAGCAGTGCGCCCAAGCCTGCCAGGAATGCCTGGAAGCGTGCCGAGCTTACGGTGAGGTGGTGAGCTAGTGAAATGGTGAAGCGGTGAAATAGTGAACTAGTGAAAAGGTGAGTCGAACCGAAGAAAATCAGCCAAATTATCAGCTGTTCTCTCCTAGCGCAACTCACCTTCTCACTAGTTCACTGATCTCACCGCTTCACCGCTAATTAAGCGAGTCGAGCGAGAGCCGCTGGGGCTGCATCAGGCGCCGGAACTCGCTTACCGAGCGGCCGGTCACTTGCCGGAATTGGTTGCTCAAGTGCTGGCCCGAACTGTAGCGCAGCTGGTCGGCAATTTGTACCAAGGTCATCTCGCCGTAGCTGAGCAGCTCTTTCACGCGCTCTATCTTCATGCGAATGAGGTACTTCTCGATGGTGAGATTGGCGGTGCGCGAAAACACCTTGCTCAGGTGCGAGTAGGTAGTGGCAAAGCGGTCGGCCAGGAAGGCCGACGTAGTGAGCGGGGCCGGCGCGGTGCGCAGGTGTTCGAGGTATTCTTGCAGCACAGCCTTGATTTGCTCGGTAAGCTGCTCGGCGCGGTCGAGCAGCACGTCGAAGCCGGCTTCGCGCAGCAGCGGGGCCACCACGCGGGGGTCGACGGGCGTACCGGGGGCGAGCTGAGCCTGGCCCAGCGTCACTTTGGTAGGCTCGTAGCCAGCCTTCACCAGCAAGTTCTGAACCGCCTCGACGCAACGCGGGCAAACCATATTTTTGATGTGCAGCAGATTAGTTTTCACGGAATAGTAACTAAGATGAAGTGGTGGAACGACGTGCAGAAGCCGGGCGGCTGGCGGCCGAGCGGGTCGCCCGCGCCGGGGCCGGCGTAGCGCCTCCCGACCAGCCTTTGCCAAACCAATGGGTAGTAGCCCAGCCAATAAACGGGATTATGGCCAGAAAAGTAACGGATAGCAGGGAAAATCCGATGAAAAAGGCGGCGAAGAACCGTCCAAAGAACCGGTCGCTCAGCCCGAAGAGATAGCCTACTAGGCTGAGGCTGAGGATAAAGCTTGCCCCAGCCAGTAGGGCTACCCGCCGCCAGGGGTAGGCCGCCAGGCGGCGGCGTAGCGCAGGCGTAGGAGCAGGGAGGGAGGAGCGGGCCATCGGGCAAATTTACCGCCCGCGCCGCAACTGCGCTCACCAGCAACCTGCGGCCGCCTTTTGCGGTACTAGGCCAAGGATAGCGCTGCCCAGTCAGCATGCCTGTATTCGTTCTTCTTTATCCTTTCACTGGCCGCCCGTGCGGCGCGCACTTTTTTCTCCCCCATGACTCGCTCCCTACGCCTCCTCGGGCTGCTCGCCGTGCTGGCCCTGCCGCTGGCCTCTTGCAGCTCCGGTACCAAAGACGGTGATACCAACGTCGAAAAAGACTCCGCCAAAGCCCGCGAATCCGATAGCGAGCCCTCGCGCGTGAGCCACGAAAGCGGCGACCCCACCGGGCCCAATGCCAGCAACGGCGACTCGCTGGCCGCCGGTCTCGCCCGCGATACCGCCCGCCGCCCCACCGGCAAACAGATTTATAAGGCGGCCGACCGCGCCGTGGACCGCAACCACGACGGCATCGCCGACTAAGCAGTCGCCCAATTCGAAATTAAAAAAGCCGCCCCGATGGGCGGCTTTTTTAATACACACTCAACGGCATTTAGTAGAATACCGCGCCGTTGGAGCCTACGTTGGTAGCTACTGAGTCGAGGCGGGTGCCGTTGGAGTTGTAGCGGATTAGCTTGCTGGCCCCCGTAAACGAGGCGTCGAGTACGTAGAGCGTGTTGTCCTTAGGATCAACATCGAAGCCGTAGAAGGCAAAAAGCGCCGAAAAGCTGCGGCTGATAAAGGGCGTCGTGGGGAGGCTGCTGGCCGTTACGTCCATGCGGTACTCGCTCTTGCCGAGGGTGTAATAAAGCTGATCGCCGGCTGAGCTAATGCGTAGCTTGCTGGGCGAACCCGTGGTAAAGGGCAGCTTGGCTTGTGCCGTGGGATTACCTGGCGCGAAGCGGATGAGCGCCCCGGGGGTGGAGGAGATCACGGCGAAGGTATTGGGATCGTACTTGGTAATACCCTCGCACAGCACCCAGATGTTGCCGTTCTTATCCACTGCCAGACTGCTCGGGCCGTCGCTCACCGTGAGAGTGTTCGTCACCTTGCCCTGCGCCACGTCGATTACGGTCAGCGTGTTTTCGTCAGAGTTAGGCACGTACACGAAGCCGTTGTAGCATAAGGGCTTTTCGGGGTTACGGCCAGTGGGCAGGGTGCCCGTCACGGTGTTGGTGGCGAGGTCGATAATGGACACCCGGCCCGCCGTGGCGCTCGCCCATTCCGTTACGTAGCCCTTGCCGGTGGGGGAGGTCACCATGTAGCGAGGCTGCACTACGCTGCTGATGGTCGTCACCGACGTGAAGCCCGGTAGCGCTACTACTTCCACCGTATTGCTGTTGTTGACGACCACATAGCCCGTGTTGTTGTACACCGTCATCGACTGCACCACGTCGCCCAGCGTCCGTTTATTGACCGCCTGAAAAATATCGGGCGTCACGGCCTTGGTGGTCTTGTCGAAGAACGAAACCGAAGCTGTCGATTTGGTAAGGGCACCCTCGTTGGTGATGTACACGTTGGTGCCGGGACCAGTGGGCGTGGGAGCTACTTGGTCGCGCTTCGATTCGCAGCTAGCCAACAATAAGCTGCCAGCTGCCAGGGCTGCCACCGGCCGTAAGTAAAAGGAAGACAGATTTTTCATGTAGGAAAAAGAGTGGGATAGTTGAAAAATGCTTGTACAGGCGGAGCCTAGCGCCAGCCCACACGCAGGCTGACCAGCAGCGCCCGCGGCGGGGCTGGCCGGGCCGAATAGGTGTAGTAGCTGAGATTGAGTAGGTTGCTGCCCTGAACCAAAGCCGTAAAAGCCAGCGGCCCCGCCCCGCGCAGGGTGTAGCCCGCCGTGGCGGCCAGGGGCCAATAGGCCGGCAGGTAGCCAAGCCCCGAATTATCGACATACACCAGGCCGGTTCGGCCCAGCGTAGTGCACAGCTGCCACGACCCCCACGTTTGGTCGAGGCTGAGGGATAGTTGATGCAGCGGTACGAAGGCTAGCTGCTGGCCGGTGGGGTCGGGGTCGTCGGGAGTTCCCTGGGTCTTTTGGGTGGAGGTGAAGGCGTAGCGGGCCCGCCCGTGCGCCGCGTAGCGGCCCCGGCCGTAGCGCAGCTCCAGCGCAGCTTCCAGGCCCTGGCTGCGCACCTGGCGCAGGTTGCGCGGGGTGTAGATGCCGCGCTCGTTCGGCAGCCACTGTACCCATTCGTTTACGGTTTGGGAGTAGGCCGTGACTGCGCCGGTGAATGCCGTAGCGCGGCTCAGCGCGCGCTGGTAGCGCAGCCCTACCTCGGCGCCCCCGCCGCTCTCGGGCAGCAGGTTGGGGTTGCCGCCGGGCCGCCAGTAGCGCTCGTTGAGCGTGGGAGCACGGTAAGTGCGGGCCAGGTTGGCTTTGAGGGTGAGCTGGTGAGGAACTGAGGGTGAGCTGGTAATGGAGTCTGGCGTCGGCGCAGGCTGCGAGAAAATATCCCATTCGGCCCCCGCCGTGGGGGTGAGCGGAGCCAGCCCAGCCGGGAGCAGCGCTTGGCGCAGGTTGCCCGTTAGGCGCAGGCTAGCCCGTGGGTCGTAGCGCAACAGGGCGAACGCCGCTCCCCGGTTTTCGCCGATGGCCCCCCCGTAGCCGTCTACTACAGCCGCAAAGTGCTGCGCCTCGGCCCCGAGCCGTAGCGTGGCGCGGCCGCCGACGGGCCGGGTGTATTCGCCCTGGGCCTGGGTGGTCTGCACTGCCGAGTTGCTGCGGGCCACCTGGTCGGAATTGTAGTCGAGCACATCCTCAAACCACGCCGCCCGCGCGGCCCACTGGCCACCGTTGGCCAGCACTTGGCGGTAGCCCAGCAGCAGGCGGCGGCTCTGGTCGCGCTCGCGGGCGTGGTCGTTGGCCGCGCCGGCCGCCACTTGAATCTGGCGGTCGACATCGGTGAGCCAGGTGCCGGCCGTGAGCTCACCGGCCGCGCCCAGCCGCAGCGTTACGTCTTGGCTCAGGCTCCACTGGTGCAGTAGTGCAGCGTTGGTCGCGTAGCGGCGCACGAGGCCGCTCACCTCGGGGTTGAGGTAGGGGTAGTCGTTGTCGGCCTGGCGATAGCTGGCCGCGGCCCGGACGGCCACCCGGCCCCCGGCGGCCTGCACCGTGGCGCTGCCGCCGCGCTGGCCCCAGGCACCGAGGTCGCCCTGCGCCGTGGCCCGCAGGCGGCTGGTCTTGAAGTCGGGACTGGTATCGAGCAGTACCGTGCCGCCGATGGCCCCGTTGCCGTAAAGCGCAGCGGCTGGCCCGGGCTGCACCACCACCTCCCGCAGACCATTGAGGGGCAGTAGGTTGAAGTCAGCCTCCCCCAGCGTGGGCAGGTTGATGTTGAAGCCGTTCCAAAGCACGGCCGTGTGCCGCGCCGCCGTACCCCGCAGGCTGATGGACGCCAGCTGCCCCGGCCCGTAATTTCTGATGTATGCTGGCGTGCGGGCGGCCAGCGCATCAGCCACGGTGCCGGCGCGGTACTGGCTCAGCGCCAGCGAATCGACGGCCCACTGCGCCGTGCCCACCGCGAAGCGGCTCGGCCGCACGGCTCGAACCCGCGCCTCGGGCAGCCGGTGCGCACGGGTCGTGAGCGTGTCGGGGCGCGGCGCTTGGGCGCGGGCGGCGGGGCTGGTAGCCAACAGTACCGCCAAGGCACCGAGTAGGCACCCGCCCGCTGGGCGATAAAAGGCTATTTGGAAAAAATTGAAAACCAACGCGAACTAAATTTTCAAGCGAAAATTCAGTCCAAAACCCCGTCGGGAAGTAGTGGCCGAAGCCGCCACCCGCGTCGGGGCTGAGGCCGGCCACCACGCCGCTCGGAGCGCCGCGAAGGCACCACCGGGCACAAGGCGGCCGTTCTCCGCTCGTCCTCCGCGAGCGCTGAACCTACTGGGTGCCCTGGCAGGTCTCCTGGCTTGCGCTGCCGGGTGGGCGGCCTTCCCACCGGCTGCTTACCAAGGTGATAAGCGTGGCTGGCAGTGGCGTAGGGTGCCCACCCCGATGTAGCGCGTACAGTTGCGGGGACAGCCCCGGCTTCAAACCGGATTCCCTTTTCAACCAAATCTCAACTAAGCAATTCAGTCACCGTGGCCCTACAAAGATAGACCGCAGATTTAACGGATTTAACGGATTGCGCGGATGCGCTCGTCTCCGGCGGGCTAGTGGTGAGGCTCGGGGTGGGTGAAGTTGGCAGACCGGTAGCTCGGCTGGAGCTGCGCTAAATGCGTAAGGGGTACGTAATTCTGTAGTCAGCCCGCCGCTGTAGGCAGGCGGGCGTATCCGCGCAATCCGTTGAATCCGTTAAATCTGCGATTTTTTGAGCGTGCCGACGTGCTGACGGTGGCCCGCGAGCTGCTGGGTAAGCACGTATTTACTCGTCTCGATGGAGAGGTGACGGGTGTGCGCATTGTCGAGACCGAGGCATACCGGCACGAGGGCGACCCTAGCATTACGCTGCACTGGGAGCGCAAGCGTCGGCAGGCCCAGGCGCTGTACCAGCCCGGCGGCCACGCGTATTTATACACCGTTTACCGGGTGCATACGCTCTTCAACATCACCGTGAACGATGCCGCGCACCCCGACGCGGTGCTCATCCGGGCCATCGAGCCGCTCGTGGGCCTGGACGTGATGCTGCGGCGTCGGGGGCTGGCCCAGGTGGCCCGTAACCTCACCGCCGGCCCCGGCGTGCTGAGCCAGGCGCTGGGCCTCACGCCGGCCCTCAACGGGGAGTTGGTCACCGGCCCGCACATCTGGTTCGAAGACGCAGACGAAAGCATCCCCGCTGACAACACCATTGCCAGCTCCCGCGTGGGCTTGGAATACGCTGGCGATGAAGCCGTAGCGCTCCCTTGGCGCTTTCGAGTGAAAGACAGTAAGTGGACTAGCCCAGCTAAGTAGCGGTGAGGTGGTGAGTAGTGAAATGGTAAGTAGTGAAATGGCAAACCAGTGAATACTAATCTGGCCTAAAAAATCACCATTTTATCGCTCACTATCTCACCACCTCACCATTTCACCACTACCATCTCACCTCGCTAAATGATGCCGCTCGTCTTTGACGGCGTTGTGGATGTTCCACTCGACTTCTTGTTGGAAGGCGTGGTGGCGGACTGGGCAGTCGGGCATGTGGCAGAGCGAGCACGCGGCGTAGGAGCAGGGGTCGGCGTGCACAAACATCTCGACTTCCACGGCCGCGAAGCGGGCGCGGATAAGCTCTTCCACCTCGTGAATTTCGGTGTGGATGCGCTCTAAGGAGAAGTAGTAAGGCATCTGCATGTGGCAGTCGATGTGCAGGTTGGCCCCGTAACGCTGCACGCGGAGGTTGTGCACATCGATCCAGCTGGGGCGGCGCAGGCGCTGAAGCTCGGCAATTACCTCGGCCACGGTAGCCAGGTCGCTCTCATCCATGAGACCACTCACGGCGCTACGCACCAGTTGGTAGCCATTGTACAGAATAAACGCCCCTAGTACCAGCGCCGCGCCGCCGTCGAGGCGCGTGATACCGGTAAAGTGCACCAGCACCAGTACCGTCGAGGCTACGATGCTCGTAAGGGCGTCGAGGTAAAGGTGCTTGCCATCGCCCACCAGCGCCACCGACTGCACCCGCCGCCCGGCCCGCACCAGCCACAGCCCCAGCCCGAAATTGATCAGGGCCGTGCCCGCCAGTAGCACTACCCCAAAATCGGGTTTATGTACCGGGTGCGGGTGCAGCAGCGAGCGCGTGGCGTCAAACAAGATGAACGCGCCCGCGCTGATAATGAGCGCCCCCTCGAACCCAATGCTCAGGTATTCGATTTTGCCGTGGCCGTAGGGGTGGTTCTCGTCCTTGGGCTGGTCAGCCAGGTAAAGGCTATATAGGGCAAAGCCACTCGTAAACACGTTGATGATGCTTTCGAGGGCATCGGTGAGCACTACCTGCGAGCGCGTGAGGCGGTAGGCGTAAAACTTGGTGAGTACCAAGCCAATGCTCACCACGAGGGAAAGCAGGCCCAGGCGGCGCTTGAGGCCGGGAGATGCTGGCATACAAAAGAGACTAAGGCCCACAAAGGTCGCACCAGGTAGGGTAAGCTTCAGCTTGCCTGGTGCAAGGTGAGCCGCGACCCGCCTTATGCCGGGCAAGTTGAAGCTTACCCTACAGCGGGCAACTTTTTTACGGAAAAGGCAGTATTTAGGGTGGTTTAAAAATATTTTTAGGTTAGCCTAAAAATCTTCTTACCTTTGTTTCAGTTCTTGATTCGTAATACGTTGCTACCTACCGCTACCTCTACCTCACCCGTTACCGCTGCACCGGCTGGCCCCGAGCCGGGTTGGCGGCACGCCCGCCGGGGCACCTCGCTCAGCGAAGTCCACGCCAGCATCCCGATGCCAGGAGCGGGGGCCAGCTTCTGGCAGCGATTTCGAGCTTATTGGGGGCCGGGCCTGCTGGTGGCCGTGGGCTACATGGACCCCGGCAACTGGGCTACCGACCTGGCCGGCGGTGCCCGCTTCGGCTACACGCTGCTGAGTGTGATTCTGATTTCCAACTTGTTTGCCATGCTCTTGCAGCACCTGGCGGCCAAGCTGGGCATCGTAACGGGCCGCGACTTGGCCCAGGCCTGCCGCGACCATTATTCCAAGCCCGTGGCCATCGCGCTGTGGCTGCTCTGCGAAATTGCCATCGCGGCCTGCGACTTGGCCGAAGTTATCGGCTCGGCCATTGCGCTCAACCTGCTCTTCGGCCTGCCGCTGCCCTGGGGCGTAGCCATCACCACCCTCGACGTGCTGCTGGTGCTGCTCATGCAGAACAAGGGCTTTAAGCTGATAGAAAGCCTGGTAGCGGGGCTTATTTTTCTCATCTTCGCCTGCTTTCTCTACGAGATTATCGCCTCGCATCCCGACTGGCTGGGGCTGGCCCGGGGCCTGGTGCCGCAGCTCGAAGTAGTGACCAACCCCGGCATGCTCTACGTGGCCATCGGCATCTTGGGGGCTACCGTGATGCCGCACAACCTGTACCTGCACAGCAGCATCGTGCAGGTGCGGCAGATCGAGCCCACTGAGGCCGGTAAGCGCCAGGCCATCAAGTTTGCCACCATCGACAGCACGGTGGCCTTGTTTCTGGCCTTTTTCATCAACGCCGCCATTCTGGTGACGGCCGCCGCGGCCTTTCACGGCAAGGGCCACGAGGACGTGGCCGACATCGCCGATGCCCACAAGCTGCTTACGCCGGTGCTGGGGGCGGGCGCGGCCAGCGTGCTGTTTGCCGTGGCTTTGCTGGCTTCGGGCCAGAGCTCGACGCTCACCGGTACCCTGGCGGGGCAGATCGTGATGGAAGGCTTTCTCAATCTGCACCTCAAGCCCTGGGTGCGGCGGCTCATTACCCGGCTGGTGGCGGTGGTGCCGGCGCTGGTGGTGGCCATTCTCTACGGTGAGAAGGGGACGGGCCAATTGCTGGTATTCAGCCAGGTGGTGCTTTCGCTGCAATTGTCGTTTGCCGTGGTGCCGCTGGTGCTGTTTACCAACGACAAGCTCAAGATGGGCGTGTTCGTGAACCGGCCCTGGGTGCGCGTAACGGCCTGGGCCGTGGCGGGCCTCATCATCGCGCTCAACGCGTTTCTGCTCTGGCAGACGGTAGCCGGGGAGTAGTCCCAGCCGGGTAACTCTGCTCCAGGCCCGGCAAAGATTTCACGCTGATTTTCTCTTCTTCAAGCGGCTGCCCAGCTGGCTCCGGGCGGAGCCTTGCCCAGGCGGCCAGGCATTCTACCCCAAGTTTTTATGAAGAAACTTCTGCTCTGCCTGTTGCTGCTACCCATGCTGGCCCGTGCCCAGGTGCTGCGCGGCACCGTGCTCGATGCCGCCGGCCAGCCCGTACCCTACGCCAGCGTGGCCGTGCCCGCTTCGCACCAGGGGACCACCGCCGACGGGGCCGGGGTCTTCACCCTGGCCGGACTGCCAGCCGGCCCGCAGCGCCTGGAAGTGAGCGCCGTGGGCTACGCCCCGGCCAGCCCGAGCGTGACGCTACCGCTGGCCGCGCCGCTCATCATTAAGCTGCAAGCCGCCGAAAAAAAGCTGGCCGAAGTAGTGGTAACGGGCGTGGGCCGGGCCACTGAGCTGCGCCGCTCGCCGGTGCCCATTGCGGCGCTAAGCCAGCGCGAAATGCGCCTGAACGCCAGCACCAACGCCATCGACGCGGCCGTGCGCGGGGTACCGGGGCTGAGCGCCGTCACGACCGGCCCCAACATCAGCAAGCCGTTTATTCGGGGGCTGGGCTACAACCGGGTGCTCACGCTCTTCAACGGCCTGCGCCAGGAAGGGCAGCAGTGGGGCGACGAGCACGGCATCGAGGTCGATAACTACGGCGTGGATCGGGTAGAGGTGGTGAAAGGTCCGGCCAGTCTGCTCTACGGTTCCGACGCCGTGGCTGGGGTGGTCAATCTGCTGCCCGCCCTGCCCAGCGGCCCGCCCGGCGAGCTGCACGGCGAGGCCCTGGCCGAGTACCAGTCGGTGAACGGCCTGCTGGGCCAGTCGCTGGCTCTCAACTACCAGAAGAGCGGCCTGCAAACCAGCTTCCGGGCCAGCCACCGGCTGGCCCACGACTACCGCAACGCCGTGGACGGCCTCGTGTATAACACCGGCTTTCGTGAGCTGACGCTGACTGGTATGGTGGGCCTGCAAAAAAGCTGGGGCGGCGCCCGTCTCTGGCTCACGACCTACGACAACCACCAGGAAATTCCCGACGGCAGCCGCGACTCGCTCAGCCGTGCTTTTACCCGGCAGGTGCTCGAAAGCGATCAGGATGACGTTCAACATCGGCCGGTAGTGAGCGAAAGTGACTTGCGCAGCTACGCCACCGGCGACTTGCGCCAGCACATCCGGCACTACCGGGCGTTCGGCAGCGGCGAGGTCAAGCTCGGTGCGGGCGAGCTGCGCCTATTGCTGGGCGTGCAGCAAAACCACCGCCAGGAGTTCAATCACCCCACCGCGCCCAATCAGCCGGGCCTCGACCTGCGCCTCACTACTACCAGCTACGAGGCCCGCTACCTGCTGCCCGCCTGGCACGGCGTGGAGCTCACGGCCGGGGCCAACGGCATGAGCCAAGCCAACCAGCACCTCAACGCCACGGATTTTCCCATTCCAGCCTACCGGCTGTTTGATATTGGGGGCTTTGGGGTAGCTAAGAAGACCTTCGGGGCGCTGGAGCTCACGGGCGGGCTGCGCTACGATACCCGCGTGGTACGCTGGGATGATTTTTACGTGGCTCCCAGCTCCGTTACGGGCTTCGACGAAGCCAGTGGGGCCAATGCGCTGGGAGCCAGCCGACCCTTCGCAGCCTTCCGACACAGCTACCGGGGGCTGTCGGCCAGCCTGGGCGGCAGCTACGCGCTGGGCGCGGGCCTAGTGTTGCGGGCCAACGTGGCCCGTGGCTACCGCGCCCCCAACATTCCCGAAATCGGCTCCAATGGCCTCGACCCCGGCGCGCACATCGTGTACCTGGGCAACCGCGACTTCCAGCCCGAGTTCTCGCTGCAAGAAGATATCGGCGTGCTGTGGCAGGGCAAGCAGTGGGAGGCCAGCGCCGAGGTCTTTCACAACTACGTGAATAACTTCATTTACCAGGCGCGGTTGTTCGACGCTCAGGGCCAGCCCGTGGAGGTGGTGCCCGGCAACGCGACCTACCAGTACCAGCAGGCCGCCGCCCGCCTCTACGGCGGCGAGCTGAGCGTCAACCTGCACCCCGCCGCCCTGCCTTGGCTGAGCTGGCGTAGCGGCGCGGCCCTCGTGGTGGGCCTCAACGACAACCCCGGCCTGCGCGAGCGGGTGGGGGAGGCCGCCCGCTACCTGCCGCTCATGCCGCCCGCCCAGGCCCGCACCGAGCTGCGCCTCACCGCACCCAGCCGCGCCGGCCGCCGCCTCACCGGCACCTACCTGCGCCTCGCCCTCGACGGGGCCGCCCGCCAAAACCGCTTCTACGCCGTGGACGGGGCCGAAACGGCCACCGCCGGCTACGTGCTGCTGGGTCTGGGCGCGGGAACCACCTGGCGCACCCCAGCCGGCCGCGACGCCGTGCAGGTTTTCTTTCAGGTTGATAACGTGCTGAATACCGCTTACCAATCGCATCTGAGCCGGCTCAAGTATTTCGAATACTACGCGGCCTCGCCCACGGGCCGGCTGGGTCTCTTCAACCCTGGGCGTAATGTGGGGCTGAAGGTGGTGGTGCCGTTTTAAATCTATACTTAAGCTACCGGTTGCTGGCCTGGTTACTGGCGCGAGTTTAGCGCAGCGTAACTCGTGCCAAGCCATGACGT
>CAJYVK010000400.1 GCA_913778455.1 uncultured Hymenobacter sp. | reverse complement strand
TATCAGCCTACTCTACGCCGCTGGGCTACCGGCCCAGCCGCCCCCACGATGGGCTTGCCCAGCCCGACGCCCGAGCCCGCCCGGCGGCTGGCGGCCGCTTCGCCGCAGCTGCCAGCGGGGAGCCAGGCTATTCGTGCAGCAATAGTTACCGCAAAATCTACTTCCTGGCCCACCGCGCCTACCGCCAAATCGCCTAAGCCAGGTGTAGCTTCCGCAGCGCCAACTTCTTCCTCGACTGCGCCATTGGCCGGTCCTGGAGCCAGTGCCAACGTAGTTTCTACAACGCCAGCTTCTCCCTCCGCCTCGGTGGTAGTAGCCAGCGCTGCTGGTCGGCCGGCAGCAGCGCCCCGCGCCATGTCGGACACGGCCAGCAGCGCCGCTACAAAGAGCGTGAGCAATGCCCCCTCGCGCAGCCACCGGTCGTCCCTGCTCCCGCTGGGGACGGGCACTAAGGCCCGGCAGCAGTTGGCCAAGAACGAAGCCGGAACCGCGTCGCTCGCCACTCGAACCCACAACCAACTCTTTCCTAAAGAACATCTTGCTGCCTCACACGCCTCCGCCCGCCTAGTACGCGGCGGAGTAGCTGAGCGGGGCTCGCCAGCCAGCGCCCACGCGCTAGCAGCCGCCAGCCCGACGGCTACGGGAGCGACTGACCCGCTGGCTGGCCCGGCTACGCCCACTCCGTACAGGCAGTCTAGGCTCCGCACTATTTCGGCGGCGGGCCGTCCGACCACGCGTGTGCCCCGCCCGGCCCCAACTGAAGTGCGGCGGCTAACGCACGTAGCGGCTCTTGGGCTGGCCTCGACGCTGGCCTCTCCCGCTGCCCGCCGCCACGCCCACCGGCGAAGCACTGCCCAGGCTACCACCAGTGAAGCCTCCGCGACGGCAGCTTATCGCGCGGGGCTTGCTACGGGCGCGCATGCTTCGGCACAAGGGCAGTCTGCCTACTTTGCCCACCCACCGACCCTACCGCAAGCCAGAATTGAGCAGCCGCCCCAGGCCGTAGCGCTACTGGCGGGCACCGGCTGGCCAAGCTGGGGGCCCGACTCCCTGCCCGCCACCCTGCCCCTGGCCCGCGTGACGCCCTTCGATTCACTGCCGCGACCCACGCCCTTGCCAACCAACCTGTACCGCTTACACATCGGCCTGCTGGCCGCGCCCGAGCTGAGCGCGGTGCGGCAGCGCGGCACCGGCGTAGGGGGCAGCGGGGGTATTGAAATTGAATACCGGCTGGCAGCACGCTGGCGCCTGAGCGCCGGCTACCTGCAAGCCATCAAGCACTACGCGGCGGCCGGTAGCGACTACCGCCTGGCCGCCGCCTGGCCCAGCACCTGGCTGCTGAACGACGTGACGGCCAGCTGCCGCATCATCGACGTGCCTCTCAACCTGCGCTACGATGTGTGGCAAGGCTCCCAGCGACGGGCCTTCGTGAGCGGCGGCCTCTCGTCGCTTTTTATGCGGCGCGAAGATTACACCTACAACTACGAGGTGGGCGGCAAGCCCCGCAGCTCGGACTGGCAGTTTGTGAATTATTCCAACCACCCCTTCCAGGTGCTGAACCTGAGTGTGGGCTACGAGCAGCGCCTCAATCAGCGCTGGGCGCTCCAAGCGGAGCCCTACCTGAAGCTACCCCTCGGCGGGGTCGGTTACGGGGCCGTGCGCTTGCAAAGCGCCGGCGTTTTCTTCTCGCTCAAGTACGGCCTGCTACGCGGGTCGGCGGCCCGCTAGCCCAGCGGCGGGCATTACCATTTTTCGGTGCGCTGCCTCCCACGGGTTTTGCTCGTGTGGCTACTAGCTTGCTTAGCAAAAAATAATTACATTATTAAAGTATAAAAATTAGCTTCACCACCTTTTCCCTCGCCACATTCTGCATTTTTCTCATGTCTACTCCCTCTTTTTCGGCCACTGCGTGGCGCGGTCTGGGGCTGGCCGTGCTCGCGCTGGCTACTAGCTGCACGTACTCGCACGGCCCCGACCCTAGTCCGGTAAGCCCCTCGCCGGGCTCCGGCTCCACGACCAATCCCTGCAACGACCCCGCGCCCCCGACCTACGCGGCGGTTGTGTCGCCCATTCTGGATGCCCGCTGCCGGGGGTGCCACGGCGCAGCGTTTCAGACGCGGGGCGGCGGCATCGACCTGAGCACCTACCAGGCCCTGACGCGGCTGCCTGGCAACACGTTACTGGGCGTCATCCGGCACGAGGTAGGCTTCAGCGCCATGCCTAAGGGCGGGGCCAAGCTCTCTGACTGCGACATCGCCCGCATTAAGGGCTGGGTCGATGCGGGCCGGTTGAATAACTAGGCCGCCTTTTCCACTTTTTATTTTTCTCCTAGCGCATGAAGCTACTACTCTGCATTGGACTGGCGGCGACCCTGGCGGCCCCGCGCACCAGCCCCACCGTCTTCGCCACCAAGTCGGGGCAGGTTCGCTTCGAGGCGAGCAGCCCACTCGAAGACATCGAGGCCACCAACCAAACCACGGCGGCCGTGCTCAACCTGCCCGCCGCGCAGCTGGCCTTTGCCGTGCCCGTGGCCGGCTTCAAGTTCAAGCGCACGCTGATGCAGGTGCATTTCAACGAGAACTACCTCGAATCGGAAAAGTACCCACTGGCTACGTTCAAAGGCCATTTCACGGGCGGCAGCCCGGCCGAGCTAGCCACGCCCGGCCCGCACTCGGTGCAAGTGACGGGCGAGCTGGCCATCCACGGCGTGACGCACTCCATCGCGGTACCCGCCACCCTGGAGCTGCGGGGCGGGCGGCTGCTGGCCCACGCCCAGTTCGACGTCGCCCCGGCCGACTACAACATCACCATCCCGCTGCTGGTGCGCAGCCAGGTAGCCAAAGTGGCGCACGTGCAAGTGGCCCTCGACTGTGCCCCGCAATAACTTCTCCCCAGCCTTTTTCCTTGCCAATCATGAAGTTAACTCGCTACGCAAGCGCCTGCCTGACGGGCCTGCTGCTAAGCCCGCTGCTCGCTACTACCGCGCACGCGCAGGCCGATTTACTGGGCCAGCTGGTGCAGCAAACCACCGCCGACCAGCCGCACCAAGTAGTAACTGCCACGTTCAAGGGCACGCGCATCATCAACTCGCAAACCGTGGAAACGCCCGGCGCGGGCACCCTGCTCTTCCTCATCCAGC
>CAJYVK010000399.1 GCA_913778455.1 uncultured Hymenobacter sp. | reverse complement strand
GAGGGGCCCAGAAGTACCGAGCTGAGCAGGTGCAGGTGCCAGTACTGCGCCTGGCTCAGGTGCCAGTGTTCGGCGAGGAGGTGATAGATGCGGTCCATACTAGTAAGATACGCATAATCAGCCATTTTTGGTATCCCGTACGGAATGTAGCGTGAGCTTTAGCTTGCGAGCACCAGCGAGCAACCACGTGAGCGAACGCCTGCCAACGTAATTGCTCGCTACGCTCGCTCGCAAGCTGAAGCTTACGCTACATCCAGCGTATTTCGCCGGGTCTGCGCCTCGGCCAGCGCCGCAAGTAGCTGCGCAGTATCGATTTCGCGGGCGCAGCGAAAGTGCCCCAGCGGGCAGCGGGCGTGCCCGTGCAGCCCGCACGGCCGGCAGGCCAGCGGCCCCGGATGCTCCACGATGCGGGCAAACGTACTCAGTGGTCCAAACCCGAACGCGGGCACCGTGGAGCAGAAAATGGCGCACACCGGCGCATCTACGGCCGAGCACAGGTGCAGCGGGGCCGAGTCGTTGACGTAGTTGAGCACCGCCCCGCGCATGAGCGCCGCCGAGGCCAGCAGCGAGAGCTTACCCGCCAGGTTGACCAGCCCCGGCCGGTTGGCCACCTGGGCCAGCCGCTCGCAGGCGGCCGCGTCGGGCGGGCCACCGAGCAGGTACACCGGTAGGCCCGCGGGCAGCGCGGCCAGTAGCTCCAGCCATTTTTCCTCGGGATACTGCTTGGTAAACCACACCGAGGTGGGGGCCAGGCACACGTACTCGCCCACGGCCGCGTAGGGGGCAGCGGCGGCCTCGTCGGCTGGGGTGGGGTAGAGGCGCGGGCGGAGGGAATTAGCAATTAAAAATGAAGAATTAAAAAAGTTAGCGCTGCCTTCCTCATCCCCTTGAGAACTGGCCGCAAGCTCATTTTTAATTTTTAATTCATAATTTTTAATCAACGAAAGATTGCGCGCTACCTCGTGCGTGCCATCGCCGATAACGTGCGGCACGCGCCGCGTAAAGAACCGGCTGAACGGGTTTTCGGTAAAGCCCGCCCGTACCGCCGCCCCCGAAAAGGCCGTGAGGAAGCCCGTGCTGGCGAAGCGCTGCAACGTGATTACCTGATGATAGTTTTCCCGTCGGATTTGCCGCAGCAGCCGCAGCAAGTTGGGGTATTTCTGGTTTTTTTTGTCCCAGATAAGCACCCGCCGGATGTGCGGATTACCCACTAGTAAGCCCTCGTTACCGCGTCGCACCAGTACATCGAGCGGGGCGGCGGGCTCGTGCTGCGCCAGGTATTCAACCAGCGCCGTGGCCAGGATGACGTCGCCGATGAAGGCAGTTTGAATGAGGAGCGTGGCGGACGGGGAAGCAGACATAAGCAGGTGCCAAAGGTAGGACCGGCCCGGAGACCCGGGAGCGGGACCAGCTCTGTACCCTGCCCGGCACGAGGCAATTTGCAAAAGGCCCCGGCATGTGGGAGTGCCGGGGCCTTTTGCGTCATCAGGTGAGTGCTGTATTATAAGCTGCTCAAAATGAACAATACAATGCCCACGGCCAGCACGATGGAGCCCGCCACGACCAGGAAGCCGGAGCTGACGATGAGGCCGACTATCAGCGCAGCCAGGCCCACTATCCCCAGCGTGAAGGAGGTGCCCCGGGCGGCGGTTTGGGCGACGGCGGCGGTATTCTGCGGGCGCGTTTCGGCTTTAGCCAATCGCTTCATGACTTTTTTGAGGGCCAGTCGCTGCCCCAGGTTCAGTTTGGGCGCGGGGGCGGCAATAGCCGTAGTAGCTCCGTAGCTGATAACCGCGGGCTGGGCCGGTACTGAGCGGCGGGCAGGACGGGCTGGCAGGGGTGGCACCGTGGCCGCAACGGCCGGCTGGGCTACTGGCTGCGGCACAGTAGTAGCAGCGATTACCGGCTCGTGGAGAGGCGCTACCGGGTGGGCCGTACCCAGGTAAGAGGGGGCCGACGGGTTGAACGTGTAGGTGGCGCGGCCGCACGAGCTAAGCGCAGCGGCGGCCAGCCCGAGGGCGGCCAGGCGGTGATATATTTTCTTCATGAATAGGAAGGTAAGGGGTGAGGTTACCTTCCTATGTACGCAGGGTGTTAAAAACTGTCTGAATATAAGTTGCTGAAAAGCAGTAATATAAAGACGAGGTTTTAACTCGCTGGGAGATGTAAAAGTCTTGGCTTGAAAACCTTGTTGGCGGGGCTGCGCAGCTTTACCTGTATACTATAATTTTTTTAGCCAGGACAGTCAGCCTAAAAGGTAATCGCATCGGCTTGACTAGCGAACGGGCGAAGTGAGCTAGCGCATTACGGAATGGGATACTTGATGTCCGACTCATTGTGCGTGTAGAAATACGCGTAGTTAGCGCACATCCGCTCCCAGCCGGCTTCGGTGCGGTACTTTTCGTGCAGCACGTCTTCCCAGGCCAGGCGCATCTGCCGGGCGCACACCAGGGGGCGCACCTGCCCGATGCCCGTGCCCAGCCCCGGGATAGCTACGCGCTGCACTTTATCGCGCACCAATTCGCCGGTGGCTAGCCGGCCGTGGCGCAGCAGTAGTAGCACGGCTTTCATGCTCTGATACACATTGGGGCCGCGCGTGATGGTCATGGGCGTGCGCATGGTGGGCGCGGCAATCAGGTAGGGGAACTGGGTGTGGCCGGTGGGTAGGATCTCGGCTTGGCCCACCAGCAACTCCCCGTAGTATTTCTCGCGGATGAGGCGCTGCAAGTCTTTTTCCAGGTGCCAGCCCAAGTGCTTGGAAATGGCAAAGTCGATGCCGCCGTTCATGTAGCCGAAGCTATTGGCGGGGCTGACGAGCGCATCGGCCGGGTAGTCGAAAATGGAGCCGTGCTGAACGCTGACCTGGGGCACATCGGCAAAGACTTTTTGCCAGGCGTCGGTTATTTCGGGGTTGGTATCAACGAGTTGAAGGTGCATGAAGGGAATTTAAGCGTCGCTAAGGTACTCCGCCCGGCCTGCCATTCAGCAGAAAGAGCCGCCTTTCCGAGGAAAAGCGGCTCTTACATAAAAGCGTGGGGTGCCTACGCCGCCGGAGCTGCGCTCATTTTATCGAGCGCATCCATTACCTCCTTCACGTGGCCGCGCGAGGTTTCGAGCAGGGCTTTTTCTTCGTCGTTGAGTTGCAGCTCAATTACTTTCTCGATGCCGTTCTTGCCCAGAATAACAGGTGCCCCGAGGTACACCCCGTTGATGCCGTATTCGCCTTGCAGCTCCACGCACACCGGGAACACGCGGCGCTGGTCGCGCACGATGGCCTCGACCATCTGGGCCGCGGCCGCGCCGGGTGCGTACCAGGCCGAGGTACCCATGAGCTTCACGAGCTCGCCGCCGCCATTCTTGGTGCGCTCCACGATGGCGTCGAGCGTGGCTTTGTCGATGAGCTCGGTTACCGGGATGCCGCCCACGGTGGTGTAGCGGGGCAGCGGCACCATCGTGTCGCCGTGGCCGCCCATGAGCACGGCCTGAATGTCTTTCGGGCTCACGTTGAGGGCCTCGGCCAGGAAGGCGCGGTAGCGGGCGGTATCGAGGATGCCCGCCATGCCAAACACTTTCTCGCGGGGCAGCTTGGCGGTGAGGTGCGCCTGGTAGGTCATCACGTCGAGCGGGTTGCTCACGATGATGATGATGGCGTTGGGCGAATGCTTCACCACCTGCTCGGTCACCGATTTCACGATGCCAGCGTTGGTTGCGATCAGGTCGTCGCGGCTCATGCCGGGCTTGCGGGGCAGGCCCGAGGTAATCACTACCACGTCCGAACCGGCGGTGCGGGCGTAGTCGCCGGTAACGCCCACGGTGCGGGTGTCGTAGCCGATGATGGGGGCTTTCTGCCAGATGTCGAGGGCCTTACCTTCGGCAAAGCCTTCCTTGATGTCAACTAACACAACTTCATTGGCAATCTCTCGGGTGGCGAGGACGTCGGCGCAGGTAGCGCCCACGTTGCCAGCCCCAACTACGGTGACTTTCATGGGAATTAATGAAGGGTAGGAGGGAACAGCGCCAGATAAGCCTGGCGCGGTAAAAGTACACCCGAAAGCTGCGCGGCGGCGCGGCCCTGCGGACTTTACTAGTCCGGGACCGGGTACGTACCCCGAGTGCAGCCAGATGCCGTTCTGTAGGCCGACAGCCCCTACAAATCCGCGCCCGACCTCGTTGCGCCATGCAACCGGATGCGGGTCAGCGAGTTTATACCACTCACAGCGACAGTCTCACCAATGCTAAGAGCTGCATCGGCCGCAGCTGGTAAGTGCTTTGCACGAGCGCAAACTGACTCACGAAGCTATACTGATACTGCCGGGTATCGAAAATATTGTTCCAGCGTAGCTCCAGGTCAATTTTACGGGCCGTGGGCAACGTATAGCGGTAATTGAAGTCGGCAAATACGGCTTGCACCGGGGCCGTCGGCCCCCGACTGGCGTAGTAATCGGTAGTGGCCGTGAGAGCGTGGTGACTCACTGGGAAGATGCTCACGTTGGCGTGGTGGTCTTGCAGCAGGGCCAGCGGCTGGGCGGGGGCGTTTTCCACCTGGCTGCGCAGGGTGGTGAGCGTACCGTTGTAGTCGAGGCTGCCCCACTCGAAGGCCGATACGCTGATTTTGAGCGTAGCCGTGGCCGAGCGGCTGGTGGTCTGGGCTAGCTGGCCATTCAGTACCTGCGGCTGTCGGCTAAGGCTGGCCGAGAGATTAAGGCTGAAATTGGTTTTCCAGGGGCTCACGAATTTGCTCACGTTGCCGAATACGGTATGCGTAACTCGGCGGCTGTCCTGGTTGAGGGCCACCGTAGAGAGTGCCCCGCTGGCCGCCACCTGGCTGCTGTAGAGGCGGTTGCTGAGCGTAGTTGAGAAAGAGTAGCTAGTGCTGAAAAACAGTGACTTAAGCGGATTCTTGAAATAAAGTCCCGCCTGGTAGCTCTGCCCTACGTTGCGGGGCAGCGGCACATCGTTGCGCTGCAAGGTGCGATAATCGCGCAGGATGTAAGCGTAGTTGAGCTGCGAAATATCGCCGAAGCCGTTGCGCAGGCTGGCCCCGCCCGAGGCGTACCACAGCGCGCCCAGGTCGCGGCGGGCACTCAGGCGCGGCTCGGCCACCGGCACTCGCAGGCGCTGCCCGGCCGCCAACGCGTCGTCGGCGGCCCAGAAGTCGTAGTAACTCACCGGCACGTCGAGGCTGGCGTTCCAGAGGTCAGTTTTGTAGCTGAGGCCGGGCTGGGCGTAGGTGCGCGTGCGCGCCCAAGCCAGGTCGTTGCGCAGGGGCAGGCCGGCGGTCGCGGGCACGGGCGTCGTTTCCAGGCTGGAAGTCAGTCGCTGGCTTTCCTGCGAAAAGCCCACCGTGCCCGAGTAGGCCCAATGCCCCCGGCCGGCAGTAAGGCCCACGGAATTGCTCGTGAAAAACGACCCCAGCCGCACCTGCTGCCGGGCCGTGTCGTAGGCCGCCCCGCCCGTGAGCGCCTCGGCAAATACGCCGGGGCTCACCGCAAGCCGCTGCGGCGAATTGGTGTAAAACACCAGCGACGACACCTGCAACATCTTGCCTGTGCCCAGGGGGCGCACCAGCCCCAGCCGGTTAGTGGCCGCCAAAAACGGGTTGCGGGCTGCTTGCGCAATGCGCGCTCCGCTCTCGGCCCGGTAGATGTCGCCGGTTTGCGAGTCCCAGCGGCCTTCCAGGCTCAGGGTATTTTTGAGGTAGTAATCCTTGACGTTCTTGACGTACGCCAAATCCGTTTGCAGCGTGTTGAAATACAGTTTATTGTAGATGTCTTCCGTAATCCGGACCGGCGGCTTGTCGGGTAGGTAATAAAATGTTTGCGAGCCCCCGCGCTGCGTTTGCGCATCGTGCAGGTACGAGGCATTCACCCGCAGCTGCTGCTCCTTACTGAGGGTTAGCAAGTGGTTGGCGCTGGCCAGGTGCACCTGGTTGAACAGGTAGCGGCTGGCCACTACCGGCGGCTGCCCCAGACCCACGATGTGCGTAAGGTCAGGCTTCTGGGGGCTGCTCTCGCTCTGCTGCTGCAAGTCGGCCAGGGTGAGGGGCTTGAGCTCGGCGGCGACGTCCTGGCCGGTGTTGTTGCCCTGGTAGGTGTCGATGAATTGCTGCTTTTTGGTAAAAAGCATCGGCGACACGTTGGCGCTCCAGAGCCCCCCGAGCGGTGTGGGTACTACGCCCGCACCCAGCCGGGCCTGCCCGGTGGCAGTCACCTTATGCTTGAGCTTGATGTTGAGCGCCGCGTTGTCGGGGCGCACGAGCTTGTCGAGCGCCCGGATGGGCTGGTGGTTTTCCAGCACTTGCACGCTCTGCACGTCGTCGCTGGGCAGGTTGTCGCTGGCCAGGTTATAGCGGCTTTCCAGTAAGTCCTGTCCATTGATGTAAAACTTGCTGATAGGCTTGCCCTCGTAGCTGATCTGCCCGTCGCTGGCCACCTCAATACCCGGCATTTTCTTCAGCACGTCCGAAATAACCCGGTCTTTTTTATTGGCAAAAGCATCTACCTTGTAGCTGAGCGTATCGCCTTGCCGGGTGATAGGAGCGCCCTGCACCACTACTTCCTTGAGTTGGGTGGCGCTCTCGCGCATAGTAAGCGCCACCGGCTGGCTGCGGTTGACTAATTGCACGAGCTGCTCGGCGTAGCCCAAGGCGCGGGCCGAGAGGCGCAGCGAGTCGCTGGCCGGCGTGGCGGGTATGGTCAGCTTAAAGCTGCCGTCGGCCCCCGAAATGACGAAGGCCGTGGTTGGGGGCTGGGTCTTGGTTTCGGCTTCGAGCAGGATACCATCGAGCGGCTTGCCGGCTGGGTCGCGCACGGTGCCGGTGAGGATGGCTTGGGCATTCGCTGAAAAGGCACAGACGGTAAAGGCAAATAATGCTGAAACTGCTAACTTATTCAAGTTTTAGCAATTGATAACTGGTGATTTTTGAGTGTCTGTTGTAAATTTATATTTAATTTGCTGAGACTTGCGTGGCACTAGGCTGGGTGCAGTAAATTATAGATGCTGAGTTAATAGGAATGATTTAGACGCGAGAAAGGTGATTATTAGAGATAAAATGGACGATGCTACAAAAGGGGAAAATACACCTATTGCTTAGCTATTGCAATTCGAGGGGGTTATTACGCTTCTTGATTTTCTCCTGATAAGCTTGTTTCTGCGCATCGGTCACGGAATTGCCTAATGCGCTAATGCGGGCCGCGGCACTAGCTATATAATCTGTCTTTCCCTGCAGGAAGGCCTGCTTGGTTGTCTTGGCGACGTTGTTTACAGGGGGGCTAGTGAGTAGGGGGGCAAAGGGCTTCTGTAGTTTCAAGAGCGAAAATACGTAATGCTCTCGACTATCAGCTAGTTGTATGATTAATCCCGGTAGTCCTTCAAATTTGTATGGTCCGTCAGAAACAGGGATTTCGCGCGTAAACCATGCCGTCCAAGTACGGCCAGCAAAATTGGTAATTGCTTTCTGGCAGGTGTAACCTAAGACAACTACTTTTTCTGGTTGTACGTGCCAATTAAATAAGTTTTTATTTTCTTCATATTGATAATTTTTGCCTCCTATTTTATCTATCACAGTTATATCTTGTGATTTTTTATTTTTATAAATGGAATAAGTGAAAGAAGGAAAAGGTGTTTTTTTGATTTGTATAGTTAATAAGTTAGCGTTTTTTTCATCGAAAGGCAATCCTTCGTACGCATTAATAAGGGAGTCGTGAGTGAATGCTGTTTTTTCTTTGAATAAAGAAAATTGATTGCCTATTCTTAGCTCAAATAGAGTATTTTTTCTGTCTTTCGAAGTTGTATCGGGAAGGTATTTTAATTGGTACTGACAGATAAGATTATTCGTAGTTGGGGTGTTGGGCGGAGCGGACTGCCCGTAGCCCTTTATGAAAAAAAAAGGACTTAGTAAGAAAGCGTTAATTCTCATCATTGTAAGTAAAGCAGAGGGTAGTTTGTATTACCCCCTGCTCTGCTGAATATTAGCTAATTATCAACGTCAAAACAGGAGCCTGTTATCGGCAGAAGAATTCTCCCATCTCGAATACGCAGCTCCAATACTCGCCAGCAGTTGCACCACAAGCCCATACTCCGCTACCGCACATGTCCCAATAGACGCATTGCATTCGTAAAGACTTCTTCTGTGCAGTTACTGGGTTGAACTGCATTGGTGTTACTGACTTCAACGTAGTCGTGCGAGCTTTTGCCGTTGCCTTCGCTTTAGTGATGATTGTCGCGTTGCTACCGAAACAAATAGTGCTTAGTAATGCAATGGTGAAGAAAGTGCTTCTCATGTTTTGTGTAAATGAAGAGAAGTTGTCTTGTGAGTTTTTGCAGGGTTATCTAACTGTTTATTTGATAAAGCCCAGGTGCAGATTCTGCGTATGGTTATCTTGTAAAAAGTGGGGAGCCAGCCCAGGTGCGGCTTGCTGCTGATGAAGAAATATACATTACGTATTTATTACCAGATTAGTATATGATAATAATGTCGAGTCAAAATTACTACGGAACATATCATTATCCTAGTGGTGTATAGTATTTTCTGGCAGCCACGGGCTTTGTGCTTGAAAATAAATAATTTATTTTTAATGTTTGATGACCTATGTTCAGTAGGCTAGGTTAATTTGGATTTCCTATTGCAGCAACTACACCAGAACAAACCGGCTGTTGGCGGGGCGGCAGTAGGCAGAGCTGAGAAGTAGCAAAGCGGAATTGCGCGATGGGCAGAAAGATGCCGCGTGTGTACTGCTGACTCACGGAGCAGCAGTACACACGCGGCAAGAAATAAGGAGGCGGGGTAGCTTCAGGGGTCGGCGTTTACAGCCGCTGCACGGCTACCACCCGGGCGGTAGTATCTTCTACCTTAAAGCGCTCATCGACGCGGAAACCCACCACCCAACAGATTTTACCGTCGGCCGAGGTCAGCACCCGTACTTCGTCTTTGAGGTTGAGCGGTACTTTTTGGTCGATGAGAAAGTCGCTGAGGTGCTTTTTGCCCTTCATGCCCAGCGGCATAAACCAGTCGCCCTCGCGCCAGCGGCGCAGCGTAAGAGGAAACTTGAGCTTGTCGATATCGAGCGCGGCCGTGCTGCGCGAGCGCGGAATGGCGTAGCCCTCGCCCGCGTGGTAGGTGGCCCGCAGGCGCAGGCCGTCGGCTAGCAGATCTTCCTGGCCCTCGGCTAGCTGGAAGGTACCGTACTGGGCCAGCCGGTGCGGCGTAATGACGAGCTGCCCCCGGTCTTTCACCAGCCGGTGGGTAGGGGAGTCGAACTGCCGGCCGGCCGGGGCGTCGAAGGCCGCCACAATCTCCTTCACCACGGGCCAAGCAAAGCCGAAATCGCGCAGCAGCTCGTGCAGCACCAGGGCCGGCGCGGCGGCCTGGGCCAGCGGAGCCAGGTCGAAATACGTAGCCTCGGCCTCGTCGCGACGGACCTGGCTGGCCAGGCCTTCGACGTAGCGGCGTACGATTTCTTCGGCCCCGCCCACGCGCTCGGCGGTGGCCGCCAGGGTGTTGTCGAGGTTAGGGTTGATGTCGCGCAGCACGGGCAGCACCTGCTGGCGCAGGCGGTTGCGCTGGTACACGGGGCTGTCGTTGCTGGCATCCTCGCGCCAGATGAGCCGGTTTTCGACCACGTAATCATAGAGGTCGTCCTTGGCGCAAGGAAGCAGGGGGCGCACCACGTGGCCATGCTTGGCCCGGATACCGTGCAGGCCCGCCAGCCCGGTGCCGTGGGTGAGGTTGAGCAGCATGGTTTCGGCGGCGTCGCGGCGGTGGTGGGCCGTGGCAATCACGGCGTAGCCATTGTCCTCGCGCACCTGCTCAAACCAGCGGTAGCGCAGCAGCCGGGCCGCCATCTGGGTCGAAATGCCTTCGCGCTCGGCAAAGGCCTTGGTTTGGAAAAACTCGGCGTGGTAGGGCGCTTCGTATTGCTTGGCCAGCTTGCGGACGAACAGCTCGTCGGCATCGGCCTCCTCGCCGCGCAGGCCGAAGTGACAGTGAGCCACGGCAATTCTGGCACCTAATCGGTGCAGTACGTCGAGCAGCACTACCGAGTCGAGGCCGCCGCTCACGGCAACCAAGACGAGGTCAGCTTCAAGATTAAAAAGGGAGTTCTCGGTAATAAACTGGCGAACTTGATCGAGCATAAGGAAGGGATACGGCCGGGACTACGCAGGAGTCACCGGGTAGATAAGGCAAGAAAATCAGGCTAGTCCCAGCGCCCGCAGCCGGCTTTGTACGGCGTCGAGGCGGGCGGCTACCGACAGGTCGCCGCGCAGCTCCAGCACCGGGCAGGTAAACTGGCCGAGCCACTGCTCGTGGTTGGCCAGGGTGCGGGTGCCGCCCGAGGAGCCGTCGTCGTAGCCCGCCGCCCACGCCAAAAATGCCTGGGTGCGGGCGGCCTGGGCGGGGTCGGCCGAGATGCGGGCACCGTAGCGGGCGTGCTCGCGCTGGTGCAGCCGCTGCAAGCGCAGCGCCGGGGGCAGCCACAAAAATACTACTAGGTCGAATGCCGCCAGCCACTGCGCGCCCCAGCCCACGATGGAGCCGCCCACTATCCAACTGGCAGACTGAGCCAAGTCGTGAGCCAGCCGGGCATCGCGGGCGGCCGGGGGGCGCCGCACGGTGAAGGGCGGGTCCGATGGTTCCCAGAAATAGTCGTCGGTGTCGAAGTAGGGGAGGCCCAGGGCCGTCCCGAGGGCCGCGCCCAGGGTCGTTACTCCCGCGCCCGACGCCCCAAAAAGGTGCAGCTTCATCGCAGAGGCCGCGTCGGGGCGCGGCAGTCGGCCCGGCCTTCGGGCACTAGGTTGCAAAGATGCGCGTTAGCCCCGGCCTACCGCCGTAACTTTGGCCCCGAATGCCGCTTTTCCGCTTTTTCTTAGCCTTTTTGCTTTTGCTGCCGCTGAGTACCCTTTGGGCTCAGAGCCAGCCCGCCGCCCCCGGCCCGCGTCCGCAGCCCGTGAAGGGTACGCCCGTGGAACTGCTTCACGCCAATGAGCTGCGCGGGGGCAACTTCAACGGGGTAAAAATTCGCAAGCTCCTCGGGGCCGTCAGCTTCAAGCAGCAAGACGTGTTCTTGTATTGCGATTCGGCCTATCAGTACTTAGATCGTAATGAGATCGAAGGGTTTAGCAACGTGCGCATCGTGCAGAGCGATACCCTGACCATCACCGGCGACCACGGCTACTACGACGGCAACAAACGCCTGGCCCGCATGACCGGCCAGCAGGTGGTGATGCGCGACCCGCGCATGACGCTCACCACCACGGCCCTCGACTACGACCTGACCCGCAAGACGGCCTTCTACACCGTGGGTGGCCACATCGTGGACCCTAAGAATACCCTCGACAGCCAGCAGGGCTACTACGATACCACTAGCAAAGTGTTTGTCTTCAAGCGCGATGTGCACCTGGTATCGCTCGACGAGAAGGGCCAGCCCACCGACCTGCGCAACGACACGCTGACGTTTAACACGGTCAGCAAAATCGCGTATTTCGATGGTCCCACCCGCATCAAGAGCTCGCAGGGCGACCTCTACGCCGAGAAGGGCACCTACAATACCGTCACCCGCGTGTCCAACTTTGCCCG
>CAJYVK010000398.1 GCA_913778455.1 uncultured Hymenobacter sp. | reverse complement strand
AGGCAAAAAACAGCGCCGCCGCCAGCGCCGCCGTGTCCATGGCGGGGCCGCTGGGAAAGCTGAAGGTGTGCTCGGGCCGCAGGCTGGCCCACAGCGCAGGCCGGGGCCGCTGCACCGTGTATTTGATGGCCTGCGTGAGCAGCATGGAGCCCCCCAGCCCGGCCACGAACAGCCAGGCGGTGCGCCGTCGGCCCGCCCAGGCCAGCGCACCGGCTACGAGCACCCCGGCCGCCACCATCGGTCCCGTATTGCCGACGACGGTAAAAAAGACCGCCAGCCCATCGAGCGCTGGCGTCGCGTGGCGGTGCAGCGCCAGCAGCAGCGGGTCGTCGAACGGGGCCTTGCCGGAGCGCAGCACCAGCGTGGCCATCGTACCAAACAAGCCCCAGGCCAGCGCGGCGGGCAGCCACAGGCGACGAGCGGAAATCAAGACCATCAGAAAGGGGCAAGGTGCGGCCTGCATACGCAAAACTGCCGCGCCCAGTGACGCTCTGGCTACCAGCTTTACGCTTTTACTTTGCTGATTCAGCTTCTTTTACTTCCGACAATGCTTCCCTTTACCACCGCTCGCCTGCTGCTGCGCCCCCTGCAAGTCGATGATGCGCCCGGGATGCTGGCGCTCGACAGCGACCCGGCTGTGCACCGCTACCTGGGCGGCATCGGGGGGCCGCCAGCGGCCAGCTTGGCCGACAGCCTGGGCATCATCGCCTTCATTCAGGCGCAGTACGCGGCGACGGGCATCGGGCGCTGGGCCGTGATATTGCGGGCCACGGGCGAGTTTATGGGCTGGGCCGGACTGAAGCTGGTGGCGGGGCCGGTGAACGGCCAGCGCGATTTCTACGACCTCGGCTACCGCTTTTTGCCGCGCTACTGGGGGCAGGGCTACGGCTACGAGGCTGCCCGGGCCTGGCTGGCCTATGGCTTTGAGGAGTTGCAACTACCGCGCATCTGCGGCTACGCCGACGTGCAAAACGCGGCCTCGTGCCGCATTTTAGAGAAAATTGGCTTACTGCCGGGCAATGAGTTTGTGGAAAACGGCGTGGTTTGCCGATGGTATGAAATGCAACGCCCGGCCGCCCACTGAAGGACCGGCCGGGCTTCTGCTTACAGAAATTTTACGAGCCGCCGCATTTAAATCCGCTGAGAAATCCGATGGTAGCCGACTAAGCTCATCGCAATCATAGCTGGGCCAGCTCCGTGCGCAATTGGGGGAGCGTAACGGGGCGGAAGCTCAGCGCCGGCGGCGCGGCCTGGCCCAGGCTGACGGGACTGGTGGCCAGATACGTAACACCTTTCTCACGGCGCAGGGCCACGACCGTGGCGGCCTGGCCGCTCGGCACCTGCTCGAAGATCGCCGCGCTACCATCGGTTCGCGAGCTGGCCAAAATGCTGCGCTGGCCCTTGAATACCAACGACACAACCGTAGTAGGGTCGGGCGTGGCGACGGTGTACAGAATGCGCGGGCCGGGGTCGAGCAGGCGGTCGCAGTTGATCCAGCCCAGGCCGCTGGCGGCTAGCTCGTAGTAGAGGCCGCTGGTCAGCGTGAGCGGCGTGCTGGCATTGTTGAATTGGCGGGCAAACACGGCCCGCTGGCGCTGGGCCTCGCGGACGAGCTCTTCTTGTAGCTGCTTGTCCATCACCAGCCAGCTAAAGCCCACCAGCTGCCGACCCGAACGGGCATACAGCACCGAAAACACGCCCCGCGCCCGGCTGACCGTCCGCTTGCCGCCTGGCAAAGGGCTGATAAAGCTTGCCGCCCGCTGCGTGGGCAGCTGCCGCACGAAGGCCAGCACCTTGGCTCCTATTACCGAATCGCCAGTTACTAATTCGGACTTTTGCAGCACGCCGGCACTATCTACTTCTACGTCAATCAGGATGGCGTGGCGGATGGCCGTGTGATTTTGCTGGCTAAACTCCTTCAGCAAGCCCTGCTCCTCTTTGCTCACCGTGCGCTTGCGGCGCAGGCGGGCTTGGTCGCTCTTCGAGTTGGGTAGCTGGCGGGCGTACTCCTTGAGCAATTGCTTGTCCTTCTCGAAGTAGGGCCAGCGGGGACTCTTGGGCGGGTGCAGCGCCACCCATCCACCCAGCGCGGCGCGGTCGGCGAGTGGGTTAGCTGGGTCGAGGTTGCTGCGCGACGCCGAGGTGCCGGTACCGGCCAGCCGCCAGTCGGGGGCGTGGCTGGCCTCGGCGCTTACGCCTTCGTACAGCCGCATGCCCGGCAGTTGCTGGCGGGTGGGTAGCTGCACGAGAATTTGCTTATCGGGTCGCAGGTGTACCGTTTGCCCGTTGGCAGCGGCGTAGAGGTACAACATGCCACCGGTTTCGAGCACGTCGAGACCGGCGCGGGTGCCCAGCCCAGCCAGGACGATGTCGGCGGTGCTGTAAAACTCGCGCACCGTCAGCGACACAGGACCGCTATTGGCGGGCACGTCGAAGGCCCGGCCGGGGATAACCAGCCGCGTCCCCTGCTGTCCCAGCAGTACCGTATCGCGCCCCGGCTGCACCTGGAATAGCTGTCCCTGGGGCGCGGCCTGCGCGCAGAAGGTCGGCAGGTCGCTATCGTCAGCAGTTGGTGGGGCGGGCAGCTCTTCCATCAACGGCGGAAAGTGGTCTTCCGCTGCTACAAAGTCAGTAGCAGCGGCTCGCCAGGCCATACTCTTTGCCGGTGGGGCCGGGCGTCGTACCCAGCGTGGGGACGAGTTGGCGGCCCGCGCCTGCCGACGGGGCGGGGATGCTGGTGTCGGCGCGGCCGGGAGCACTTCCGGTGTCGGGGCGAGGGCAGTCGCTGGAGTCAGCGGTCGGGTGGGTGCCTGAGCGGTCTGAGCAGGTTGGTCGGCCGAGCACGCGGCCAGCCCGCCCAGCAGCAGCGCACCACCGCAAAGCGCATAGAGGTTTAGCTTCATGAGACGAGAGTAGAAAATGAGGATTGCTTACTCATGCTGATGCTGAGTAAGATCTGATTGCACACGCTCCCACGTCAACCCACAGGGTAGCGGGCTAAGATACTGACTCTTCACTCGGATGCTCACCCCAGCTTGCTACCTTGCGCCATGTTTTCTTTTTCCCGCCACTGGTCGGGACGCGCTGCGCTGGCTAGCCTGAGTCTACTCGCGCCGGCCGCTTGCTCGCCCACCGACCCCGCCAGCCAGACCGACGCGCCCATCCCGGCCGAGTGCCGCCCACCCGCGCCCTTCACCGTGCAGCACCCGGCCTGGGCTACCAATGCCAGCCTCTACCAGGTGAACGTGCGCCAGTACACGCCCGAGGGCACCTTTCGGGCTTTCGAGAAGCACCTGCCGCGCCTGCAAAAAATGGGCGTCAGCATCCTGTGGCTGATGCCGGTGCAGCCCATTGGCGAGCTCAAGCGCAAGGGCTCGCTGGGCAGCCAGTACTCGCTGCGCGACTACCGGGGCGTGAACCCCGAGTTTGGCACCCGGGCCGATTTGCAGCATTTGCTCAACGAGGCGCACCGGCTGGGGATGCACGTCATCCTCGACTGGGTGGCCAACCATACGAGCTGGGACAGCGAGCTGAGTAAGCAGCATCCGGACTGGTTTACTAAGAATGCCCAAGGCAATTTTCAGCCGCCCGTGGCCGATTGGCAGGACGTTATTGACCTCGACTATTCGAAGCCCGGCCTGCGCCAGTACATGACGGAGAGCATGGCTTACTGGGTGAAAGACGTAGGCTTCGACGGCTTCCGCTGCGACGTGGCCGGGCTGGTACCCACCGAATTTTGGAACAATACCCGCGCCGAGCTCGAAAAAATCAAGCCCGTCTTTATGCTGGCCGAGTGGGACGAGCTGCACGACCCGCCCTTTCTCAAAAAGGGTGAATTCACCCCCGACACCCACCTGCTCGAAAAGGCTTTCGACGCTACCTACGCCCTCAAGCTGCACTACCTGCTCGACAGCGTAGCGCAGGGCAAGCGGCCGGTGGCGGCGCTGCCCGGCTACTTCGCCGCTGAGCGTCGCCGGTACCCGGCCGGCGTGTACCTGATGAATTTTACGTCCTCGCACGACGTCAACAGCTGGGACAACCCGGAGAATGTGCGGCTGAGGGCCAACGCCCAGGCGCTGGCCGTGCTCACGGCGCTGGTGCCGGGTATTCCACTGGTATACAGTGGGCAGGAAGCGGCCTCGACTAAAAAGCTACGCTTTTTCGACAAAGACACCATTCAGTGGAAGGGGTACCGATTGAATGCGTTTTACGCCGCGCTGCTGCACCTCAAGCGCAATAGCCCGGCGCTGCGCAACGGCGACGCCTGCGCCACCTTCACCATCCTGCCCGGCCCGGCCGACTGCTTCGTATTCGAGCGGGCCAGCGGCGACGGCAAGGCCAAAACCTGGGTGGCCATCAACCTCGGTACGCAGCCCCAGACCCTCCCCCGCCCCGCCGAAGTCGTAACCGACGCCTTCGCCGACGTGGGCTCGCCCGTAGAGGACCCGCAGGTGACGGTACCCGCCCACGGCTGGCGCGTGCTCAGCACCAAGAAACCGTGAAAGCATAATGTAGCGTAAGCTTTAGCTTACGCTACATTTTTTTATGATTGACCATCCGCTGGCTTCTCGCTTTACGGTGCGGCACCCTGAGTGGGCCGCCAACGCCACGATTTACGAGGTAAATGTGCGTAATTACACCCCGGAGGGCACTTTCCGGGCTTTCGAGGCGCAATTGCCACGCCTGGCTCGCATGGGCGTCGTCATTGTGTGGCTGATGCCGATTCACCCCATTGGCGAGCTTGAGCGCAAGGGATCGCTGGGGTCGCCCTACGCGGTGCGGGACTATTTCGGGGTGAATTCGGAATTTGGTACGCTGGCCGACTTGCAGCACCTCGTGCAGACGGCCCACGCCCTGGGTCTCAAAGTAATCCTCGACTGGGTGGCCAATCACACGAGCCGCGACAATGCTCTCGTTGCCGAGCATCCCGACTGGTATCAGCACGATGGGCAGGGCCAGCTGGTGCCGCCCGTAGCCGACTGGACCGACGTGGTAGCCTTTGACTACACCAACCGCGAGCTGCGCCAGTACATGGTAGAGGCGCTGGCCTACTGGGTGCGCGAGACCGACATCGACGGCTACCGCTGCGACGTAGCGGGCCTGGTGCCCACCGACTTCTGGGACGAGGCCCGGCCGGCGCTGGAAGCCATCAAGCCCGTCTTCATGCTGGCTGAGTGGGACGAGCTCTACCCCTCCGGCGGCCTCAGCTGGGAGGAATTTAACTCCGAAACCCAGCTGCTGGAGCGGGCTTTCGACATGACCTTCGGCCTGCGGCTGCACTACCTGCTCGACCACATTGCCGAGGGCAAGGCCCGCCTTGCCGACATTGATACCTACCTGGCGGCCGAGCGTGAGAAGTATCCGCCCACGACCTACCTCATGCACTTCACCAGCAACCACGACGTGAACAGCTGGGACGGGACTGAATACGAGCGGCTGGGGCCGCTGGCCCTGCCCTTCGCCGTGCTTACGGCCCTGCTGCCGGGCATGCCCATGCTCTACAGCGGTCAGGAAGCGGGGCTGAATCGCCGGCTGGCCTTCTTCGAGCGCGATACCATCGACTGGGCCGAGCTGCCGCTGCAAGACTTCTACACCAAGCTGTTGCAGCTTAAAAAGCGCCATCCCGCCCTGCGCAACGGCGACCCGGCCAGCCAGTTTCAGCGCCTGGCTACCCCCGAGGGCATGTACGGCTTCGTGCGCGAGAAAAACGGCTCGGCCATCGTCGTACTCCTCAACACTACCGCCGCGCCGCTGGAATTACCGGGCCAGAAAACGCTCATCAACCCGCAAAAGGGCTTGTTCGACGTGTTTAGCGGCGAGCAGCTAACGCTGGCCCAGACCAAGGCCCGCACCGTACCCGCCCACGGCTGGCGCGTACTACGCACCCGCGACTAACCCTCTTTAGCCGCGCTTTCTTTGCCCTGCTCATGGCTTATTTCTTTCTTTTGCTAGCTATCGTCAGCGAAGTGCTGGGAACCACGGCCCTGACTGCCTCCCAGCAGTTTACCAAGCCCCTGCCCAGCGTGCTCACCGTGCTGGGCTATGGGCTGGCGTTCTACTGTTTCAGCTTCTCGCTCAAGGCCATTCCGGTGGGGGTGGCCTACGCCATCTGGGGCGGCGTGGGCATCGTGCTGGTTACGCTCATCGGCTTTTTCTACTTCAAGCAGCGGCTCGACGGGCCGGCCCTGGCGGGCATCGCCCTCATCGTGATCGGCGTGCTCGTCATGCAGCTTTTTTCTAAAACGGTAACGCATTAGCCCAGCTTGCCGATGTCGTGGCTTATCGAACCATACAACCCTGCGCACCTGGCGCCGCTGCGTCAGCTCTACCTGGATGCCCGGCGCACCAGCTTCACCTGGGAGCATCCCGACAAGTTCGAGCTGCTTGATTTTGACCAAGCCACGGCCGATGAACAGCTAGCCGTAGCCATGCACCAGGGCGAGCCGATTGGCTTCGTTGCCTGGTGGCCGCCCGATAATTTTATCCACTCCTTGTTTGTTGCGCCAGCCTGGCAGGGTCGGGGCGTCGGCGCGGCCCTGCTGCAAGCGGCCCTCGCCAGCGTGGGCCAGCCAGCCACGCTCAAATGCTTGCGGGCCAATACGCGCGCCTTATCATTCTACGCGGCCCAGGGCTGGGCTACGATAGGTGGCGGCGAGAGTACTGATGGATTTTATCTCCTGTTGTCATCGGGCGTAGCCTAAAGCTAACGCGCCAGCCTCCCACCGGGTAAAATCAATAAACCCAAAAGAGCCCGCCACAGATCGCTTTGTGACGGGCTCTTTTATAATTCGCTGGCCGCTGGCCACCGTTTAGCGCTACGCGCTAAACGGGGGCCAGTGCTTGTTGACTATTCCGGCAGTTTCATCGCCCGCCAGATGTTATTGAAGCGATTAGCGTCGGGCAGCAGGTTGGTAGGGTTGAGAACTACTTGCGTAAGCGGCGAAGTAGTATTGGCCCGGAACGTCCAGGTGCCGCCGCGCTGCCAGATTTCGACGGGCAGGCGCACGGTCGTTTTCTTGCCGTTGCTCTCGGTGATTTCGGCCGTGACGGGCATGGCCATCTGGCCCTTGTTTTCGATGGAGATGAGCGAGCCCTTGCTGGGGTCCTGGTTCACGTAGGCCACTGAGTTCACGGCCTGGTCGAGCTGCCAGTTTTCGAAGAACCACTCGTGCCAGAACCACGTCAGGTCTTCGCCGGCCACGTTGTTCATGGTGCGGAAAAAGTCGCGCGGCTGCGGGTGCTTGAAGGCCCAACGCTTGATGTAAGTGCGGAAAGCGTAGTCGAAGCGCTCCGGCCCCAGGATTTCCTGGCGCAGCAGGTACAAGCCGAAGCCCGTTTTACTGTACGCCGCGTAGCCCAGGTTGCGGGCCTGCGTTACGTCGGGTACGGTATAGGGCACGTCCATGTTGGGGTCTTGCAGGGCGCGCACGATGCCGGGCGTCATGCGGGTTTCTACCTCCTCAATTGCCTTGTACTCGCCGTTGTTGAAGTCCTTGGTGGATAAGATGTTGATAAAGGTATTGAACCCCTCATCCATCCACGGGTACTTGCGCTCGTTGGAGCCCACAATCATGGGAAACCAGTTGTGGCCAAACTCATGGTCGGTCACGCTCCACAGGGCCGCCTTGCGCGACTTGGCGCCGCAGAACACGATGCCTGGGTACTCCATCCCCCCTACTACGCCGGCCACGTTGGTAGCCACCGGGTAGGTGTACTCGTACCACTGCTTGGAGTTGAATTCGATGCTCTTCTTCACGTATTCGGTGCTGCGGTTCCAAGCCGTGTCCTGGGCGGCCTCGACCGGGTAGAGCGACATAGCCAGCGACTTGCGGCCGCTGGGCAGGTTCATTTTGGCGGCGTCCCACACGAAGGCGGCCGAGGCTGCCCAGGCTACGTCGCGGGCCTGCTGGCACTTGAAGTGCCAGGTGAGGCGGCCGTTGCGGCCAGCCGGGCGCGAGCCCGCCTGCGTCACCTCGTCGGGGCCGCGCACGATGACCGTCTTATCCGAGCCAGCGGCCTGGGCCAGGCGCTTTACCTGGCTGGCGGTGAGTACTTCGGCCCCGTTGACCAGCTCGCCCGAGCCCCCCACAAGGAAGTTGGCCGGCACGTTGATGGTGTAGTCGTAATTACCGTAATCGAGGTAAAACTCGGCCGTCATGTAGGGCAGCGTATTCCAGCCCTCCACGTCGTCGTACACGGCCATCCGCTGGTACCACTGCGCCACCTCGAAGATTTCGCCGTTCTGGGTTTTGAGGCGGCCCAGGCGGTCGGAGCCGTACTCGGGGATGTTGAAGGCGTAGCCAATGTTGATTTTGAGCTTGTCGCCGTGCGGCTTCAAAGGCTCGGGCAGGATAATCTGCATCCGCGTATCGGTGACGCGGTAGTTGGCCGTCATTTTCTTGCCGTGCAGCTCGATGGTTACGGCTTGCAGCGAGTCGCCGCCCTGGAAGCTGCGCGCCCCGTTGCCGAAGCGACTGCCCGCCAGCGGCGTGGCCGCCGAGCCCCGCGAGTCGGCCCGGTACAGGTTCTGGTCGAGTTGCAGCCACACGAAGGGCAGCGCGTCGGGGCTGTTGTTGGTGTAGGTAATGGTGACGTTGGACGTCACGCGGGCCGCCTTGTCGTCGAGGCTGGCGGCAATCTGGTAGTCGGCCGCGTTTTGCCAGTAAGTGGGAGCCGGCGCACCGCCGGCCGTGCGCGTGGCGGGCCCTACTTGATTGAGGTAGTCGGGGTTGAACAGCACCCGGGCGTTATAAGGCGGCAGGGTACCAGCGGGCGGCACCATTTGCTGAGCCTGGGCAGTGCCGGCCAGCAGGGCCGCGCCGCCGAGCAGCGTGGCAACGAAGGTTTTTTTCATGAAAAAAAGAACAGGCATTTCGCCAAAAATAGGCAGCTACCGCAAAGTATGAGTGAATAATTTGCGTCGTAGCAGTTGCCAGGGTGGCAAAGACCCCGTACGGGCTACCCTGTTGCAGCGGCCGCCAGCGAAGTAAAACGGAGTGGCACTCCGTTTCCGCGTTGAGATGGCCGCCTAACGCTAAACGGAGTACCACTCCGCTTTACCCTTTTCCTCTTCATGTCTATCACTCCCCAGCAGCTCGACGAGCTCATCCGCACCCGACGCAGCGTATTCGTACCGCAGTTTGAGCCCGGCAAACTTATTCCCGACGACATCATCTGGCAGCTGCTCGAAAATGCCAACTGGGCTCCCAGCCACAAGCGCACTGAGCCGTGGCGCTTCGTCGTATTCACCGGCGCGGGCCTGCACCGGCTGGCCGATTTTCAGGCCGAACTCTACAAACAGACGGCCGGCTTCAAATTCAACGAAGGCAAATACGAGAAGCTGCGCACCACCCCGCCGCAGTGCTCGCACATCATCGCGCTGGGTATGCAGCGCTCGGCCGACCTGCCCGAAATCGAAGACGTGGAGGCCGTGGCCTGCGCCGTGCAAAACCTGGCCCTCTCGGCCCACGCCTACGGCCTGGGCGGCTTCTGGAGCAGCGGCGGCATCACCTACACCGAGGAAGCCAAGGCGTTTTTCGGCCTCGGACCGGAGGACAAGCTCTTAGGATTCTTCCACCTGGGCTACGTGCGCACGCCCGGCTCGGCCGGCAAGCGCGGGCCGGTGCAGGACAAAGTGCGCTGGGTAGCGGCGTAGAAGCCGGTGACACGCCAGGAACAGTCGCAATTTGCCGCCGTTTCCAACCCGCCGGGCCGAGGGTGGGGCATCCGCGGCGAGGCACCGCGGCAACCCAGCGCCCAGCACGACGCAGCCATTAAGGTAGCCCGGATTGAGTCCCCGCACGGACTGGCCCATGCCCCGCCCTGCTGGCGGGGGTGAGCGGCGGCGTGCTACTTTCGCCGCATGGCTTTACCTCTGCTGGGCGTGCACCACATCGCCCTCATCTGCACCGACTACGTAGTTTCGAAGCGATTTTATACCGAGGTGCTGGGCCTGGAAGTACTGGCCGAAACCTACCGGGCCGCCCGGGATTCCTATAAGCTCGACCTGGGCCTAAACGGTCAGTACCTCATTGAGCTCTTCTCTTTCCCTGACCCGCCGCCCCGCGCCAGCCGGCCCGAGGCGGCGGGCCTGCGCCACCTGGCCTTCGCGGTGCCCGACGTAGCCGCGGCGACCCAGCACCTGGCCAGCCACGGCGTAGCCTGCGAGCCTATTCGGATCGATGAATTGACGGGTCGGCGCTACACGTTTTTCTCTGACCCTGACGGCCTGCCGCTGGAATTTTACGAGGCGTAACCGATGCCGAAAAAGTACCTCCTGGCCTTGCTGCTGGGCCTGGCGGGCTGCGCGACTCGCCCGCCCAGCCGCCTGGTAGTGGCCGCCGGCTACTGCGACCCACCCCTACCCTACCGCTACAGCCCGGCCTTCGCCCCGAAAGCCGACTTTGAGGCTGCGCTCACACCCGCGCTGCTGGCCCGCTACCCGCGCCGCACGCTACGCACGGCCAATGCCGTCGGGCTACTCCCCGCGCTGAACGAGCTGCTGACCCTGCAAGCGGCGGCGCAGCGCCAGCCCGGCCCGGCTACCGAATTGGCCGTGCTGCGGCAGCGTCAGCTCATTACCGACCAAGTGGCTTTGGTGAGCAGTACCGTGGCCAGCCTGGCGGCCGAGCTCGACTGCGAGGGCGAGCGGGCCGACCAAGTGGCCGGCTACCTCAAGAACCTGGACGACCGCCGCACCCAACGTCTCAACGTGTTGTCCATCGGCGTGGGGGCGGCTAGTGGGATTGGAACTACAGTTATTGAGAATAAGGGCGGGCAGTACGCTTTCGGCATCGGGGGTGGCCTGCTGGCGGCAGGGCTGGGCCTGCTCACGCTGCGGGCGCAGGGGCACACGGCCGAGTTTGGCCACTCGCGCAACCTGCTGGCCGACGTATGGGCGGAAAAACCGGCTTCCGAGGTCTTTCCGCCCAGCGTGTGGTACCTGCTGACCGAGCCTGCCTTCAGCAACGGCGGCCAGACGAGCATTGCCCACAACACCCGCCAGCGCTGGCAGCACTACGGCCAGCTCGCCAAGCCCGAATCGAACGAGGGCCGGGAGCTGGCGGGCCTGCTCTTCGGCTCCGGCGGCCAGTACTCGGCCGACGAGCTTACAGTACGGGCCAACATGCTCAACGAGCTGCAATCGGCCGTGCGCTTGCTCAACCAAGAGCTGCAGGGCCTGCTGCTGGTGCTGAACGAACGGTAGCCCCCGCGCCAGCCTGCAGCTACTAAGCAACGGGGGCAGCCCGCCGGCCCCGCCGACTGACTGCCCCCGTTTAAGCGAAGTGCGGTAGTTGAGCCGCTGGCTACTGCACGGCTATGCGCTGCACGGCCCGCTGGCCATCGGCCGTGGCGACTTCGAGCAGGTAGCTACCCTGGGGCAGGCCCGCCAGTAGCGCGGTGGGCTGGCCCAGTTGGCCGCTGCCCGTGGCTAGCTGGCGGCCCAGCCCATCGCGCACGGTGAGGGTCACGGCCGCGTGCGAGCCGTTGCCAGCCGTCAGCACGAGCGGCTCTTTGGCTAGCGGGTTGGGATAGGCCGACAGGCCCTCCACGGCGGTGGCGAGGCTGGGGCGAGTGCCCAGCAGCGAGGCCTCCCGCGAGTATGCCGCACCCGTCACCGTCTGGTAGGTAGCCGAGGTGTACCCGATATTCAGCACGGCCTGCGAAGAGCCGGCGCGGTAGAAGTTGTCGAAGTACGAGCGGGAAGCCCCACCCTGCGTCACGCCCAGCGCCGCCAGCAGAATGGCCGGAGCGGGCTGGCCAGCCAGGTAAAAGCTATCGACTTCAATCACCCGACTGCGCACCAGCAGCACCGGATTGGCCGAGGTGCCCCCGGCTACCGGGATGCGCAGGGTACCGTAGCCCGCTACGCTATCGGTCGACGTAATGCGCTGCACCAGACGCAGCGGTGCTTTATTGAGGCCCAACACGACTACGGTAAGCTGTCCGGTAGTACCTGAGCGGTAAACGTTTTTGTTGACCGTGCCTGCAGTGGTGGGGAAAGCAACTACCGTGGCGTTGACGGCTACCGATTGGGTTGGTATCACCAGCGAGTCGGTCGGTACCGTCGTGAGGGGGGCCAGCCCGAAGCGTTGTAGTGGAATGGTGTAGCCCAGATAGCTCAGGCCCGAAGCCGTGAACGCCTGTGAGGCAACCCCCTGCACTTTCAAAGGTCCGAAGGGGACGACATAGGAGTAGGTGCGGGTGGTACCGGCAAACGCGGGCGTGGCGCTCGGGGCGCTGTATACATTCGTGTACTGGCCCGTCGCCGTGAGGCTCCCGTAGTTCCAGATTTGGTTAGCCCCGGTGCTGGCGGGCATGAGCCCCGTGGAGTTGGCGATGCTGTACGACTCGACGGTGGAGGCCAGGGCCGGAAAATTGCTCTGCGTGAGCGTAATCGGACTCTGAGCGGCGGCCGTCAGGCCGCTGGCTAGTAGAGACAGCAGGGGTACGAGTGCTTTCATAGGGACGCGAAGTGAGGTTTTGTGGCAAAGATGCCCACTCTTATATGATAAAAGGATGATTTTATTGACTCCCCAGCCGACATAGCGGTAGGGGCACCACGGCAGCCAGCAATCCAGGCCAGCGTTACCATTTCCCACCCCAACACCTGGAATAACCCTATCCGCACCTCAATGCCGCACAAGTTTGATCGTCTGGTACTGCCCGCCCTGGCGCACTTGCAGCACGTACACGCCAGTAGCCAGGTCGGCAAGCCGGGGCAGCGGCAGGGTGGTGCTACCCGCTGGCAGGTCGGCGGTGGTACGCACCAGCGAGCGGCCCGCGGCATCGAACAGCTCCCACGTGGTGGGGCTGGCAGTGGGCGTACGCACGAGCAGCAGCACGGCCTCGGCCGGATTGGAAGGATTAGGATAAGCCTGGGCCAGGAAGGTGGCCGGGCTGGCTACCCGCACGGTGCGCACCGGCGAGTAGGCACTCGTGCCATCGGCATCAACCTGGCGCAGGCGGTAATACACTACGTCGCCGGCGTAGCGAGCCAGATTTCTATCGAGCCACTGGTAGCTGGAGGCCAGCGTGGTGGTGCCGTGCCCAGCCACCTGGCCCAGGCGCTGAAACGTGCGCCCGTCGGCCGAGCTTTCCAACTCAAACCGGTCGTTGCGCAGCTCCGAGGCGGTGGTCCAGCGCAGCAGCGCGTCGGTCCCCTGCGCCTCGGCGGTAAAGGCGACTAAGGTCACCGGCAGCGGGTTGGCCGCGGTGCTCACCGTCCAGCGCGAGAAAGCAGCAGTGCTGGCCGCGATGCTGCGGGCCGTGGCCTCGGCCCGCGGGCCGAGGCCTCGGCCCGCGGGCCGACGGGCTCCCAGGCGGTACCGTTGTCGGGCATCCGCCACACCTGGGCCTGGCGAAAATCGGTAAGACCGTTGTCGTCGTCGGCCAGCCAGCTGAACGTCAGGTCGGCCGGCGTGGTGGGGGCCTGCGCGGCCGCGATGGTCCACACCCGGTCGATACCTTTCTGGGCGCTGTTGGCGGGGTTCTGACCGTAGCTCACGCCCGCCAGCTGCAAGCCAGCGGCGCGGGTCACGCGCACGGTGCCGAGCGTATTACCGTTGGGATTCAGCAGCACGCCGTTGCCAAAATCGACGGGCGTCGTGCCTTGCACGTTGGCGCGGGCTATTTCCAGGTTGCCCTGCACGTAGCGCCCGCTGGTCTCGCCCGTCAGCCCTGCCCCGCTAGCCAGCCGTAGCGCGGCGGCCGGGGCCGTGCGCAGCATCCCCCCCGTGAGCGTGAGCTGCTGGCTGATAATGAGGTCGGCGGGCAGCAGCACGCGGTTGGCCCCGACGGGGCCGGTATTGCGCACTTCCACGTTGGCTAGGGTCGCCCCGCCGGGCGTCAGGTTCTGGTCAGCGGTCCCCGTGAAGACCACCGTGCCGCTGGCGGGCACCACCGTACCGGCGTTGGTAAAATCGCCGCCCACCTGCACGGTGCCGCCGGTGGTGAGCGTAGCCCCGGCTTGGTTGACGAGCGCGCCCGGCACCGCGAGCAACACCCCCGGCTGCACCGTAAGCTGGGTGCCGGTGTTGGTAAGATCCTGGGCGCGGGCCGCAGTGGTGGCCCCGGCCAAGGCCAGGGTCACCAGTAGGGCCAAGGAGCCTGAGGTAAAAGCCGCGCTCATTATTTCACCGAGGCTTTAGCGCCGAGCATATTTTCCAGCGCTTGCAGGCGCTGGGCCAGCTCGGCGGTTTGGGTGCTGGCCTCGGCCTTGAACTTTTGCAGGTCGGCGCGGCTACCGGCGGCCTCCGCTTTGAGGGCGGCGTTCTGCTTTTGCAGCTCGGCGAGCTGGCGGGCCAGTTCCTGGGTGGCGCTCACGTTGAGCATGGCCAAGGCCTCGTAATCCACCGTGCGCACGTCGGCGTGCTCCAGGCCGAAGACGAAGACCGGCTGGCCGGCTAGCTGTCGGGCACCGCGCACGGTGAGGCTGGTGCCACGGGCGGCCTGCACCGTACCCACCACTTCGCCACTTTGGCCGATGAGCTTGATGCGCTGGCCAGCCTTGGCGGCCGGGGCCGTGGGCAGCGTGAGCACGAGCAGCGAGTCGGCCTGCACCTCGGCCTTGAGAGCGCTGGCGTACACGTCGGGCAGGAAGCCGGCGTGCTGGTTCACGGCCTGCGGGAAAATCTCCTCCACTTCCTGAGCAATTACTTTCTTGAACTGCCGCTGGCCGTACTGCGCCTGGTCGCGCATGGTGTAGTCGGTGATGCGCAGCTTGGTCAGCAGGCCCAGGTCGGCGGCGTTATTGCTCAGGCCAATAACGTTTTTCAGGCGGCGGTCGGAGGTGGCGTTGAACTCCGAGGCGAGGATGCGGCCGGTGGCCCGGATGCTGACCGGGCCGGTGCTGCCACCCGTCGAGCCGGAAGTAGCCGTGCCGTTGGAGGCCGCCGCGAAGTAGGCGTACGGATAGTTGCCAGGGGTTACGCTGCTCTGCACATCGAGCGGGAAAGCTGGGTTGGCCGTGCCAACCCCTACTCGACCGCCCTGGTCGGCCAGCACGGTAGTACCACGCAGGTAGTTCTTGTTGTCGCCAGAATAGTTAAACCACGTATCGCCGCCGCCGCCACCGGGCAGGCGCACCGTGCCGGTAGCTACGTCGAGCGCCCCCTGCGGGCTATTGGTGCCGATGCCGAGCTGGCCGGCCTTGAGCACCATCTGCGCCGTGCCGTTCGCACCGGGGTCGAACTGCGCGTTGCTGTGGCTACCGCCCGTAAACCAGGCAAACGACTCGCTGGACCGGAAGTACTGCGTATTGCTCTGCACACCGATACCGTAGGTCGTGCTCCACAAATTCAGCATCTGCCGGGTGGTGCTGCCGAAGCCCAGCGCCCCGGCCACGCTGGCGTTGCCGCCGGCCGTGAGCGGGCCAGCCACGGTAAGGGCCCCGCTTACGTTGGCGCTGCCGGCCACGTCGAGCTTCTGGCTGGGGTTGGCCGTGCCGATACCCACGTTGCCGCCCTGGGCGTCGTCGGCCAGGATGGTGGTGCCGCGCAGGTAGTTTTTGTTGTCGCCGAAGTAGTTAATCCACGAATCCTTGGGTAAGTGCACCGTGCCGGTGGGCACGTCGAGCGCCCCCTGCGGACTGCTGGTACCAATGCCGAGCTGGCCGGCCTTGAGTACCATCTGGGCCGTGCCGCCCGCACCCGCGCTCAGCTCGGTGTCGCTGTGGCTACCGCCGCTGTACCAGGCAAAGTTGGCGGCCGTGCGGAAGTACTGCGTATTGCTTTGAACACCGAGGCCGTAGTTCGTGCTCCACAGATTCAGCATCTGCTGGGTGGTCTGGCCGAAGGTGATGGCGTTGCCGTTCAGGTTCAGGGCCTTGGTAGCCGTGTGGTTGCCTAGGTTGTCGCCGGGCACGTTGACGAAGTTGCTGGCATCGAGGGCCGGGGCTGCCAGTCCGCCGGGCGTCAGCGTCACGTAGCCATCGGCCCCGTTGTAGTTGGCCGTGTGCACGACGCCGGTTACCAGCGTGGCATCGGCGTAGGACGAGCCCCCGCCCCCGGCCGATAGGTAGGTACCAGCCTTACCGCCGTAGTAGCCCCCGCCGCCGCCGCCGCCCACGTACTGGAAGTCCGCATTTTCGCCTTGTCCCAGGCTACTACCGGCGGTTTGGCTGCCCCCGCTGCCCCCGTTGGAATAAGTGCCAAAAAAGCTGGAGCCCTGGCCGTCGCCGCCAGTCAGGCCACCTCCTTCGCCCCCGAACGCCACCTTTTTACCATCGTAGGTGGAGCCCCCGGAACCTGCCGCCACCAGCACCCGGTTGCTCAGCGCCGTGCCGCCAAGACGGATATCGGTACCACCACCCCCATTACTACCGCCACGGCCGCTATTAAATGTGCCAGTACCCCCGCCATTATAGCCGTTTATACCACCCACGTAGATAGTCAGCGTCTGGCCCGGCGTCACCTTCAGCACGCCTTGTACCCGGCCGCCCTTCGTACTTGGGGTAACGTTGCCGGCGTTAAAAGCCTGCGCACCGGCCATATCCACCCGTATGCTGGTTACTCCCGCAGGAACAATATACGTCTGGGGTGCGCCGGTATAGCCGAATGTTACCGGCGCGAAGGGCGCAGTGCCGCTGGCCGGGGTATTATCGGCTAGGTAAGCTACCCATTGGGCACCATTCCAGTAGTTCAGCAGCGCCTGGGTGGTGTTGTAAACCAGCAGGCCGGCATCGCTGGCGGCGGGCTGCATGGCATCGCGCTGGGCCGTGGTCAGGCGCGGCAGCAGTACCCCCTTGCTGGTCGAAGCCACGTCGAGCAAGGCTTTGGCGCTGGGCGTGGTAGTACCCACGCCCACGCTACCGGCATTCGTGATGCTCAGGCCCGCGCTGCCGCCGCTCACCAACTGGTAGCCGGCCAGATTCAGGTTTTGGGTGGCCGTGTGGTTGCCCAGGTTATCGGCCCCCTGCGGCAGCGCCACGGAGCCGCCGTTGGTCAGGCTCAGGGTCGAACCACTGAGGCTGAGCTGCTGGCTGGGCAGCGTTACCGAGTTGCCGCCGCTCACGCCCAGGGTTTGCCCGCTCAGCGTGAGGGCGGCCGCCGTGGCTTGCACGGTATTGTCGGGAAAACGGAAGCCGCCGGTGCTGCTGTACACCTGACCGGCCACTTCCAAGGCTTGGCGGGGCGCGGCGGTGCCAATGCCCACCCGGGGCTGGCTATTGTTGTTTTGCAGCGTCAGCACCTGCAAGCTGCCCGTACCGGGCACGCTGCTGCCGTTGGCATCGGTGCTATTATTCAGGAAGAAATCGAGGTTGTTCCCCCCGTCGGTTACTTTGTTGCTGTGGCGCGAGCGCAGCCAGTGGCGGTAGCCCCCGTACTGGTACTGAAAGGCGATGGCACCGGGGTCACTGTTACCCTTGTCATCCGCCCCGGCCAGCAAATCGAGGCGACTGGCCCCGATGAGCTGCTGGCCATTCAGGTTAAGGGTTTGGCTGGCCGTGTGGTTGCCCAGATTGTCGCCGGGCAGGGCGGCCGTAGTCAGCGCGGTGCCATCCGGAAACAGCAGGCCGTTGCCGCCGCCGCTGATTTGCACGTTGCCCGCTACCTCCAGCGCCTGGCTGGGAGTCCCGTTGGGGTTAATCCCGATGCCCACGTTGCCAGTGTAATACGCGCCCCCCTCATTGTAGAAGTAGATTCTACGGCTGCTACTGGTAGTACCCGCCCCCACGA
Organism: uncultured Hymenobacter sp.; assembly: GCA_913778455.1. Taxonomy (GTDB): domain Bacteria; phylum Bacteroidota; class Bacteroidia; order Cytophagales; family Hymenobacteraceae; genus Hymenobacter. The sequence goes on along the minus strand of CAJYVK010000398.1, from coordinate 13,054 downwards.
TGTCGAGGCCACCGCTGAAAAGCCGGTAGCCTATCTTCCCGGCATTGCTCTCCTTATTTGCGATGCCCGCGCCCAGCTCCAGCGCGCTCTTACCGTTTACGCGCAACCCGCCCCCGGCCGTGAGTATCCCGCCCACGGCACCGCTGCCGTCGACGTTGAAGCTGGCGCTGGCTTGCTTTGCCGTACTATTCTGAATGAAAAGGCCCGGCCCGGGCGCCGTGGTTTGGGTCGTCCCGTCCGGGAACAGCAGGCCGTTGCCGTTGCCGCTGATTTGCACGTTGCCCGCTACTTCCAGCCGCTGGCCGGGATTGCCCGTGCCCACGCCCAGGTTGCCGGCCGGGGTGAGGACCATCGGGGTATCGCCGCCCACCCCGGCTTCGCCCTGGGTGACCGAGTGGCTGCCGCCCCGGTACCAAGCGAAGCCTCCGACCGAGCGGAAGTACTGCACGTTGGGCTGCACGCCAATGCCGTACGCCGCCCCGCTGAGATTCAGCACTTGGCGCATCTGGGTAATATCGAAGTTGATGGCGTTACCGCCCAGGTTCAGGTCCTGGGTGGCGGTGTGGTTGCCCAGGTTGTCGCCGGCCGCCGTAGGATTGAGGTACGTCCAGGCCGTGCCCGAGTAGTACCAAAAGCCCAACTGCACGCCGTCGGTCTGGTACACGAGCAGGCCCTGGGCGGGGCTGGCAATGGCCGCGCGCTGGCTGGCCGTCATGCGCGGGGCCAGTACCCCCTTGCTGATGGAGGTTAGGTCGAGCAGCGCCGAGGCATCGGGCGTAGCCGTGCCAATGCCGACGCCGCCCAAATTCGTTTGGGCTTGCGCCAGCAAGGGCAGTCCCACCGCACAGGTGAGACTGCCCAAGAGATGAGCTAGTTTGTTTTTCATAACGCAGAAAGGCAGAAAAGAGGATAGATTGCGATCAATCGAAGCAAACCCTTAGTCAGCGTACACGCTGACTAAGGGTTTGCCCTGGTGGGCGACCTGACTTAGCTAGTGTCGCACCAGGTGCAGGGTAAGGGCCCGCTCGCCCTGCCGCACCGTGAGCAGGTACAGGCCCGGTGCCAGGGCGGCAGTAGCAGCGGCGGGCACCTCGCCCACCCCAGCCAGCAACGGCAGCGTCTGCGCCAGCAGGCAGCGTCCTTGGGCGTCGTACAGCACCAGGCCAACCGGCTGGTCGGGCCGGGCGCCGGGCAGAACTACTCGCAGGCGATCAGTGGCGCTCAACGGGTTGGGCCAGGCTACTGCGCCACCGGGCAAGGCGGCGGGGCGGGCGGCCAGCAAGGAGGCTTCTACCGAGTAATCAGCCGTGTAGGGCGTGCCGTACTGGGCCGAGCTGTAGTACAAGTCCAGCACCGGCTGCACCGAGCCGGGGCGGCGGAAGCTGTCGTTATAAAAACGCGTCACCTGGCCCTGGGTCACGCCGAAGCCCGCCAGCAGCGTGGCCGGGGCGGGCGTACCATTCACGTAAAAGCTGTCTTGGCGAATAGTGCGGCTGCGGACCAGCAGCACGGCCAGCGCCGGGCTACCGGTAGCCCGGCCGGCCACTGGCACCTGCACCGTGCCCCAGCCAGCTACCGAGTCGGCGTACAGGAAGCGCTGCACCACGCGCAGTGGGGCCTTGTTGTACCCCAGCGCCGCCGCCGTGAGCTGGCCCGTTACGCCGAAGCGGAAGGTGCGGGTCTGGTAGCTACCCGCCGTCAACGGCAGCGGCAAATCGACAACCCCGGCCGTACCATTGTAGAGCGCAGTCTGCTTGTTTATCACTATCGAATCGGTAGTCGAACCGGTGAGGGCCGTGAGCGCGTACGCCTGCCGCACCACGCTGCGGCCCAGCGCCAGCACGCCGCCGTTGCCCAGGCCCGATAGCGAGTTGTAAGCGTAGGCAATCCCGCCGATGGTGGCCGTACGTGCCCGCGACCACTGCGCCCCCGCCACGCTCGTGCCGGCTGGTACGGACAGGTACGTGAAGCTATAGGGTCCGCCGGTGGTAGCCAGGTTACGATAGTCCCAGCTCTGGTTGGCTCCGGTAACCGTGGCGGCAGCGTTGGTGGGCAGGTTAGCATCCTGGTAGCGCTCGACGGTGCCGGGAGCGGCCGGGTACGTGGCAGCGGTGAGGGTTACGGGGGTTTGACCCAGTCCTGGCAGGGCGAGCAGCAGACTGGCTAAGGTGAGTAATTGTTGTTTCATAAAATGGCCGATGGGCACTGTCAAAAGCGGCTGCAAAGCTCCGGCTGAGGCCCTGGACGGGGCAAAGCGCGCGTGTACCTCATTTGAGGACTATCGCGCGGTTGCGGGGCCGACCCAGCCAGCCAGACCTTTGCCGCGAGATGTCACCCATTCGCCTAGCCCTAATCGAAGACGACCCCGAAGTGCGGGCGCTGCTGCACGGCTACCTGTGCCGCCAGCCCGAGTTTGAGTGCGTGCTGCTGGCCGGGTCGGTCGAAGAGTTCTTAGCCGAGCTGCCCGACCTGCGCCAGCCACCCGAGGTAGTGTTACTCGACGTGCACCTGCCCGGCCTCAGTGGCATCGAAGCCCTGCCCCTACTGCGCCAGCGGCTGCCCACCACCGACTTCGTGATGCAGACCGTATTCGACGATGCCGACCGCATTTACCAGGCGCTGTGCGCCGGGGCCAGCGGCTACGTACTCAAGAGTATGCCCCTGCCCGAGCTTAAGAATGCCGTGCTGGAGGTGCACCGTGGTGGGGCGCCCATGAGCCGGGCCGTGGCCCGCAAGGTGCTGGCGCACTTCAAGCCCACCCCCTCGGCCCAACCCGACCTGCTCTCGGCCCGGGAGCGCGAGGTAGTGCAGGCCGTAGTCGATGGGCTTAGCGACAAGCAGATCGCCACCCGCCTCGACCTTTCGCCCGAAACCGTCCGCACCTACGTCAAGCGCATTTACAAAAAACTGCGGGTTACCGGCCGCAGCGAGCTCATGAGCCGCGCGGCCAAAGGCCAGCTGTGAGCCGGGCGGGTGCGCCGGCCAACGCTTAGCGGCTAGGCAGCACGAGCTGCACCCGGTACCCCCCGGCCGGCAGGGGACCGGCGTGCAGCTGTCCGCGCAGGGCCGCCGCGCGCTGGCGCATGTTGCGCAGGCCCATGCCGCTACGGGTGGCAGGCGGGCTAGGTGGCCCGTCATTTTCCACCGTCAGCTCTACGTTGCCGGGCAGTTGGCTCAGGGTCACGATGAGCTGCGTGGCAGCTGGGGCGTGCCGCACCGCATTCGTCACCGCCTCCTTGAAAATGAGGTACAGGTGCTGGCGACATTCGGCGGATAAGGATTGGGCTTCGGAGATGCCATGAGTTCGCAGCTCGGTGGCCAGGCCCGTCGGGGTACTAAATTGAAAGAGGTAATCGCGCATGCGGTCGAGCAGCGCCCCGGCCGTATCGGACTGGGCATCAATGCCCCACACAATGTCGCGCATGGTGCCGGCGGCGGCGCGGGCATTGGTTTGCAAGCGTTCGAGGTCGCCGGGGGTGGTGGCCTGGGTATAGTAGAGCATATCGGCCTGCATGCTTACCCGGGCCAGCAGCGTGCCTACCTCGTCGTGCAGGTCAGTGGCAATGCGGTTGCGCAGCTTTTCTTCGCGCTCAGCGCGCTGGCGGCGCTGGCGGGCCGCCCAGCCCATCCCGGCCAGCGTAGCGAGTAGCAGCACCGCCAGTACGCCCGCCCCCAGCCAGGCCAGCCGGCGGCTGTACTGCGCCGTCCGCAGCTGCTGCTGCGCCTGCAAGCGCCCGATGCGTTGGCGCTGCTGCGCAATTTCCTGCTCACGCTGACTGGCCGCGTAGGCTTGCGCCAGCTCCTGCGCCTGGCGCTGGGCCGTGGCCTCAAACGTGGTAGCCTGCAACGCGTTGATTCGCTCCTGACAAGCCAGCGCCTCGCGGTAGCGCCCCTGCCCGGCCAGGGCCGGGGCCAGCAGCCCCAACACCTCACCTTCCCAGAGGGGACGGCCGGGCAGGAAGCGGCGTAGGGGCCGCAAAGCCAGCTCGGCGGCGCGGTAGCGGCGCTCGGCCAGGGCTAGCTCGGCCGTGGTTTCGCGCTCCATCACGTAGTCGGCCACGTCGTTGAGGTGGTCGTTGCCGGGCATGTGGTACAGATACACGCGGGCCGAGTCGAGGTAGTCCCGCGCCCGCACCTGATTGCCTTGTTGACTAGCGCGGCTGGCCAGCATCAGCAAGCATTCCCCAATGAGGTCGGGGTCGCCGCCCCGCTTATCGAGGGCCAGCGCTTTGAGGTAATACTGCTCGCCCCGCGCCTTGTCGCCCAGCTCGTCTACCGCCTGCGCCAGGGTGACGTAGATGCTGGCCGGCACGTAGCGGGGCGGCGTGGCCCGCGGACTATACCGAATGGCTTCTTCCCCGAACGGCACGGCCCGCGCCGACTGATTTAGGCTTAAATAGCTGTAGCTCAGCCATCCGTCGGCTAAGCTAAGGCGGGTCGAGTCGGCCCGGCAGTGCTGCCGGGCCGCCAGCAGCTGGCGCACGGCCTGGCTGGGCTGGTTGTTGTCAATGTAATAGCGGCCCAGGGTCAGCTCCAAGTCCCAGTACACCTCGCGGGGCAGGCCCTTACCTTTTTTGAGCACCCACTCCTGGGCCACCGCCACGGCCGGCGAGCCGGGTAGCAGGCGAGTCTGGGCCAGGCGTAGCTGCCGGGCCAGGGACCAGCGGGGCAACTGCCGTAGGCTATCGGCGGCGGCCAGCCCGGGCTGCCGGGCGGGCTGCGCCCCGGCCGACGCGGCTCCCAGCCACAGCGCACCTACCAGCATGGCTAGTCCATTACTCTGCCCAAAACTTCTTCCTATGCTGGGCACTAGCCATTTACACCTAGCTAGCCCCAGCCCCTGGCCGATAACCAACCACACAGCTAAGTATACTTGTCGGAGGGAGTGGTAGAGCTTCGGCATCAAGCAAAATGTTGGGCTTCACCCTAAACTATCGGGTAGAATACACGAGGTAAAAATACACCAGCAACTCGCGTATTGAAAGTCGAAACGCACACAAAAATCGCGTCTCTCGGTTAATACCTTACTTGCTAAGCAGGGGACAGCATTCTAGCTCAGCTACCCGGTGAAACTAGCATAGGCAATCAGCTCATTTCTTTTCCACTACCCATGTTAACTCTTCGTGAACTCGGCCACTCCGGCCTGCGCATCGCCCCGCTCGTGCTGGGCGGCAACGTCTTCGGCTGGACGGCCGACGAACCCACCTCTTTCGCCGTGCTCGACGCCTTCGTGGCGGGCGGCGGCAACGCCATCGACACGGCCGACGTGTACTCGGCCTGGGTGCCCGGCCACGCGGGCGGCGGGCAGTCCGAAACCGTCATCGGCAAGTGGCTGGCCCAGCGCGGCCGGCGCGACGACGTGCTCATCTTTACCAAAGTGGGCATGGAGCTGGCCCCCGACAAGAAGGGCTTGTCGAAAGCCTACGTCAAGCGGGCCGTGGAAGACTCGCTGCGCCGCCTCCAAACCGACTACATCGACCTCTACCAGAGCCACAAGGACGATGAGAGCCTGCCCGTAACCGAGCCGCTCGAAGCCTACGCCGAACTGCTCAAAGAGGGTAAAATCCGCGCCATCGGGGCCAGTAACTTCAAGCCCGAGCGCCTGCAAGCAGCCCTCGACGCGGCAAAGGATGGCCTCCCCCGCTACGAAAGCCTCCAGCCCGAATACAACCTCTACGACCGCGAGGAATTTGAAAAAAGCGACTTGCCCATCGTGCAGGCCAGCGGCATCGGGGTAATTCCCTACTTCGGCCTGGCGGCCGGCTTTCTCACTGGCAAGTACCGCAGCGAGGCCGACCTCAGCAAGAGCCAGCGCGGCACCGGCATCGGCAAAAAATACTTGAATGACAAAGGCTTCAAGATTCTGAAGGCCCTCGACGCCGTGGCCGACCGCCACGGCATCAGCCAGGCGCAGGTGGCGCTGGCCTGGCTCATGCAGGCCCCCGGCATCACGGCGCCCATTGCCAGCGGCACCAGCCCCGGGCAGGTGCAGGAGCTGACCAAAGCCATGCGCGTGCAGTTGACCCCGGAAGACGTAGCCGAGCTGCAAGCTTCGTGAGCTACTGGGGGGCGGTGAGGCAGGAGGAGAATTCCTTCTTCACCAAACCACGCTAACAAAAACGTCCGTCATGCTGAGCTTGCCGAAGCATCTCGCGTGCTGCACTAACTTTCTCGTTAGATGAGGCGAGCGAGATGCTTCAGCAAGCTCAGCATGACGGACGTTTTTTGGCGGCGGCAGTACCACACCTATTTGCCAGCGGCGCCGCCAGACCGTAGCCAGCCAGGCTTTATTACTTCAGCTTAATACCCTGGGCAGCCATCTGCTTTTCGGTTTCGGCGTGCTTGGCCAAGTATTCTTTATGCTGCTCCTCGGTGCGCTCGTGGCCGAGGCTGCGCAGGTGCTCGCGCAGCTTGGGGGCCGACCAGTCGGCCCCATAAGAGGGCGTACCGGGCTGCTGCCGCCACGACTCGTGCAGGCTGCCGTCGTCCACGGCGTCGAAGCCCAGCTCTTCGACGAGGTCCATCACCTTGCGCTTGGCGGCCTCGTCGTCGCCGGCCACGGGCAGGGCAATGCGGCCGGGGGCGCCCACGGGCTGGCCCTTCTTCTCGAGGTGGTCGGCGTAGATGTTGTTGAAGACCTTCACCACCGGGCGGCCGAGGTGCTGCTGCACCCACTCGCTCTCGGTAAGCGAGCCGGTTTCGAGCTCGCGCAGGTGGCCGTCGCGCAGCAGCGGGTAGTAGTTGCTGGTGTCGATAACCGGCACGCTGGCGGGTACGCCATCGAACAGGTCTTTGGGCAGGTCGGGAATGTTAATCAGCGGGATGGTCACCACGATGAGTTCGCCGTGCTGGGCGGCCTCTTTAGCCGTGGCGGGGGTGGCCCCGGTTTTCTGGACTACGTCGCCCAGGGTTTCGGGGCCGCGGGAGTTGGCGATTTTCACCGAGTGGCCGAGGCTGACGAGCCGCACGGCCAGGGCGCTGCCGATGTGGCCGGCGCCGATAATTCCAATGTTCATGAGAGTAGAGTAGGAAAAGGAACAAGGCGGCCGAATGCCGCCGCGTGCTTCCTAAGACTACCCAGCGGGCCGATTGTTTTGGCTCCGTTGCGTTACCCCACCAACGGGCGCGAGGTAAGCAATCAAGCAGAAATTAATTTATTTGCTTACCTCACGGCTTGTAAATAGTCGGCCGCCAGCTTTAATAAGCGGATACCCGCTGAGCAGGGTGAATAGCATTACTGAACGTTCCACAACAGCCTCTGCCAACTAGTTACCACCTCATTTCCCGCCCATCAAATCTTCGAAGGTGTAGGTGCGGGCCACGTCCTCCACCGGCCGGCCGTCGGCCTCGGCGTAGGGATATACGAAGTAGTTGAGCGGCGGGCCGGCCTGCTTAGGCGTGAGCGTCAGGTCGCGGCCCCGGGTAAACTCCACGCGGTTTTCGTCGTGCGCCCCGAAAAAGTAGTTGCGCTTCGCCGGGTTTTTGGCCGCCTCCGAGGCATCGATGGGCACCCAGCCGGTTTGCTTGGTAAAGAACTCGGCCCAGCAGTGGTAGCCCTTGATCTCGCCCCGGCCGCGCTCGGGCGGCAGCGGCAACCCGATGCTGAAGCGTGCCGGAATGCCCAGCGCCCGGCAGTAACCGATGAAGATGGCGTGGAAGTCGGTGCAATTGCCACGCCGCGCATCGCAGGCGTAGTAGATGTCGCCCCGGCCCCAGCCCTGGCCGGTTTTGTCGTAGGTCACGGTGCTTACCACGTGCTCGTAGATGGCGCGGGCCTTTTGCAAGTCGGTTTTGGCCCCGGCTTTATCTACCACCTCCTGGGCCTGGGCCTTGATTTTGAAATCGAGGGGCACCAGCCGGTCGGGGGCCAGCCAGCGGCTGAGGTTGGGATCGCGCACCTCCGTTTCGGCGGGGGCGTGGTCGTCGGTGGCCCGCAAGTTGAGGTGCTCACGGCGCGTAACCTGGGCCGTGAGCATCACGGTGAGCGGGACCGTGGGCACGTCGGCCGGCCGGAGGTGCAGCAGTTGGTTGCCGTACTGGTCGGTCGCCACGGTGTAGGGCACGCTGGCCTCGATCTTGAGCTGCTGCACGTCCTGGTTCTTATCGGTGTGCGGCACGGGCATCCACAGCTCCAGGGTCTTGGTGCCAGCGGCGGGCACCGGCACCGTGGCCTGGCACTTCAGCAAAAAGATGCGGCTGCGCGGGGCCAGCACCGAGGTAGCGGGCGCGGCGGCAGTGAGCAGCAGGGCCGTGGCGGCGAGCAGCGGTAGTTTCATGGAATTAGCGAGTTGCATACAAAAGTACGCCGGGGCCGGGCCGCGAGTTGGGCTGGCCCCGGCGGCCACAACGCAAAAGGGGCGGCGCAGCCAGGCTGCGCCGCCCCTCCGGCGGAACGGTTTATTTCCCACGCTGCTGGCTTAGATTTTCACCGTCTTGCGCGATACCACTTGGCCGTTGATAGTAACGGCGGCCACGTAGAAGCCGGCGCGCAGACCCGTGCCGTCCACGGCAACGGTGTGCGAGCCAGCGGGCAACACTTGGTCGGCCAGGGGGGTGCGCACGCGCTGGCCCAGCTCATTGAGCAGCTCTACGCGCACACTGGACGAGGTCAGCACGTCGAACCGCACCTGAAACTGGCCGTCGAACGGTACCGGGCTCAGCTGCACCTCGCCCACAACCGGCGCAGCCGGTGCGGTGGTGCGCAGCACCTGGGAATTTTGCTCGAAGGTCGTCAGCCCCAGGAAATTGGCCATGATGGGCGTGAGCGAGGTGTTATCGAGCAGGCCCTTGCCTACCAGCTGGCTGGCGTGGGTGCCGGTGTTGTCGTCGGCCCCCACCCATACGTCCTGCGGGGTGTGGTTACCGGCCGTACCCGATTGGTTGGTGCTGTTGCCATTGGTGAGCGGGTTGCTGGCGTAGGCCACGACCAGGCGCTTACCGGTGGCCGAGGTCGGCACTGGGTAGTCCTTACCCTGAAAGTTGGTCAGCGTATAATCGGGAAACCAGCCGTTATTGCCGCCGTCGCCGCGCACTAGGTTGGTGGGAGTGGCGTAGCCCGCCTCGCCACTTACCGACTTGGTAATCTGGCCGGCGTAGGTGCGAATTTTGGTGCCGTTGCCGTTGGTGTTGGCCTCGTCGTGCAGGCCCGTCACGGCAAAGCCGCCGCACTCGTGGTCCGACGACGAGAAGAGCAGCGTGCGGCCAGCGTTGGCGTTGGCCAGCAGGGCGCGGCCCTCTGCCACGGCGTAGTCGAAGGCCAGCACTTCCTTGATCATGTAGTCGGAGCCGTACACGTTGCTGGTGCGGGCCGAGGTGGGCGTGGCACTCACGCCAGCGTCGCCGGTGCCCACGTAGGTCGGCTTGTCGGCATCGACCACAAACTGGTTGGTGCTGCCCGAGCCGGCCACTACCGAGATGCCCCCCGTGTTGGAGTGCTCCAAGTGGTCGATGCGGCCGGCCTCCACCATCAGGAAAAAGCCCTTGCCGTTGCTCTTGGCCCGCAGCACTTCGATGGCGATACGCGTCATGTCGGACAGCGACGGCTCCCAGGTGTTGGTCGACTGCCGGTCTTGCTCGTAGCTGGCGTGCGAGGAGTTGAACAGGCCGAGCAGCTTCTTGCCGCCCACCCCGTACTGGCTGAGGTTAGTGCTAACGGCCAGCAGGGCGTCGCGGCTGTTGACGTAGTTATAGTTACGTTGCGTCACGGCGTAGCTCACCAAGTCCACGTCGTCGTTGCGGCTGCCGCTCAGGTTCACGGCCGCGCCGCTGGCATTGGTAATGGCGTTGCCCGAGGCATCCTTCACGGCCTTGTACTGGCTGGCCACGTTTTTAGGCAGGAAGTGGCGGGCACCACCGCCCAGCACCACGTCCAGTTCTACGCCAACCTTGGGAGTGGGCAGCACCCAGTCGCGATTGCTTTGGTAGCGGTAGCTAGCGGTGGGGCTGCTGTTGAAAATAGCTTCGTATTCCGTTTGGTTTGAAGCAATATATTGGGCCGCGATGTAGTCTTCCAGGTCGCGGTACCAGATGTGGCTGGCGAAGGCGGCCGGCGTGGCGTGGGTAATGCGGGCGGTGCTTACCAGCCCCACGGCGTAGCCCTGCTTCTTGGCGGCTTCCAAGATAGTTTCGACGGCCGTGCCGGTGGCCGCGTTCAACGAGATCACCTCGTTGTCCTGCTTGCCAGGCTTACCACAGGCGTACACCGAGGCCCCGGGAGCCGAGTCGGTAATCCAGGAGTTGAGTGAGTGGGTGGTAACGGTGGCGTTGTAGCGCAGCTTATCCAGGTTGAGTACCTGAAAATTGGCGTCGGAAGCGTAGCGCTTAGTATCGCGACCTTGCCCCATGGCCATGCGGGTAGCCGTCTTGGGAGCCAGCCCGAAGCCATCGCCGATGTACATGATCACGTTACTAGGTTGGTTCTGGGCCACGGCCACCGGGGCCGCAGCGGCCAGCAGACTGCACCCAGCCAGCAGGGTAATAGTTAACTTCATAAGCGCTGTGGTTTAGAAAAAGAAAAGGTTTTTCAAGCCGCAAAGGTGACCGGCCGGTATGAGGTCAATGTGTCCAGCAAAAGACACTATTGTGAAGTTGCGGGCGCGTAACAAAGTCGTAACTATTTAGCAAGAAGCAGGATACTCTGGCTTGATAGCTTTGCAGTCGGCACTACTGCACCGTGGCGCACCGGCTTTTAGCGACAGCCTTCACGCCCTCGCCAGCGGCCCCCCAGTAGCGCCCTATTCACTGCAATCATCCCGGCCCGTGTCCCTTCGTAAGTTTCTACTACTCATTCTCCTCTTGCTAACGGCCCGCCTAGTACCGGCCCAGGTGCCCCGCTACGCCCTGCCCGCGCCCGAGGTGCCAGTGGCGCTGCTAGCGGGCGGCCCCCACCCCTTCCTCGTAACGCAGCAGGGCGTGTGGGAATGCCAGGGTCGCCAACTACGGCTGCGCTACCGCAGCCCCCTCCCCCTCACGGCTGCCCTCCTCACCGGCCCCGACGAGCTGTGGCTGGGTACCACCCAGGGGCCGCGCCGCCTGAGTCTGCGCACCGGGCAGGCCCAGACGCTGCCCGCCGCGCCTTCGGCCCCCGTCACAGCGCTGCTGCGCGATGCAGCGGGCCACCTCTGGCTGGGGCTGGCCGGCCACGGTGCCTACGAGCTGACCGGCGACAGCCTGGTGATGCGCCTGCGCATTCCGGGCATCAGCGCCGGGCTAGCCACGGCCGATGGGGCAGTGTGGCTAGGCACTAATCTGGGTCTGCACCGCTACCAGGCTGGCCAGTGGACGCGCTACAACGAAGAGGGCGTCGCCAACCACGAAATCCCCGACAACCTAGTAGAAAAGCTGCTGCCCGACGGCACCGGCCGCGTGTGGGTGGTGATGTCGGAGGCCATCTGCCTGCTCGACACTAATCCCGCCCCCGCCGCGGGCGCCAACCACGATGAGCTACCCACCGCTCGCTTCGTCGGCCAGCCCGGCAACACCGTACGCAGCGTGATCTACGCGCCCGGCCAGGGCTGGGTACTGGCTACCGATCTCGGCCTGCTGCTGCTGCCCGGCCGCCAGCCCCAGGCCGAGCCGGCGGGCTTCACCGCCACCACGGCCACCGACGAAATCGCACCGCAGCGCCTGTTGCGCCCCCTGCCCACCGGCCCCGGCCCCCATCCCGTGCTGGTGCAGCGCGACTCGCACGGCCGCCTGTGGCTGGCCTCCGAGGCCGGCCTCACGGTGTGGCCCGCCCGTACCCTGCGCCAGTTGGCGGCAGTTCCCGCCCCAATCGCTGGCATCAGCGCCCGGTAGCAGGGTCACAGTCGAGGGCAGCTTGATCAAGCCGCCCGTCCTGCGCGCCGTTGGCGAGGACGGGCGGCTTTTAGCTTGCTCTCTGGTCAGTCTGCCGTGGCTTCCAGGTCGATAATATCTAGGAAGTGTAACCCCAAGCTCCAGCTTGGGGATGCGGTAGGACGCGCTCGCCGAGCAATCACCGGGCAGGAGCTTGGGGATACCTCCCCGCCTGGATTCACCTACCGCTCTAGCTGGCCGCCGGACTATCCCCAAAAATTACACGACGGCTAGTTGCATTTTACCGTATTACCTCCGCTATACCGCGGCCCGGCCGCCCTTCCTCCTTTTCCACTATGAGTTCCTCCTCCCAACCCACTGCCAAAAAGCGCGTGGCCGTAACCGGCGGCACTGGCAAGCTCGGTAAGGCCTGCGTGCAAGACCTGCTGGCCCACGGCTACGACGTATTCGTGATCGACACCGTGGCGCCCGAAAAAGGCATCCCCAGCATCATCGCCGACCTCAGCGACTTCGGCCAGACGCTCGACGCGCTCTCCTCGACGGGCAAGGAAATCCACGCCGGCGTGGCCAACGACGCTTTCGACGCCGTGGTACACCTGGCGGCTTTCCCCACCCCGCGCCAATACCCCGATGCCCATCTGTTCCAGAATAACATCATGGGCACCTACAACGTGTTTGAGGCTTCGCGCCGGCTGGGCATTCGCAACGTGATCTGGGCCAGCTCCGAAACTACCCTGGGCGAACCCTTCGAGGGCGACGAGCCCTACGCGCCCGTCGATGAGGATTACCCGCTACGTGCCAAGAGCGCCTACGCCCTGGCCAAGGTGCTGATGGAAGACATGGCCCGCCAGTTTTGCCTGCAAACGCCCGATTTCAAGCTTGTCGGCCTGCGCTTCTCCAACGTGATGGAGCCACAGGACTACGCCAAGTTTCCAGCCTACGACCACGACCCCGAGGAGCGCAAGTGGAACATGTGGGCCTACATCGACGCCCGCGACGGCTCGCAGGCCATCCGCAAGTCCATCGAGTGGGAGGCCACCGGCATGCACCCCTTCATCATCGCCAACGCCGATACGGTCATGTCGAAATCCTCGGCCGAGCTGCTGAAAAACTACCTGCCGCAGGTACCGGTGAAGAAGGAGTTGGGCGAGCACGAAACGCTGCTGTCCATCGACAAGGCCCGCCGCGTGCTGGGGTACGAGCCCACTCACTCGTGGCGCGACAAGAAAAACTGGCAATAGCATCTTCTCCGTGCGCG
>CAJYVK010000397.1 GCA_913778455.1 uncultured Hymenobacter sp. | reverse complement strand
CCGCCTGGAGCAGGGCCTCGACAAAGCCCGCCAGGTGCTGGCCGACCTGCCCAAAGTAGGCATCGACCTCAACGCCCAGACCGAGCAGCTCGAAAAAGAGGGCGTGCAGAAATTCATCGAGCCCTTCGGCAAGCTGATTGATTCGGTGGAGAAGAAGCGGGCGGCCGCCGTGGGCGAGGCGAAATAGTTGGCCCAAGCACTCCGCGCAACGCGTGAAAACGTCTGTCATGCGGAGCCCGCGAAGCATCTTATCACCACCGAACAGCCCGTTCTAACCTTATAAGATGCTTCGCGGGCTCCGCATGACAGACGTTTTGTTTAGATTAAGCAAACTCTTACCCTGCAACTAGTTACCCTAGCCACATGAGAATTCCCCTTGCCTGCCTGGTCAGCGTACTGCTGGCCGTCGGCCCCGCGCTGGCCCAAACTACCGCCAGCCCCGCGCCCGGCGGTAATCCCATCATCAAGAACAAGTACACCGCCGACCCGGCCGCGATGGTGCAGGGAGGCACGGTGTACCTCTACACCGGCCACGACGAGGCCCCGGCCCCGCAGGAGCGCTACGTGATGCACGAGTGGCTCTGCTTTTCCTCGACCGACATGGTGAACTGGACCGAGCACCCGGTACCGCTGAAAGTCAGCGACTTTACCTGGGCTAAGGACGATGCCTGGGCCTCGCAGGTGATCGCCCGCAACGGCAAGTTTTACTGGTACGCGGCCGTGGAGCACGGCTCGGTACCGGGCAAGGCCATCGGCGTGGCGGTGGCCGACAACCCGGCCGGGCCGTTCAAGGATGCCCGGGGCTCGGCGTTGATTACCAACGCGATGACGGAAAGCAAAATTTCCTGGGACGACATCGACCCGACCGTCATCATCGACAAGAAGGGCCAGGCTTATTTGTTCTGGGGCAATACCATCTGCCGCTACGCCAAGCTCAAGGCGAATATGACCGAGCTCGACGGCCCCATCCAGACCGTAACCGGGCTGCCGCGCTTCACCGAGGCGCCCTGGGTGCACGAGCACAACGGCTGGTACTACCTGAGCTTCGCCACCGAGTTTCCCGAAAAAATCGCCTACGCCATGAGCCGCAGCCTCGACGGCCCGTGGGAGTACAAGGGTCTGCTCAACGAGATTGCCGGTAACTCCAACACCAACCACCAGGCCATCATTGACTTCAAGGGTAAGTCGTACTTCATCTACCACAACGGCGGCATCAATACCGCCGGCAGCAGCTACCGCCGCTCGGTGTGCATTGACTACCTGAACTACAATAAAGATGGTACCCTCAAGCGCGTGCAAATGACGACCGAGGGCGTACAACCCGCCAAGTAAGCCGTACAAGGCTGGCTCACCCTCCCGCTGCCCACCCGACTTGCCCGCTGGCCCCCCGGCCGGGGCGGGCGCGGGTGGGCATTTTGGTGCGCGGACGCCTGCCGTGGCGGTAATTTTGAGAGGGCAAGCGCCCGCTATGGGTTTAGATTTTATGACGTCAACTACGAAGAGCCGGGTGGCGGTGAGCGCCTTCTTTTTCCTGCCTGGCCTGTGCTTTGCGAGCTGGGCCTCGCGCATCCCCGACATCAGCGCCAAGTTGGGCATGAGCTCGGGGCAACTGGGGCAACTGCTGCTGGCCATTCCGCTGGGGTCGCTGGCCTCGTTGCCGCTGGCCGGCTGGCTGGTATCGACCTGGGGCAGCCGGCGCACGGTACTGCTGGCCTCGGTGCTCTACGCCTGCTTTTTGCCCCTGCTGGGCTGGGCCGGCAGCTTCTGGACGCTGGCCCCGGCGCTGGCGCTGTTTGGGTTCGCGGGCAATTTGCTCAACATCTCCGTTAATACCCAAGCCATTGGCGTACAGCAGTTTTACGGCAAGCCGGTGATGGGCTCGTTTCACGGGCTGTGGAGCCTGGCGGGCTTTCTGGGCGGGGCGCTGGGCACGCTGCTCATTGGCTGGCACCAGCCGCCGCTGCAACACTTTTTACTGGTGCTGGTGGTGTGCCTGGTGCTGGCGGGCGTGGCCCACGGCTACACCCTGCGCCAGGACGTAGGCAAGACCGACGAGAGTGGCCCCGGCTTCAGCCTGCGCAATCCCGACCCGTATTTGCTGCGCATCGGGCTCATCGCCTTTTGCGGCATGATGAGCGAGGGCGCGATGTTCGACTGGGCCGGGGTGTATTTTCAGAAGGTGGTGCGGCCCGACGCGGCGCTGGTCACGGCCGGCTACGTGGCCTGCATGAGCACGATGGCACTGGGCCGGTTCTTATCCGACTACTTCACCCACCGCTTTGGTACGGTGCGGATGCTGCAACTCAGCAGCGCACTCATCGTGAGCGGCTTATTGCTGGCCGTGGCCCTGCCCTACCTGGTGCCGGCGGTGGCGGGCTTCCTGCTCATCGGCTTCGGCATTGCCTCGGTGGTACCGCTTTCCTATAGCTCGGCGGGGCGGGCGACCTCGGTGTCGCCGGGCGTGGCCCTGGCCCTGGTTTCGACCATCGGCTTCCTGGGCTTCCTGCTCGGGCCGCCGCTAATTGGCTTCCTAGCCCAGCTTTTTTCGCTGCGCACGGCCTTCGGGCTGGTGGCGGTAGTGGCAATGGGCATCGGCGTGCTGGCCTCGCTGCCCAATCCGAAGCCAGTAACGCAACCTTTGTGTTGAGCGGTTAGCTATTAGCGGCTAGCTGTTAGCTTATTTTGGGAAGCCCAACCAACGCAGGAAGCTAATAGCTAGTAGCTAACAGCTAACCGCTCAAATAATAATGGCCGACGCCTTCCCCACCTCCGCTCCCTCCCCCGTCCTGCCCTTTGACCGCTCGTACTGGGTACTACCTGGTCGGCTGCTGGCCGGCTACGTACCCGTGAAGCCCGACCCAGCCGGAACGCGTCAGCAGCTGCGGGCGCTGCTGACGCAGGGCATCCGCACGTTCGTGAACCTGATGCACGACAACGAGCAGAACTACGACGGGGCGGTAATTCCGGGCTACGAGCGCGAACTGGCCGAGGAAGCCGCCGCGCTGGGCGTCACGGCTACGGCGCACCGCCTGCCCATTGTGGATTTGGATGTGCCCACGCCCGCGCACATGCAGCGCGTGCTGGACGTGCTCGACGCGGCGCTGGCCGCCGGCCAGCCCACCTATGTGCACTGCTGGGGCGGACGCGGGCGCACAGGCACGGTGGTGGGCTGCTTCCTGGCCCGGCACGGCTACGCCACCGGCCAGCGGGCGCTGGACTTCGTGCAGCACCTGCGCCGCACCGACGCGAAGGCCGACACCAAGGCACCGGAAACGCCGGCCCAGTGCCAGTTTGTGCGCGAGTGGCCGGTGGGGAAGTAGCACGGGTTTTAATCAGCCAGGTTGCGTAGACAGGGGCCGGCGCACTCCAACGGGCGTCCGATGCCCAGCCCCGGGCTGATGTAGCCAACCCGGGTTGGGCAGCAGCTTCTCTGACACAGCACTAGTAGCTTTCCAGCAAAAAGCTTCGCTCGCTGAAGGCAGGAATGGAAGGCGGCTGTTCGTAAAAGTGCGTCAGCTCATCCCGGCTATCGGAGAGGCCCAGGCTGTACAAAACCGGTACAAAATGGTCGGGCGTGGGGGCTGCCAGCCGGCCTAAGGCGTGGCTGGCCTCGTAATTGACCAAGTTGGCGACGTTGCGCTGATTGAGCTGCTGCTTGAGCCAGGCATCATAGTCGGCCTCCCAGCCAAACGGGGTCGCGTCACCGGTGCGCATCTTTTGAGCTACCAGCGGGATGTTGTGAATCAGGGAGCCGCTGCCGATGATGAGTACACCTTTTTCCCGCAAGGCTTTCAGCTGCCGGCCTAGCTCCAAGTGGTAGCTCGGATGGGCATGATAATCAATACTCATCTGAAACACTGGAACATTAGCGTCAGGGAACAAGTGCATCAGCATGGGCCAGGCACCGTGGTCGAGGCCCCACTCCGGCGTTTCCGCGATGGACGGCACCAGCTTTTTCACCTCCCGGGCAATGGTCGGTGCCCCCTTGGCGTGGTACTGCGCCTGGTAATACTCCTTTGGAAACCCGTAGTAGTCGTACAGCTGCTCCTGCTCTGGCGAAATATTGACGAAAGTGCCCTTGGTACACCAGTGCGCGGAGATGATGAGGGCCGCCTTTACTTCGTAGTTGTGTTGCAGCTGCTGACCCAGCTGGAAAAGGGCCTGCCAGAACGGCCGCTCGTCGCGCGAGCGAGGAATGTCCAGTGGGCTGCCGTGCGAAGTAAAAAGCACCGGCATCCGTTTGCGCTGGGTGAGCAGGGTATCGGTAAAATTCTGAAAATTGCGGAGGGTGCTCATCGCAGTGAGGGAGAGTAGGGAGGGAAAAAACTGTCGACGCTCCATTACCAGCTTACGCTTTTGGCAGGATGGGCGCTTTGCGGGCTCTGCCCCAGGCCACGAACAGCGCCAGCGCCGCCAGTACCAGGTTGACAGGGATGACGGAATACTCGCCCCGGGAAACGTGAAAAATAGCAGCCAAAAGCATCACAGCGACCAGGCCCACGGCCGCCCATACAGTCAGGCCGGGCTTGAGGCGCAGCAGCGACGGCAGCAGCAGGCCGACGCCAATCAGTACTTCGCTGAAGCCAATGAAGCGAACCAGTGCCTCGGGCACCTGGCCAGCCCAGGGCAGGGAGGTGGCTAACCGGGCAATGGGCTGGGTGAGCTTCATACTGCCGGCCATGCCAAACATCGCCGCGAGTAGTGCCTGGACAATCCAGAGGCAAACCCGCAAAGCTTTAGAGGGCTGCTGGGTAACGGAATACGTCTGCATAAGAAAAGAGAAGAGAAAGTGAAACCAGGTTATAAGTAGGTTGAGCACGCTCGGCCAGCGTCAGTGCGCTCGCGTTAATGGCTGCTACCGCGTCGGGCCGTAATAGCACAAAGGTCCCCTGCCTTCATTTCGCCCGCCTTAATGTAGATTAAGAAACACGCCCCCCGCGCCGCTTCCGGGCATTGCCGGGCAGGTCGCGCGTTCAGCGGCGGCCGGCGGCCGGGCGGGCCAAGGCCAGGCGAACTTTGCCGGAGCTGACAGGTTATTTTTGACGGGGCCGAGGGACGACCTGTCTACGGGTACCTTGCAGAGCAGTAGCCAACTGCTTGCGTTGCCCACAATACCTTATTTTTCTTATAGACGCCCAGATGCTGTCGTTTCAGAACTACTTTCTGCAGGGGGCAGCAGACCCGACCTTTCTTCAGGAGCTGGAAGAGGCTATAACGCTACGGCAAGTGCCCAAGGGGCAGGTGCTGCTTCGCAAGGGCGATAAGGGGCGGGAGCACTACTTCGTAAAATCCGGCCTCCTCCGCAGCTACACGCTGGACGCAAAAGGCAAGGAACACATCGTTATGTTCGCCCCGGAAGGCTGGCTTATCGGTGATATTGGCTCCTTCCTCAGCGATAAGGGTGCCGACCTGTACATTGACGCGCTGGAGGAGTCTGAAGTAGAGGCACTCGACAACCGCCTTTTCTCCCGCCGGGATGCCTTCCATGCGGAGGCTCTGAATAAAAGCAGTCGGCGCATGTATATGATGCAAAAGCGCATCATCTCGCTGATGAGCGCCCCGCTGCAGGAACGCTACCTGGATTTCCTCGAAATGTACCCCAACCTTGTGCAGCGGGTACCGCAAAAGATGATTGCTTCTTACTTGGGTGTTACCCCAGAAGCCCTTAGCAAGCTAAGGGGCGACCTCACTAGGCAAAAAAACGCTTAGCGTGCACACCCGCCCTTGTCGTTAGCTGCTCACAAAGAAGCTGTTCAGGAAGCTGCCGGCTACATACGTTCGGTCATGCTCCGGCAAGCGGACCCCAGCTAAGCCTGACCGCCGTTTTGTTGCCAACCTTTCTACACAGCTTCGAAGCAGATTTCTGCGCTACATCCCGGCCGGGTGGCTACTTTCACGCATGTTTTCTCCCCATATTATTTCTTGCCTGGCCGTCTTTACGCCCCTGCTACTAGCAGCCGGCCCGGACGCC
This sequence comes from uncultured Hymenobacter sp., assembly GCA_913778455.1. GTDB lineage: Bacteria > Bacteroidota > Bacteroidia > Cytophagales > Hymenobacteraceae > Hymenobacter. The sequence goes on along the minus strand of CAJYVK010000397.1, from coordinate 6,698 downwards.
GCCGACCGTACGAGCGTCCCGCGCCCGGCCCAGACTCAGCCTGCTGCGGCGCAGCCCAAGCCCACCACCGCCCAGGCTAAACCGGCCGTGGCCCAGCCCAAGCCAGCCGTGGCTCTAGCTAAACCTATCATCGCCCACGCCAAACCGGCCGTGGCCCACGCGAAGCCCACCGTTGCCCTGGCCCCGCCTGCCACAACGCAGGCTACTCCCGCCGCCACCCATACCACGCCCGCCGCGGCCCGTATCGAGCTGGGTAAGTGCGATACCCAGGCGACGTACAACCTACCCGCCCAGCGCTTCGACGAAACCGCCCAGGCCATTGCCCACGCCACGGGCTGCTTTATCCGCTACACCGACCAGCGGCTGATGAGCGTACCCGTACAGGCGGTACGCGGCAAGCTCACGCGGCGGCAGGCGCTGCGGGTGGCCCTGCGCGGCACCTCGCTCCGCATCGTGCGCGAAACGCCGAATTTGATGGAAGTAAAGCTGGCCTCGGCGCAGTAAGAAAGGGGATGAGGGTAGGTGGGTAGGAGTTTAAGAGGGCCGAAAGTATCCCTCCTAAACTCCTACCCACCTACCCTCACACCCTTATTTCCCCGCCGATACTCCGGCCGCCGTGGGCTGGCTCAGCAGGTCGAGGCTGGTGACTTTTTCGGGAAACCACACCGTCATTTCGCCCTTGCCGCGGTTGGCCCAGGCGTAGTACGGGATGGCCGTGAGCGTGCGCGGCGCCGTGCTGACGGAAGTACCGCTGGCATCGAGCTGCACCACCGGCACGGTGGCGGTGAGCGTCGTTACGCCGTTGAGCAAGTTGGGCTGATAAGCGGCCGTGAAGGTGGCGTCGGCGGGCACGATGATGTTGCTGGCCTTGCCATTATTATCTTGCCACTCAGCGCAGTACACTACGGGGCCGCGTTGCAGGGCTACTTTGCCCCGGTCGTCTTTCACCAGCGGGTTGGCGTGCACGCGGCGAATTTCCATCGGTAGACTGACCTCGACTACGTCGTGCTTGCGCCACTTGCGGCTGAGCACGGCGTAGCCGTTTTGCATCTGGTACGTCACGGGCTTGCCGTTGACTTTAATGGTAGTCTGCTGCGCCGAGGGCTGCTCGAAGGTGTAAAGGTTGGAGGGCATGGCCTCGTTACGCGCCCAGCCGGGGATGCGCACCAACAAGTCAAAATCGGCGCTGGACTGGGCCGGGTCCACGGTGAACTTCAGGCCGCCGTCCCAGGGGTAGTTGGTCGACTGGATTAATTGCACCTTGTGTTTGTTGACCGTCAGGTCGGCCTTGCCACTCACGAACAAGTTGGCGTAGAGGCTCCTCCCCTTCTGGGCGTACACGTAGCCGGGCAGCGCGGGCATGAGGCGGGCCAGGTTGGTGGGGCAGCACGAGCACTCAAACCAGCCCGAGCGGGCCGGCTCGGTATCGTGGTAGCTTTCGAGGCTCTTGATTTGCAAGGCGTTGCTGTAGAAGAAAGACTTGCCATCCAGCCCCACGCCCGAAATCAGGCCGTTGTAAAGCACTTTCTCCATCACGTCCACGTACTTGCTGTCGCCGTGGAGCTGAAACATGCGCTCGTTCCAGAATACGTCGGCCACCGAGGCGCAGGTTTCGTTGTAGGCTGTGGCGTTGGGCAGCTCGTAATTGGCTCCGAAGCGCTCGCCGTCGCCGGCGGCCCCGGGCCCGCCGGTTACGTACATCTTCTTGGAAACCATGTTATTCCAAATCGAATCGACGGCTGCCAGCAGGGGTTTGTCGCCGGTGAGGGCCGCCACGTCGGCCATGGCCGAATAGAGGTATTCGGCCCGCACGGCGTGGCCCACGGCCTCGGTCTGGGCCACCACGGGCTTGTGGTCCTGCCAGTACGAACCGTTTTTCCAGGTATCGTTGCTCTTGGGGTCGTAGCCCTTGTATTGGCCGCGGGCTTCGAGGAAGAACTTAGCCGTGTTCAAGTATTTAGCCTGACCGGTGACGCGGTAGAGCCGCACCAGGCCCATCTCCACAATCTCGTGGCCGGGGGCCACGCTACGCTTGCCGGGACCGAACACCGAACACACCAGGTCGGCGTTTTTGAGGGCGATGTCGAGCAGGTTGCGCTTGCCGGTGGCCTCGTAATGAGCCACGGCGGCCTCGTAGAGGTGACCGGCGTTGTAATGCTCGGGGCTGAGCTCACGCTCCTTTTCCCAGCGCTCCTGGCCGGCCCAGTGGTGCGGGTGGGCGGGATCGATGGTGCGGGCCGTGTAGAGGTAGCCGTCGGGCTCCTGGGCCGCGCCTACCTTCTTAATCAACTCATCCACGTAGGCATCAAGCTTCTTATCGGGATATACGCTCAGCGAGTACGACGCACCTTCGATGGTTTTGTAGATGTCGGTGTCGTCGAAGGGATACGTAGTCGCAAACTTGCCCGAGTGGGCGGCGGCCATCTCGAAGTTCTTCACCCGGTTGGTGCTTTCGCAGCGCGCAAACGAGGCCGGAATGGTGACGTCGGTGTTCGTTTTGAGCCGCGGCAGCCAGAAGCTATCGGTGAGCTTGACTTTGGTAAACGGCACCGCCTGAATGGGATAGTCAGACTGCTGGGCAGCCCCGGGCAGCGCCGCGGTCAGCCCCAGCCCCAGGAGAAAGAATTTGGAGGATAGCATACTACTCAAGAAAAAGGATAGCGGTCGAACAACTCGCGGCGGCAAACAGTGCGGCTTACTTCCCGGTTTTACGGGCCGAAATGCGGTAGAACCCAGCCCCGTGCCGCCGAATGTAGGGCGCAAATTCCTGCGAAAAAACGCCCACCGGCCGGCCAGTCCACAAATCCTGGACCGCGGCGCTGCCGGTCAGCCCCAGCTCGCGCAGGGCTACGGGCACGCGCACCGAGTCGGCGGGCGCGGGCAGCATGGGGCTTTGGGTGAAGACGAAAAACTGCATGGAGCCGCCCGTATTCTGGCCGGCGGCGGCCTGGTCGAGCCCCACGCTAGTGGTAAAGCGCGTGTAGCCGGCCGGCACGTCGTAGGTTATCAGCGAGTTGGCGTGGGTGCCGATGCCGGCCGGGTAAGTTTGGCCGGCTACGACCAACGGGCCGCCGCTCACGCTTTTGTTGACCGTAGCCCGGCCCCAGCCGGCGGTGGCGGCCTGCCAGGGCAGGGTGTTGAGGGGCAGCTGCTGGGTGCCGTCGGCGCTGAGCAACGTGGGGTTGAGCCAGTCGGCGTGGTCCCAGGCGGTGCCGTCGGCCCCGCCGCGCACGTTGAGGTAGAGCTTCTTAGCCCCGGCCAGATCCGCCGTGAGCGTGGCCTGGGGCGTTTGGCGGTTGATGAGCGGGCTGGCGGCCGCGGCGGCGCTGGCGGGGGCCGGTTCCTGGTCTTGGGCGTTGAAGAGGGCCAGGAACTTGTCGCCCGTCTTCGGGTCATCGGCCACCCAGCCCACGAGGTCGCCGCGCCGGAACAGCTGGCGGTTGTGGGTGCTGGCCTTATTTACGGCCAGCACGCGGGGGTTGGTAAGGAGAGCCAGCGTGGCGGGCGAGTTGCTGGGCAGGTCGCCGCCGAACATGAGCGGCGAGCGGAAGATGCTCCACAGCGTCATGAGCGTACGCTGCTCGTCGGGGGTGAAGCGCGTCTGGCGGTCGTCGCCGCGCTCGGCCCGGATGCCCAGGCGGCCCAGCGGCAGCATGTCGGCATCGGGCCAGGCTCCGGGGACGATGAACGGTGCCAAGCGGGCGCACACCTCGAAGTGCTCCTTGAGCTGCTCCCAGCTGTCCCAGAAGTCGCCCACGGTGCGCCACATGTTGGCGTGCTGCTGGGCGTGACGGGCCTCGGCGATGGGCGTTTCGCCGGGCGACATGCTGAGCACGATGTGGCGCCCCGTGCGATCGATGGCCTTGCGAATCAGCTCAATCTCGCCCTGGTGATACGGCTCCGAGAGGTCGTCAATCTTCACGAAGTCAACGCCCCAGCCCGCGTAGAGCTCCATCAGCGAGTTGTAGTATTCCTGCGCGCCGGGCCGGTCGGGCACGATGGTGTACATATCGTGCAGCCACTGGCACTGCCCATCCTTGGTGTAAATATCGGCAGCCGTGAGCTGGGTGCCCTTGATGGGCAGCTTGCGCTGCACGGCTACCACGGGCACGCCGCGCATGAGGTGAATGCCAAATTTCAGCCCCTTGGCGTGCAGGTAGTCGGCCAGCGGCTTGAAGCCTTTGCCACCGGCTGCTGAGGGAAAGCGGTTGGGCGCGGGCACGAAGCGGCCGTACTCGTCGAGGTTCCAGTCGGGATTTTTCTCGTTGTAGCCGTGGGCGGTGTCGTTGCCGACGTACCAGCGGATATCCACCACCACGTACTCCCAGCCGCTGGCTTTCAAGTGCTTGGCCATGTAGTCGGCGTTGGCCTTGGTTTCGGCCTCGGTCACGGTGGGGCCGTAGCAGTCCCAGCTGTTCCAACCCATCGGGGGCGTGGCGGCCCACTGGTGGAAATTGGCTTTGGGGGCGGCTTGCTGGGCGAGGGTAGGCTGGGTCAGAGCCAGCACCAAAGCGCTGCTACTGAGTAGCTTTTTCATTACGGGCATGAATAGGCGGACAGGAATAATGACAGGCACTACGAGAGGAAATGAGCGGCCGCAAGTTAGGGCATCGTTTGTTTAATATGACAGTAATCTAGCAAAAAAGCCGGTTGGTTAACTTCTCATCCGCCTCTTCCGTGCGCGAGCTAAGTTTTTATAAAACAGATTTTTGCCTGCTAAATAATTTTTCCTTAACAAACGAAAATTTCTCTTACATTTGCGCACAATCGTTTGCGTAAACTTTCTCTTTTCCCACCCAACCCGCATGAAAAACCTCTTCCCCCCGCGCCGGCGGACTGCCGGGGCGCGCCCTACTCTATTGCTCAGCCGCCGCGGCCGGTGCCTTAGCTTCTTACTCGCGTGGCTGGTGAGCCTGCTGGCCGTTCCGGCCGCCTACGCGCTGCAAGGCAACGACAACTGCCACGACCCTTCGACTATTATCAAGGAGGGTAACAAGTACTGGATCTTTACCACCGGCACCGACATCTACGCCATGTATTCCACCGATTTGGTGAACTGGCAGTCGGGCCCGCGCTCGGTATTCAACGGTGTGCAACCCAGTTGGATAGCCAACCGCGTGCCGGGCTTCGACCGCACCCAGGATACGTATTGGGCCCCCGAGTGCGTGTACCGCAACGGCAAGTACTACCTGTACTACTCGTGCTCAAAATTCGGGACCAACACCTCGGCCATCGGCCTGGCCACCAACGTGACGCTCGACCCGGCCAACCCCAACTACAACTGGGTTGACCAGGGCGAAGTAGTCTCGACCGGCAGCGGCAGCGCCGAGAACGCCATCGACCCCGGCATCGTCACCGACGCCAGCGGCCGGGTGTGGATGACCTACGGCTCGTTTTTCAAGGGCATCAAGCTCGTGCAGCTCGATACCACTACCGGCAAGCGCCTGAACTCTACCTCGTACTGGCTGGCCGGCAACGTGGGCAGCGACGGCACTACGCGGGGCAACAGCGGCAGCGAAGCGCCCTACATCGTGCGCAACGGCTCGTACTACTACCTGTTTCTCAACAAGGGCGCGTGCTGCAAGGGCTCCAGCAGCACCTACTACGTGGTGGTGGGCCGCAGCAGCAGCATTACCGGCCCCTACCTCGATAAGAACGGCGTGGACCTCAACAAGAACGGCGGTACCACGCTCATCGCCACCAAGAGCAACTACGTGGGGCCGGGCTGCGTGGGCCTGTTCGTGGAAAACGGCGTGAACTACCTTACCCACCACTACTACGACAGCAACCAGAACGGCCGCGCCCGCCTCAGCGTGGGCAACCTGGGCTGGGACGGGTCAGCGTGGCCCTTCATCACCCGCGACTGGCTGGCCGCCGGCCGCTACACGCTGACCAATAAAAACAGTGGCCTCGTGTGGGACGCCTGGGGCTGCACCGGGGCCTCGGGCCAAGCCATTGCCCAGGGCACCGGCGCGGGCCGCACCTGCCAGCAGTGGGACCTCACGCCCGACGGCAACGGCGAGTATAAAATCACCAGCGCGCTGGGTGGCCTCTCGGCCGACGTGGTCAACAACTCGCCCGCCAACGGGGCCAAGCTCCAGCTCTACGCCTACAGCGGTATTGCCGGGCAGCGCTTCAAAATCGAGCGCACCAACGCGAACTCCTTCGTCCTGGCCTCAGTAAATGGCAACCGCGTGGTGGAAGTACCCGCCTGCTCGGCCACGGCCGGCACCCAACTGGCCCTCTACGACTACCTGGGCAATACCTGCCAGCAGTGGGGTATCGCCAGCACGGCGACGGCCCGCTCCGCCACCGCGCTGGCCAGCCAGCCGGCCGCGCCCGCTAACGCCGAGCAGTTCAGCGTGTACCCCAACCCGGCCGCGCGGGGCCGCTTCGTAGTAAGCCTGGGCGCGGAGCTGGCCGCCGGCCCCGTTACGCTCACCCTCACCGATGGACTGGGCCGCCGGGTGTACATCCGCACCAGCGCCGGGCAAGCCACCCTGCCGGTGGAAACCGAGCTGCGGGCGGGCCTCTACGTGCTGCGCGTGCAGGGTGCGGCGGGCAGCGCCGCGCAAAAGGTGGTGGTGGAGTAAAAGACGGGAAGGGGCACTGGCGGAATTCTGCGCCGGTCGCGCTCCCTTAAACCGCTTCCCGAATGCTCAAAAACGCTTGTCATGCTGAGCTTGCGAAGCATCTTA
>CAJYVK010000396.1 GCA_913778455.1 uncultured Hymenobacter sp. | reverse complement strand
CCAGCGCCACGCGCAGCCCCGCCGGGCCGGTGGCCACAAACGCCAGGCGCTCGGCCTGCGGGGCGCCCAGCGCATCAAATACGGTGGCGTGCAGAATGCCCGCGGGCAGCTTGTCCTTCGGAATGCGCCAGTAAGCGGGCGCAGTGTCGGTAATGGGCTGCGGGGCTGGCCGCACCAAGAAGCCCCGGACCTCGGCCAGCAGCTGCACGGGGCCGGGTACGGGAGTTCCCGCCGCGCCGTGGTAGCGCACTTCGGCCACGAAAAGCTTCTCCGCTTCTACCAGGTGCAGGGTGTAGCCGGTGCGCTGGGCGGTGGGCAGGGGATAATCGACCTGGCGCCCCCCCGGCAGCTGTACGCGGGCATGGTAGCGTTGCCCCGGAGCCGGCAGCAGGGTAAAGCGCCCCATACCCAAGTGAGTGGTGCGGAAGCTGGCCACTACCTGGTCGTGGGCATCCAGGATATCACCGCTTACGTCGAGCCCCCGGCCGCTCACGTCGGTGGCTTTGCAGGCTACCACGGCGGGCAGCGTTTCGACCATTGCCCCGCCTTCGGGCAAGAACTGTACGTCGGGCTTGGCCGTCGCCACGGGCGGGGCCGTGGGTGCGGGGGCCGCCCCAGCGGGTCCGCCTTTGTCATCCAGCGCTCCGATCGGCGAGGCGGGCCACACTTGCAGGTGGCGGCTATAGAGAAAGGTAGCACCCGCGTTGCGCATCCAGTTGGTATAGGCCCGCAGCAGGTAGGTGCCAGCCGGCAAGGTATCGGATAGCACCACGTCGCCGTGGCTGAAGCCGCCGCGCAGCGCCAGCGTGCGCCGGGCCACCACCTGGCGCTGGGGCGAGAGCAGTTCCACGTGCAGCACCTGGCTCAGCGAGTCGGGCTGGTGGCGCTGCGCATCTACCACGTAGGCGCTGAACCAGATGGTTTCGCCGGTGCCGTACACGGGCTTGTCGAGGTGCAGGTAGGCTTTTTCGGGCTGCGTGGCTGCGTAGTAGGCCGCTACCTGCTGCGCGATGCGCGCGAGCACGTCGCCCTCGTCGGGCGGGACCGACCGAAAAGCAACCAGAACACCCGCCGCCAGAAGCAAAGCGGCGCAGGGTAGACGAAGGAGCTTCATGCAAAGCACGCGTAAATTCTCAGTGAATAAATAAGCTGGCCCAGGTCGGGACGCGGTTGGCACGGGCTAGCGTAGCGAGCCGTCAGGTAGTGCGCAAGGCGGTGCCAGAGCGGTTTGTCACTTTTAGTTAAAACGTCCGTCATGCTGAGCTTGCCGAAGCATCTTGGTCGCTTCATTAGAACGGCTTAGCAATGAAGCGAGCAAGATGCTTCGGCAAGCTCAGCATGACAGATGCCAACAGCTGATAAATTATAAAATTATTATAATAAATATTTTTATAATTTATAAACTATTGCCGCACATTCCGACTGCCGTAGACCGGCCCCGCGCTGTTGTTGGGCCTAGCCTGGAAAGTCACTTTCACCTGCTGCTTGCCCTGGGTGAGAGCGGGCGGGATGGGGTAGGAAATATCGTAGAAGCGGCTTTCCTTGTATTTATTAAGGTCTTCGGTGGCAATCTTCTCACCATCAACAAGCACGTCGAAGGTACGGCCGCGGTTATCCATTCCCCAATAAGTCAAGAGCAAGGTATTGGCTTTGTCTGGGGCCACTTTCAGGGTGAAGGCCATGGTACCGCCCTCGTTTACGGCCCGCCACTTGCGGCCGTGGTCTTCGCCGGTTTCGGTCTTTTCGGTAGTAGTCAGGCTGTGGTCGCGCTCGGGCTGCATTTCGCCCACGCGCAGCAGGTCTACGGTTTGGGCCTCCAGGGCCTGCTGCTGCTGGCGGGCGGCCTCGTACACGCGCTGCTGGCTGGCCCATTTTTCGGGCGTGAAGACGTCCCAGTACACGGTGTAGTACTCGTCGGCGGTTTGGTTGAAGGGCAGCAACGGCACATCGTGCGGCGTGCCGAGGCCCGCAGTTTGGAAGCGTAATTGCTTCGCATCAACGGTTTTTACCCAGCGGTTGGGGTCGTTGGTGGCGGTCACGAGCACGGGGACGCCGGTCACGGGCTCCGGCTCGGTGTTGCCGAGCACCCCAGCCAGCAGCGTGGGGCCGTAAAACAGGGCGCGGCGGTCGGGGTTGTCGGGCAGGGCTTCGGTGTGAAAATCAGCGGGCAGGGTCAACTCTACCCGGTCCTGGTTTTTCCACTTGCGGTCGAGGACGAGGTAGCCTTCGGCATCGGGCGTAACGGGCGTGAGCTGACCGTTCACGCGCACCTGCGGATTCGTCGTCCACTTGGGCTGGCGCAGGCGGAGCTTGAAGGCCCGGGGCTTGGCCGCGGTCAGCGTAAACGCTACCTGGCTGCTGGCGGGCAGCTGGCCTTCCTGGCGTAGCGTCAGGCCCTGCGCCGGCCAGCTCAGCTCCGAGGGAATGAACAGGTTGACGTACAGGCTACCATCGGCTCCCTGGAAGTAAATATTCTCGGCGTACTTGACGTGGTTTTCCATGCCCGAGCCCACGCAGCAGGTAAACGTGTTGAACTCGTCGCTGTAGGTTTTGTGCCCGCCCATGCGCAGCGGCACGAAGTAGGTCGTCATACCGGTGGCGTGGTTTTGCGAGGCCAGGATGTGGTTGTAGAGGCCCTTCTCGTAGTAGTCCATCAGCCGGGCCGCCGGCTGCTGCGCAAACAAATGCTGGGTGAGCTTCAGCATGTTGTAGGTGTTGCAGGTCTCAGTGGTATTCTCGCTGAGCTTGTCGTTGAGCTTACGCGGGGCGCCCAGGTACTCGTAGTTGCTATTGCCGCCGGTGGCATAGGAGTGGTTGTCGGTCACGGTTTGCCAGAAGAAGCGGGCGATGGCGGCATCTTTCGGGTCGCCAGTCAGCTCGTAGCGGCGGGCGCTGGCGATAATCTTCGGAATCTGGGTATTGGAGTGCTTGCCGGGCAGGATATCGGTGCGAGCGGCCAGCGGGTCGAGGATTTTCTTGTCGTAGAAGCGGTACGAGAGGTCGAGGTACTTTTTGTCGCCGCTCAGGGCGTAGGTGTTGGCCAGGGTTTCGGCCATGCCGCCGTACTCGCACACCAGCATGTCCTGCATCTTGCTTTCGTCGAGATTCTTGACGGTGTTACCCGTCCAGTCGGCCAAGCCCTGATTTACGGTCAGCGCCGTTTTATTGCCCGTGTACAAATAGGCATCGAGCAGGCCCGCCATAATCTTGTGCACCGTGTACCACGGCGACCACGCGCCGTTTAAGTCAAAGCCGTGCGAGCGGATGTTGCCGCCCGCCACTTCGGCCCACAATTGGTCTTCCTTCGGAATGGCCCCTACGTAGCCGGTTTTGCGGGCCTTTTGGCATTCAGCCAGCTGCGCCACGAGGTAGTCCACGCGCTGCTTGAATTCGGGGTTGCCGGTAGAAGCGTAGGCCAGGGCACAGGCCGAGAGGTAGTGTCCCAGCGTGTGCCCGGCCAACCCCGTCGATTCCCAGCCGCCGTAGCGGGTACCCTTGGCGGGCAGACCGCTGTGCTCCCGGAAGTCGGCCAGCAGCCGGTCGGGCTCAATTTTCAGCAAATAGTTAGCATCGGCCTGCTCGGCCGCTTTGAAGGGGCCGTCGAGCAGTTTCACCTGGGCCAGCGGGAAGGCGTAAGCTCGCACCGGGGCCAGGGGCTGCACCTTCATGCGGGCGTCGTGTGGGGTCGGCAAGTAAGTCTGGGCCTGGGCAGAACTAGTGAGGGCCGCTAACAGGGCGGGCAGGAGCCAGGTACGTTTGGGGAGGAAGGGCAGGGAAAAAGTAAGAATTGTCATGCGGAGCGTTTCGCCTATCAAGCGGTAGCTTGTGCAGGTGTGATATATTGGGTGGGCGGCCGACTGGTTGTCCTAATCGAAGCCGAGGGGCGAAGACAAGTAAGGGGTAAAAGCAAGAGAGACCGGGTAGGGCGAGGAGAGGTATCTTTTGGCTGCTTTTAAATTTTAACGAGACACTGCTGCCCTGGCTTTTGCTAGGCTTCATTGTCATGCTGAGCTTGCCGAAGCATCTTGGCAGGGCACAACCGAACGAACCCAGCCAAGATGCTTCGGCAAGCTCAGCACGACCGACGTTTTTAATTTGCCTAATTCAGAATTTGTAATTCACTTCACCATCCACTCGTGGATGCCCGTCGCGTTATCCACCGGCAATTGTACTTCCAGCTTCAGCGCGGTAGTTTGCACCGGCTCGAACGTCACGGTGTTGTACTGGTCTTTGGTCACAGTGTAGGGGGTGGTGTTTTTTACGGGTAGCCACTGGCCGTCTTTTTGATAATAAACCTTGTAGCTGGCCGGAATACGGCAGCCACCCCAGGGGCCGTCGTCAAACCAGTACACCTTGGACTCCGATACCGTAGCGGGTTCGGCAAAGTCGTACTGCACGAATTCGGTGGTATTTTTCTTGGGCCACCAGTGCAGATAAGGGTAATTAGTGTCCTTCGAATCGAGGGGAGTGAATTGGTCGGCGAGCGCCCGGAGGGTGCGGGTGCTTTTCAGCGACGAGCTGGCCGTGCTGCGCGAGGCTATCGTGGGGGCCGGCTGGGGCCGGGCGGCCGCCGTTTCGTAGGGCACCCACACGGTCATGTCGCTGGGGCCGCGGTTGGCCCAGGCGTAGTACGGAATGGCCTGCACCACCTGTGGCGTAGTTAGCAGCTGGTCGGAATTCAGTTGGCGACGGGTACTCAGGCCGTTGGTTTTCAGCACGTCAAGGCCGTTGAGCAGGCCATCCTGGTACACCACTTCCACGGGGGCTTTTTGATCGACGGTGATATTCTGCACCAAGCCATTGGCGTTGTCGGGGCCTTCGAGGCAGTACACGAGCGGGCCGCGCTGAAAGGCAAATTTGCCTTGGTCGTCTTTCACCTCGGCTTTTGCCACCACTTTCTCCGTGGCCATTGGTAGGGTCAGCGTTACGTGGTCGCCTTTTTGCCAGCGGCGTTTCAGCACCGCGTAGCCGTGGTCGAGGGTGTAGGCTACCGGCTGGCCGTTGAGGTTGAGCGTAATGGGCTGCGGCGTGGCATCCACAAACTGGTAGAGGCCGCCAGGCGTGGGCTGCTGCTGCGCCCAGCCCGGAATGCGGACGCGCAGCGTAAACTCCTGCCGCTTGGCGGGGTTCACCGCTAGGTCGAGCCGGCCGTCCCAGGGATAATTAGTTTGCTGCTCGATGCTGACCTTGCCCGACGGCAGTTGTACCTCGCTGGTGCTGCTCACGAACAAGTTCACGTACAGGTTATTGGCGTTTTGGGCATACACGTAGCCGGGCACCGAGGCCATGAAGCGCGTCATGTTCGAGATGCAGCAGGCGCAGGCAAACCACGAGCCGCGCTGGTGCTGACCCATCGACGCCAGCGGGTTAGGGTAAAAGAAGTGGTCGCCGCTGAGCGACACGCCCGCCAGCAGGCCGTTGTAAAGCGTGCGCTCCAGCACATCCACGTACTTGGCGTCGCCATGCAGTAGAAACATGCGCTGGTTCCAGTACACGTTGGCGATGGCGGCGCAGGTTTCGGCGTAGGCGCTCATGTTGGGCAGCTCGAACGGCTTGCCAAACGCCTCGCCGTTGCCGGTAGCCCCGATGCCGCCCGTGATGTAGAGCTTCTTACTCACCACGTCGTTCCAGATGGCGTCGATGGCCGCCAGGTAACGTTGGTCGCCGGTGAGCGCAGCCACGTCGGCCATGGCCGAGTACATGTAGGTAGCCCGCACGGCGTGGCCCACGGCCTCGTCCTGCTCTACCACCTGCTTGTGAGCCTGGTTGTAGGCATCGCCTTTGGGGCCGCGCACGTCCAAAAAGAACTTAGCCAGGTCTAAGTACTGCTGCTTGCCCGTAACGCGGTACAGCTTAGCCAGCCCGATTTCGACCACTTGGTGGCCGGGATACACTTGAATTTTGCCCGGCCCGAGATCGTGCACCAGCAGGTCGGCATTTTTGGTAGCGATGTTGAGCAGGCTTTTCTTGCCGGTGGCTTGGTAGTGGGCCACGGCCGCTTCGTAGAGGTGACCCGCGTTGTAGAGCTCGTGGCTGAGGTCCTCCTCTTTTTCCCAGCGTTTACTGCCTATCCACTCGTGGGGCTTGGCGGCTTTCACCGTGCGGAAGGTGTAGAGGTAGCCATCGGGCTCCTGGGCCTTGCCGATGAGCGTAATCAGCGAATCGACGTAGGCGTCCAGCTTCGCATTCTGCTTGACCTGCATGGCGTACGAGGCCCCTTCAATCACCTTGTAGATGTCGGAATCGTCGAACGGAAACTGGGTAAGCTTGTCGCCCGGCAGCTCGCCCGCCGCCCGCCGGAAATTGTCGAGGTGGCCGTCCTGCCGACACTGTTGCAAGGTGTGGGGAATCGTCACGTCAACGTTGGTCTGCATCTTGGGGGCCCAAAACTTGTCGTGCACGTGCACCTGCGTAAACGCTACTGGCTGAATAGGATAGTCGCGCAAACGGCTCGCCTGGGCCGGCTGAGCCAGCGCCACTCCGGCCCAGCCCGGCAGGCTTACCAAGCCGATGAGCAACCACTGGCCAGGCAGCGATAACGAAAAGGAAGTAAAGGGACGAGCTGTGAAAAAGGACATAGAAATTGTGAGAAAACTTACCTGCGGCTCTCTACTAGTGTAAGCGTCTGAAGCTTGTGCAGCTGCTCAGGAAGCAGACCGTTGCCATGCTGCTGCTCAAAAACCGTTTCCTAAAGCGTCTTCCAGGGCTTTTGCAACCCAGCTACCCACGCCTAGAAGAG
>CAJYVK010000395.1 GCA_913778455.1 uncultured Hymenobacter sp. | reverse complement strand
GGGCGTGCTGGCCCGGCCGCGCAAGGTAAAGATTCGCAAGCCGGCCGACTACCTCTACCGTTGCATTACCAATAAGCTGCTGCTCGACGAATTTCAGCGCAGCCAGGAAGTGGCCCCCGCGGCGGCCCCTGCTGCGCCTGGTCGCAAAGCCGCCGCCAAGCCCAAGGCCGCACCCGATACCGCGGAAGTGCTTTATCCGCTGGCCGAAGTGCGGGCGATGTACGACAATCCGGGTCCCTTCGCCCGGCGCGGTGGCCGGGCGGCGACGTTTGAGGAGCACGTGCAGCAGGTTTACCTAAGCCAGGGCTTCGTTACGGAAACCCGGGGTGGGGAGCCCGTGCTCGTGCTGCGGCGCCGGTAGCGATACGCACGCGTCCTGGGGTGCTGGGCGTCCGCAAGCGGTAGCGTGGCGGCCTTGGGCCGCGTGCCCCTCCCCCACCACCTACTGCTCAGGAATAGGGCGCAGCATTTCCGGATCTTGCCGGGCGAAGAACTCGGTGAGGGCGCGTTCCAGGAGTAGCCGCTCGTTGCGCCGACTCCAGAAGGCCAGCCGGGTAAGTTGTTCTTTGTGCGCGGCCGTAATGCGCTGGCCAAACGCTACCAGTTGCTCACCGGCTGGGGGGGCAGCCGGGGCGGGGGCTGCGGGAGTGGCCGGAACGGGGGCGGCCGGGGCTGGGGTGGCGGGCGGTGCCGCTACGGATTGCATAAGCATGTCGGCCATGCTCTGGGTGGGCTTTCTCATAGGGTAGCAATGATGGCGTGGGTGAGCGACTCGTAGTCTTGGGTGGCGCGGCTGCTGGCGTCGTAGGCCCGCACGGTTTGCTGGGTGGCCTGCGACATGGGCACTGCCATGTCTTTGCGAATGTTGGGGAGCATGGCCTGTTCGCCATAGAGGCGGCGAGTAGCCTCCACGGTGCCGTGGTTGAGTGCCCCGCGCTGGTTTGGATGGTAAGCAGTGAAGAAGATGCCAGCCAGCGCCAGGCGCTCATTCAAATTTTCGCGCACTACGCTGGCCGCCCGCACCATGTCGTGCAGCCCGTCGAAAGCCAGCTGTTCGGCCTGGCAGGGAATGACGTAGGTAGTGGCCGCCGTCAGCGCCAGGCTGGTTAAATCGCCCAGGGAGGGTGGGCAGTCGATGACGACGTAGGCGTAGCCGCTGAGCTGCGGCAGGATTTTACGCAGCAAGCCGTGGTAGCCGGGAATGCGCTGCAAGCGCGACTCCTGGCTGAGCAATTGCAGGGAAGCTGGCAACAGATCCAGGTTAGATTCTTTGGTTTCGACGATGACTTCTTCGAGCGTAGCCTCGCCCAGTAGCACAGAGAGCAGGGTGGCACCCCGGTAGCCCCGCTGGTGCAGCACGGCGGTCAGGTTGCCAGCCTGCGGGTCAAGGTCCAGCGCTAGTACCGCATGGCCCTGATGCGCCAGCTCACCGGCAATGGCCGCGGTAGAGGCCGTTTTCCCGACTCCACCCTTGTTATTGGCCACGGCGATAACCCGGGGAGTAGCGACGGTTGAGGTCGACATGCTAGTAGTGCTTTAAGTGCTAGCATTGCTAGCGTGATAGAATTAATAGCAAGGCAAGATACGCTAGCAATGCTAGAATGCTGGCAGCGCTAGTACTGCTAGCACTTCTAGTATTACTAGCATGCTAGCAACACTAGAAGTGCTAGCAGTACTAGCGCAAAAATCAATAAATTGTTTAATTAACTGTTGGTGAAGCATTTTAGCCATTTGCTTGGCTAGTCATTCTTACGGGCAGTAAGGAAATGGAATTACTACGGACTCTCGCGACTAGCTGCGCGAACTTCGCTTAGTAAGTATCATCTGCTCAAATGCACGAGGAGTACTCCGGTAAAAGCAGAAATTTGATACCTCTCGGGAGCCAGGGAATAGTTTTTACCTCTGTAGTGGTGATCAAGACCCCCGGAAGGTGACCTACCCGCCTGCACTGGCTAAGGCCGCCTAGCAGGGCTTGCATCCGCTTCTTGCAGCCATCGAATGCATTCAGGCGCATTGACACTATGAGTGGGGGAAAAGCCACTTACCAACGCGGCTTTTCCCGCGTGTTTCTATATAGGCAACCCGGCGATTCCCCTGGCGACGCAGGCATTTTATCAGTTTTGAAGCACGGCCGCATTTAGGTCTTCTAGCCGTAGGGTTGGGTAGTACTGCTGGTGCCAAAAGGATAGGTCGGGCTCACA
This sequence comes from uncultured Hymenobacter sp., assembly GCA_913778455.1. Lineage (GTDB taxonomy): Bacteria > Bacteroidota > Bacteroidia > Cytophagales > Hymenobacteraceae > Hymenobacter. Next base: position 8,408 of record CAJYVK010000395.1, on the reverse strand, counting down.
GTACACGCGCCCCGGCGTGGAATTGAGTAAAGCGAGATTGCCACCCGTAGAGTCGCTATTGGAATAAGCCGAATACCAGGAACAGGCTGCGGGTACCTGTTCGGGTGAGCCGCCAAAGGCCTGGGTGAGGGTAGCTACGATGGACCGACCTTCTTGCACCAACAGGGGGCTACAATCTTGGAGAGTGGTGCGCCGCTGCCCAACCCGCCAGAAGCCGGCCGGATCGACGGGCGGGGCAACTCCCAATACGACTTTGACTCGTAGCGGAAGCCGGGCGGTATCGCGGACGAGGGATTCGGCATAAGCCAGGGCCACGTGACCGCCGACGGAAAAACCACCAATGAATAAGTTCTGGCCTACGGCTGGGTACTGCTGGGTGACACGGCGCAGAACTTCGTTCAGGAACTGGGTGCCCGCAGAGTTCATGGAGAGCCGATTATTCAGCGTCGGCACTACGGTCACGAAGCCAGTCCGGGCAGCTTCCCGCCCCAAGATGGTTTCCTAAAACACACGCTCAGCTTTTCCGCTGAACCCAGCTAGCAAGAGCAGTGCGCCGCGCGGAGTTGAGGACCACGTAGGGAGTAGGTAGAAGGTCAACTCGCAGGTTGGCTTATTTCGAGCGGCATAAATGCGTCAGGTCGTGGAGTGGCAGGCGCTTTTTTTGCACCGGTTGGGCTGCCAATAGTAGTGCCGCTGCCAACGGCAGTAATGCTCCACTGCGGAAGAACGAAGCGCGTAGGGCGAGAAGAGTAAACGTGAAGTGCACCAGATGTAGCGCTAGCACCAATAGCTGCCTATAAACGACGGTGAGCGGAACATGCATTTCTTCGATTGGTATTCTCCTCTAATTCAACGAATAGCTCGCGGCACTACTTCTGCCGGCCTAAGTGAATCGTCTTGCGCCAGGGCCTTACCCGGCGGCCGGCGACGAACACGGCAGTTGATAACAGGATGACGGATCCAGCGGAAAAATAAAAGCGGCTTCTGCTAATTAGGTACCCCGCATGTGCCCACCTCTGACTTTCGGGCGACCAGCTAACAAAGAACCGTGAGGCTCCAGAATCGCTAGTATTACTAGTGCTTCTAGCGACACTAGTAATACTAGTAACACTAGCGCTTCTAGCATCGCTAGTAATTCTAGAAATGCTAGCGGTTACGGTATAAACGCCTGACGTTGAAAGCTAACTTTGATTGCTAAGGATTTAATTGGTGCTGCGGATGCTTTCGGCCAGCTAGTAGGGCGCTTGTTTTTAGCATGTCGCTGGCTGGCTTTCCACTCATTTTATCCGCCTGCTAAGCCTTTTCCGAAGCGTCTGCCATGATGACCATTTATTGTTCGGCTGCTCTACTAGGGGCTGCGCTCGTCCCACCTGCCTACCGTCCTTACCATAATGCCCGCTTTGGCTACCGGATTGAGTACCCGGCCGACCTGAAGTCCCAGCCGGAAGCCGAAAACGGTGACGGCCGCCGTTTTGTATCGGCCGACGGACAAACGGTCCTTACAGTCTATGCAGGCTACCAAGTGCTCGCTGGTGGTCTGGCCGACTACCGCAAACTGGCCCGCGAGCGCTGGCAGGAGCAGCATGCTACCCTGATTCTTGACCAAAAAACCAGTACTGGCTTTGCACTGTCGGGCACGGTGAAGGGGCGCATTTTCTACGAGAAGACCGTGTTGAAAGCGGCTACCCTCACCACCTTCGAGTGGACGTATCCAGCAGCCCGCAAGGCCGCGATGGACCCTATCATTCGCCACACTATTCAAACGCTGCAACCCAGCGTAGCGGGGGGAAACTAATGGGCATGGCAAATAGGCCGCCGCGCATACTATCCCTCGCGGACCGGCTACTTTCAGGTGCAGAGTATACGGTGCCTGATGCGTGCTGACGCAGGGGAGGAGAGGAATTATTAGGGGTGGCGGTAGGTAGCTACCGAGCCGAGCAATCGCAGAACTGGCTTTGCACTTCAACTCCTATTTGTCAAGCTGGTAGCGCTTCAGATACTGTTAGTTACTGGAAGATTGCTATTATTGCAAACGTGACCTGCTGCTAGCTGGCTACCGGCTGGCTTCCTTCAGTCTCGACCCCCCGCCCTTGACCTTTTATGAAAGTACCCGCTACCTCCGCCCTTGCTGGTCGCCAACCCACCGCGCAGCACGCCGCCGCGCAGGCTGATTACCGCCCTACTGCCGTAGCTCAGCGGCGAGTGCAGGCGGCGCTCGATGCTAGTCCTCACCGGGTAGCGCAGCGCCAGGAACAAGCCGCCCTCGATGCCAGTCCCCGTCAGGTAGCGCAGCGCCAACAGGCGGCGGCCTTGCACGAGCCCAACCGTACTGGCTTACCTAATCAACTGAAGGCCGGCGTAGAAAGCCTATCGGGCCACTCACTAGACGATGTGCGGGTGCACTACAACTCGGCTCAGCCGGCCCAGCTCCAGGCTTCGGCCTACGCGCAGGGCTCCGACATTCACGTGGCACCCGGCCAGGAACAGTACCTGCCGCACGAGGCCTGGCACGTGGTGCAGCAGAAGCAGGGCCGAGTGCGGCCCACCCAGCAAGTAAACGGCGCGCCGATAAACGACGAGGCAAGCCTGGAGCAAGAAGCTGATGCAATGGGCCGGCGAGCCACGCAGCTTCGCTCGGTCGACGGGTTGCAACTAAAGAGCATGAAGAGCCGCCCGGCATCCTCTGCTGCCGTGCAGCGTAGCGCGAGCGCTCCTATTCAGTTTGGTCGCCACGAGGTATTTCGGACAAATAAGATGCTGGACGAGAACGATGAGTTGATTGCCGAGATGATTGCCAAAGATTTGGATAGCATCGTTGAAAACGCAGCGCACCTCGTCGATACCGGTCAGGGATCAACAAGGTCGGCCGCTGCTTACATGCGCGACCGTGGTACTCGCGCCGCTGGCGCTAAGCGCGGTACGGCCATTCATGCAGAGGCTTATGCGTTGGTAGATAACCAACTGGATGGATACGGTGGAGTAGAAACGAAATGCCAGAAATCGAAAGGGCGGATAGACGTGCTGATTACGCTGCCATCGGGCAATAAAGTGGTGTATGATATCACTTCGCTATCGCAGGCGATGAAAGCACATACTGGTGGTCGCTCCTACGAGAAGGAGTCCGGCGTAATTTTAATCTACGAGATTTCGTACGACGATTACTAGAAGGTTTTGGAGGCGGTGTATTTTACCAATGCTGAACTATAAGTTGCGTGTACCAATGCTTTTGGGCAACACGCCGTACTTTTTCTTGAACGCCGTAGTAAAGTGCGAGGCGTGCCGGTAGCCCACCAACTCGGCTACTTCGGTTACCGTCAGGTCGCCTTGGCGCAGACAGGCGCGGGCTTTTTCCAGTTTACAATGTAGTAGGCAGCCATAGACGGTCTCGCCGAATAATTGCCGGAATCCCTGCTTGAGCTTGCACTCGTTCAGGCCCACCAGCGCGGCCAGCTGGGGCAGGGTGGGGGCCTGGCTGACGTCCTGGAGCAGCCGGGTGCGGGCCGCGTGCAGCTTCTCAATATCGGCGCTGCGCAGGCGTGGTTGCTTTCGAGGCGCGGGCTCGGTAGGAGCCAGTAGCAGCGCCAGTAGCTCCAGCACCTTGGCTTCGAGCCAGAACAGGCGGGCGGGGCCTTGGAAAGGGCAGTCCATGAGCTGCTGCATCAGCTGACGCATGGCGGGGCTGATGGGCCGGTGCTGCGGATGCAGCAGCGCCCAGGTGCCCGCCGCCCGGCCCTGGGCCAGCGGCCCGGTGCTGGCCTGTAACACGCGCTGGAGGTACGGGCCGCTCAAGTGTATTTCGAACTCGCGGCAGGTCTGCCCGGCCGCGACCTCGTGCCGCCCGCCGGCGGGCCCGGGTAAGAAAAGCAGATTGCTTTCGCCGCCCCGAAACGCCAGCGCGGGCCCCGGTCCGTCGAGCCGCGACACGCAGGCCCCTTCGAGCAGAAAGTGCATCTCTAGAGTAGGTGCGCGGAGCTGGCTGCGCAGGCGCAGGGGGCGACTGGGCCGCAGGTCACCGTAGCCGATGTGCAGGTCAGCCAAGTAAATATCGTGGTAAGTGCCCTGGCCCAAGGAGTTGTCGAAACGAGTTGTTTCTTCCCAAATACCGCTGGTGGTCAAGGTAGTACGAAACGGGGGCGCGCCGGCTATGGGCAGGTCTGCCGTAGCGATGTCGTATAGGTTCATCCCGATTGGGTTGTTTTTACTCCCGCTGGCGCTACCAGCGGGCGGGGGGGAGGGAATAGTTTTGCAAACTTAATTATTTAGACCAAGTCTAAATAAAACAGCTCTCCCTCATGCATTCCTTTTCCACGACCACGCCAGCCCCTTCGGGGGCGGAACTGGCTGAGCAATTGACGCTAACCGCGTTACTCAATACGTACCTGCGGGAATTTGGCCCGGCCACTTTTTTACGCGAAATACCGCGCCACGACGCGCAGCTCGCCGCGCTGATGCGCAGCCACGGCCCGGCTACCTGGCTGCGCATCGAGTGGGAGCACCAAGACAGCTGTCTGTACGTGCCGCTGGCTTACTACTCATCCACTGGGCAGCACGCCTACGCCCTACCGGTTTTCGGTCGCACCCTGGCTAGCGTGGGGCCGCTCCACCCACTACCCCTGGCCGCGCTGGCGGCCCTGTTGAGCCGCGCCGCCGGTAGCCGTACCCCGGCCATATTTGCGGCCCGGCTGCGTGCTAGCACCTATAATCTCAGTCGAATAGTAGCCGCCGCGCCCGTACCCAGCGCGGGGCTGCCGCCCTTTATGCAGTCGGAGCAGGCGCTGCGCCTGGGCCACGCCATGCACCCGCTCAGCAAGGACCGCCAGGGTTTCGACGAGGCGGACTTACTGGCTTATTCCCCGGAATTCGGGCGGGCTTTTCAACTGGTGTATTTTCTGGCTCACCCGGCGGTGGTGCAGGCGCAGGAGGTTGGTCCGCCCACGGTGCAGGCCGCGCTACGGGCCGCCCTACTGGCCGACGCGGACCTGCCCGCTGCCGCCCGGGCGGCCCTGCTAACTCATCCCGACTGGCAACTGCTGCCCGTACACCCCTGGGAAGCCCGGCAGCTACCGGGGCAGCCCGCCGTGGCTAAGCTACTGGCGGCGGGCCAGTTGCTGCCGCTGGGGGCAGCTGGGCCGGCGTGCTACGCCACCTCGTCGGTGCGCACGGTGTACGCGCCGGGGCTGCCATTCATGCTCAAGCTCTCGCTCAGCGCCAAGCTCACCAATTCGGTGCGCCTCAATCACGCCTGGGAACTACCGCTGGGCGTGCAGGTGATGGCGCTGCTGCATTCGGCTTGGGGTAGGAGCGTGGGCCGCGATTTTCCAACGGTGGAATTCATTCCCGACCCGGCTTACCTCGCCCTGTGCGACGGCGCGGAGCTGATACCGGCGTTCAGCACTATCGTGCGGCACAATCCATTTCCACCCGGCGATGCCCGCCGGGTGGTACTACTGGCTACCTGGGCCGAGGTGCTGCCCGGCCGAGCCTCCGACCTGGCGCAGGTGCTACGGGCCTGGGCCGCCACTACCGGCGAGCCGCTGCTGGCCGTGGGCGGGCGCTGGTTCGACGCCTACCTGCGCGTATTGCTGGAGCCGCTGCTGGGCATCTACTCGCGCTACGGGCTAGCGTTGGAGGCGCATCAGCAGAACATCTTGCTGGAACTGAACGAGGTGGGCTGGCCGGTGAAAGTGTTTTTCCGCGACAACCAAGGCTACTTTTTCCGCGCGGGCAAGGCGGCCGAGCTGGCGGCCCACGTGCCCGGCTTTGGCGAGGGCTGCTACCTGGTACATACCGAAGAGCACATCAACCCCAAGTATGCCTACTACCTCCTGCTCAACAACCTACTGGGACTGATAGCCAGCATGGGCCGCCAGGGGCTAGCCACCGAGGCCGACCTGCTGGCCCGCACCGCTGCCTGCCTCGAAGCCCAGCGCCCCACCGACGAAACCGGCCTGGTTGCCTACCTGCTCGACGCCACTTTCTGGGAAACCAAGGGCAACCTGCGCATGAGCCTCACCGACATGAACGAGGCCACTCAGCCCGTCGAGGCGCCCGCCATCTACCTGCCGTATCCCAATCCGTTTCTGCGGGTGCGGCACCACGCGGCGGCGCTGCTGAACCCCGTGCCCGGCGGGCCGGTGGTGGCCAGCCGCCGGGTAGCTGAGTACGACGGGGCCACGCTGGCGCTGCGGCCCTTCTGCGCCGCCACCGATCTGCTGCCCTACCACCAGTGGATGAACGAGCCCTACGCCCAGCCTTTCTGGCAGCTGCACGGCCCGCTCGAAAACCTCGAAACCCACTACCTCAGCCTGCAAGCCGCCCCCGACGCGGCCGTGTACACTGGCTTGCTCGACGGCGAGCCCAGCTTCACGCTGGAAGTTTACTGGGCACCCGGCGACCTGGTGGGCCGCTACTACGACGCCCGGCCCGGCGACTACGGCCTGCACCTGCTGCTGGCCCCGGCCACCCGGCGGCGGCCCCGCTTCTCGCGCCACGTGCTACGCCTGTGCCTGGAATTGCTGTTTGCCGACCCGCGCGTGACGCGCGTCATCTGCGAGGCCGACCGCCACAACGCGAGCATGGCCCGGCTGCTGGCCCGGGCGCACTTCCAGTTCCAGCACTACGTGCAGCTGCCCGAGAAAGAAGCCAGCCTCACCACCTGCACCCGCGCCGATTTAGCCCGCCTCGCGGCCGACTTGGGCCAGCCGGCCCCCGCCCTGGCGTAGCGGCGGGGCACCCCGGGCACTAGTTATTCCTCTCATTGTTCGTTTATGCATTCTCCCTCCACCAATCAGCTTTACGATATTCTGGGCATCGGCATCGGGCCATTCAACCTGGGCCTGGCCGCGCTGAGCGAGCCGATTACTAGCCTGACTACCATCTTCTTCGAGCAGAGCCCCGAGTTCAACTGGCACCCTGGCATGATGCTCAAGGGGGCCAAGCTCCAGGTGCCCTACCTGGCCGACCTCGTAACGCTGGTTGACCCGTGCAGCCGGTTTTCGTTCGTGAATTACCTCAAGCAAATCGGCCGGCTGTTTCACTTCTGCATTAAGGAAGATATTTTCATCTCGCGGCACGAGTACAATCAGTACTGCCGCTGGGTGGCGGCCCAGCTGCCCGCCTGCCAGTTTGGGCACCGCGTCGAGCGCGTCGAGCACGACGCCGACTTGGGCCTGTACGCCGTGACGGTGCGGGCGCTGACGACCGGCCAGGCGGCCACCTACCACGCCCGCCACGTAGTGCTGGGCGTGGGCAGCCGGCCCGCGCTGCCCGCCTTTTGCGCCGGCCTGCCACCCGAGCGGGTGCTGCACTCGGCCGACTACCTGCGTCGCAAGGCCAGCCTGCCGGCGGGGGCAACCATCAGCCTCATCGGCTCGGGGCAGAGCGCGGCCGAGGTATTTTACGACTTGCTCACCAACCCCGCCGCGCCGGGCTACTCGCTGGCCTGGTTTAGCCGCGCCGACCGCTTCTACCCGATGGAGTATTCCAAGCTGACGCTGGAATTCACCTCGCCCGACTATGTGGACTACTTCTACGACCTGTCGCCCGGCCGTAAGGCGCGGGTGTTGGCTGGCCAGGACAGTTTTTATAAGGGCATTAATTTTGAATTGATTAACGCCATCTACGACGAGCTTTACGACCGCTCGGCGCAGGGCGAGCCGCTGGCCGTGCACATTCAACCCGCCTGCGAGCTGACGGCCGTGGCCGCCACCCCGCAGGGCTTGGCGCTAACGCTGCACCAACATCAGCAGGGCCGCACCTTCTGCCACGCTACCGACGTGGTCATCCTGGCCACCGGCTACCAAAGTACCCCGCCCGCCTTCCTGGAGCCCGTGCGCGACCACATCTACTGGGACGCGCAGGGCCGCTTCGCGGTGGCTCGCAACTACGCCATTGACCAGTCGGGCCGGGGCATTTTCGTGCAGAACGCCGAGCTGCACACGCACGGCTTCGTGGCTCCCGACCTGGGCATGGGCCCTTACCGCAACGCCTGGATTCTCAACGAGATTCTGGGCACCGAGCACTACCAGCTCGACCGTCGCATTGCCTTCCAAACCTTCGGGGCGCCCGAGCCGGCTCCGGTTGCCGCGCCCACCCAGCCCCTCGCCCATGCCTACGACCCGCGCTGACCTCCGCATCCGGCGCTGGCTGCTGGGCATCGCCGTGCTTTCCTACCTCGCCGACTCGATGCTGGTGCCGTTTTACCCGCAGTATTTTCAGCAGGTGTACGGCCTGGCCTGGCCGCTAGCTACCGGGCTCTACGTGGCCGTGTGCCGGCTGGGAGTCCTGGGCTCGTTTCAGCTCTGGGCCAGGCTGGCGCAGCGCGTGCCGGTGCTGCGGCTGCTCACCTACACCCAGGGAGCGGCCGGGGTGCTGTGCCTGGCCTGTGCCGCCGCGCCCAACGTAGCCTC
>CAJYVK010000394.1 GCA_913778455.1 uncultured Hymenobacter sp. | reverse complement strand
TCCGGCTCGCCCACGGCCAGGCCGCCGATGGCATAGCCATCGAAGCCGATCGCCTGCAGGGCCTCGGCCGAGCGGCTGCGCAGATCGGTGTGCACCCCGTACCCGGCCACCGAGGACGTCGCCCGTCGCTCGATGGAGCTGAGCCTGCGCTGGGCCCCGCGCAGCCGCAACGCGCATGACGAGCTGGGCAATGACGCGGCCCTGTTCGGCATCGTCCAGGGCGGTGTGCACACCGATCTGCGCATCCGCTCGGCCGAGGCCCTGCAGGCGATCGGCTTCGATGGCTATGCCATCGGCGGCCTGGCCGTGGGCGAGCCGGAAGACGAGCGCAATGCCATGCTCGACCACCTGATGGGGCGGACTTTCCAAGCTAGGTAGCTGCTGAGACGGCAAGTATGAGACATGAGACGGTAGACATGAGAAAGCTCACTCAAGCAGTTCTCATGTCTTATGTCTACCGTCTCATGTCTACCGTCTCACATGTAAAAATCGACTTGAGTTACTTCTTCATAAGTTGTTTTACCGTTAAGAACGTCACGCGGCCTGGCAGGTAGCGTGACGTTCTTTTTTATTTCGGCCTGGCTAACGCCGCTTCTTCCCCTCCCCCGCCATGCCCACCGCATCCTCTCCCGCCGCCAACGACTTCGAAGCTCAGAGCTGGCAGCACCTGCAAGACCTACTTTTCCGCGAAACCTGGGACGCCCGGCTGGGGCGCTACCGCTCACCGTTCGTGTACCGGGGCATGCGCAGCTTCGGCTATACGCTCAGCACCAGCTTGCAGCGACTGGGCGGCAACTACGCCACCCTGGAACACCACCTGCTACGCAACTTTCGCAAGTACGCCCGCGACACCACCACCCCGCCCAGCGCCACCGTGTGGGACTGGCTGGCCCTGGCCCAGCACCACGGCTTGCCCACCCGCCTGCTCGACTGGACGTACTCGCCCTACGTGGCGCTGCACTTCGCCACCGATGATCTGAACGCCTACCACCAGGACGGCATCATCTGGGCGCTCAACTACGTGAAGGCAGCCGAGCACCTGCCGCCCTTCCTGCGCGACGCCCTGGCCGGCGAGGGCTCCAACGTTTTTACCACCGAATTGCTGGCCCCCACCCTCCCCAGCTTACCCACGCTGTCCAATTTGCAGGCCGAGCCCTTCGTGCTGTTTTTGGAGCCGCCCTCGCTCGATGCCCGCATCGTGCACCAGTACGCGCTGTTTTCGCTCATGAATACCCCCGAAGCCATGCTGCACACCTGGCTAACCCAGCATCCCGAGCTGTATTTTCGTATCCGGCTGCCCGCCCGCCTTAAATGGGAAATTCGCGATAAATTGGACCAAGCCAATATTACCGAGCGCGTACTCATGCCGGGGCTGGGTGGCCTAAGCAGTTGGCTACACCGTCATTACTCGTCTGCTCAGGGTCGGCCGGCCACTGGCAGCGATGTCGATTTACCCGGTTAATTATTGCATTCAGGAGGCTAAAACTTCCATTCAGCGAGGATACTGGTACACTGAGCGATTTTTATGGTGTAGCATCGCCGAGTGCTGTGTAATTTTGTATTGTAAATGTTGCGAAAAGGAACGCTAACCACCCGGAAAGCTCTTGCGTAACAGGCGTAGGCTGCGGTACTTCGTTCCGCGCTCACCCACCAGCATCGCACTGGCTTCGGCCAGTTCACCGATTTGGTTTTCTTGTGGAAAAGGAACCTGTTGGAAAGGCTCGTCCCGCCTGGGGCGAGTCTTTTTTTTATACAAAAAAGCGTGGTACTACTCCAAGAGTAGCACCACGCTAAGACTGACCTAACCGACAATGCGTGAGGCCTAGCGGCGCCCGTAGCCGTAGCCCCGGCCGTGTCCGTGGTCACGATCGTGAAAACCCCGGCCGTGACCGTAGCCCCGCGGGCCGCGATCGTGGTCGTGCACTACGCAGGAACTGAGGGTGAGCGAACCGAGCAAAAGCACGGGCAGGGCGCGCAGGATGAGTTGCTTGAACATGATAATCAGGTGGAAAAGTGGAAGGAGTGCGACTGACTGTCTGTTTCTTTAACGCTGGGACGCAACGGAACGTTAACGCGTTGGTCGAGGGATTTAGCCCGTTGCTGGACAAATGCGTCGTATATTTGCCCGGCAATAAGGTTTTCTGCTAAACCCCCTGTTGCTATGGCCGACCACGCCGCCCCCAAAATCGCCTTCGAGGCCCTGACCTACGACGACGTACTGCTGCTGCCCGCTTACTCGGAGGTACTGCCCCGCGACTGCGACCCCGGCACCCAACTCACTCCCCACATCCGGCTGCACCTGCCCCTCATCTCGGCCGCCATGGATACCGTGACGGAAGCCGACATGGCCATCGCCCTGGCGCAGGCCGGCGGCCTGGGCATTATTCACAAAAACATGAGCATCGGCAAGCAGGCCGAGCAGGTGCGCCGCGTAAAGCGCTCGGAGTCGGCCCTCATTCAGGATCCGTTTACGCTACCTCCCACCGCGACCCTGGCCGATGCCCGCCAGCTCATGCGCAAGCACAACATCGGCGGCATCCCGGTAGTGGAGGCTGACCACCGCCTCGTCGGCATTCTCACCAGCCGCGACCTGCGCTTTGAGAAAGACTTCACTGCGCCCGTCACGACCGTGATGGTGCCCCTCGACCGCCTCGTGACCGCCCCCGCCGGCATCGACCAGCAGGCCGCCGAAGACATGCTGCAAGACCGCAAGGTGGACAAGCTGCCCCTCGTGGACGCCGACGGCCGCCTCACCGGCCTCATGACGTACAAGGACATTCGCAAGCGCCGCCGCTCGCCCCAGGCTAGCAAGGACCAGCTGGGCCGCCTGCGCGTAGGTGCCGCCGTGGGCGTCACTGCCGACCTGCTCCAGCGCGTAGCCGCCCTCGCCGAGGCCGGCGTCGACATTATCAGCGTCGATACCGCCCACGGCCACAGCAAGGGTGTGCTCGACGCCGTGCGCCTCATCAAGAATGAATACCCCAACCTCGCCGTGTTGGCGGGCAACGTGGCCACCGCCGCCGG
>CAJYVK010000393.1 GCA_913778455.1 uncultured Hymenobacter sp. | reverse complement strand
CCTGGACTTAATCTCCGGCATCGGCGTCAGCAACGTGGGGCACCGGCACCCGCGCGTGCTGCAAGCCATTCAGGAGCAACTCGATAAATACCTGCACCTGATGGTGTACGGCGAGCTGGTGCAGGCCCCGCCCGCCCGGCTGGCCCATGCCCTGGCCGCCACCCTGCCCACCCCGCTCGATACGGTCTACTTCACCAACTCGGGGGCCGAGGCCATTGAGGGCGCGCTTAAGCTCGCCAAGCGCCACACCGGCCGCACAGGCCTGGTATCGGCGTTCAATTCTTACCACGGCTCCACGCACGGGGCGCTGTCCATTACCGGCTCCGAGGGCTTCAAGAACAGCTACCGCCCCCTGCTGCCCGACGTAACGCACCTGCGCTACAACGAGCTGGCCGACCTTGCCCTCATCACCGAAAACACCGCCGCCGTGGTGCTAGAAACCGTGCAGGGCGAGGCTGGGGTACGCCCGCCCCTACCCGGCTACCTGCCCGCCGTGCGCCAGCGCTGCACCGAGGTGGGCGCGTTGCTCATCCTCGACGAGATTCAGTGCGGCTTCGGGCGCACGGGCACGCAGTGGGCTTTCGAGCAATTCGGCGTGGTGCCTGACATTCTGGTGTGCGCCAAGGGCATGGGGGGCGGTATGCCCATCGGGGCCTTCATTTCCTCGCCCGCCATCATGGTGGGGTTCCAGACCAATCCCATCCTGGGGCACTGCACTACCTTCGGCGGGCACCCGGTAAGCTGCGCGGCCTCGCTGGCTACGCTCCAGGTTATTCAGGAAGAAAGTTTGCTAGCTGGCGTGGCAGCCAAGGCCCAGCGGCTGCGGGCGCAGCTGGTGCACCCCGCCATTCGGGAGGTGCGCAACTGCGGCCTGCTCATGGCCGTGGAGTTTGCGTCGTTCGAAGTGCTTAAGCCCATCATTGACCGGGCGCTGGCCGAGCAAGGCATCCTCACCGACTGGTTCTTATTCTGCGATAATTCGCTGCGCATTGCCCCGCCCCTCACCATCACCGAGGATGAAATCGACGCGGCCGTGGCGGGACTGCTTAGGGCCATTTGAGTAATTGGAGCAGTTTGAGTAATGGGTAGTCTGGGTAATGGAAGCACTGTTGCTTTCGCAGCAATGGAAGTACTCTCATTACTCAGATTACCCATTACTCTCATTACTCTTTACCTCACCGGCAAATTGTTGTAATTCAAGAAACTGAGACTTTCTTCCTTGATGCGCTCGCGGGGCACGGCGTCTTTCACGCCTTGCGAAATCTTGCGCACGAGCACACCCACGATGGCTTTGCGGAAGCCCAGCTTCTCGGCCATCATGATGCAGAAGTCCATCTCGGTTTCGTCGATGATGCCGTCGGCCAGCATCATATCGACCAGGTCGAAAATCTGGTCGAAGCGCTCGGAGTCGTTGCCGGGCAAGTCGGAAAGACAGTTGGTCTGACCGTTCACGATTTTACGTACCTCGCTGGCCGACACCCCGTTTTTCTTGCCCACGGTGATGATGAAGTTCAGCTCGCGGTCGTCTACGTGACCGTCGGCTTTGGCGAGCGCCGCCAGGTTGCAGAGGTGGCCCTTGATTTTTTTAGCCTGCTCGTTTTCGAAAAAACCAAACATAAGAGTGCGGGTTAGTGGTGGGCGATGAGGTAACGAAAAGTAGGCAAGAAGCCACTAATAACCAATAGCCTGCCGGGCTTTTTTTGGTACTTCTACGTAACTGACGCAAAAATGTGAGCCCCAAATGGAGCAGTTTCATGCGGCAAGTGCCCTTGGCTACCGACCTTTGCGGGCTTACAGCCAACCCTGAATGGGCAGCGGGCGCTTTAGCTGACTTTTAACATGAAGAGAATCGGAGTTTTTACCAGCGGCGGCGACGCCCCTGGCATGAATGCCTGCCTGCGGGCAGTGGTGCGGGCGGGTGTGTACCACGGTATTGAGGTATACGGCATTATGCGCGGGTACAGCGGCATGATCAAGGGTGAGTTTGTGCGCATGGACTCGGCCTCGGTGTCGAACACCGTACAGCGCGGCGGCACCATCCTCAAGTCGGCACGCTCCCAGAAATTCATGACCAAGGAAGGCCGGCAGCAAGCTTTCGACCAGCTCGTTAACCACGGCATCGAGGGTCTGGTAGCCATCGGCGGCAATGGCACATTTACGGGAGCTACCATTTTCGAAAAGGAGTTTGGCATTCCGACGGTGGGCGCCCCGGGCACCATCGACAACGACCTCTACGGCACCGACTACACCATCGGCTACGATACGGCCGTGAATACGGCCCTGGAGGCCATCGATAAAATCCGCGACACGGCCGACTCGCACGACCGCTGCTTTTTCGTGGAGGTAATGGGCCGCGACTCGGGCTACATCGCTATTCCGTGCGCCATCGGCGGCGGGGCCGAGATCGTCATGGTACCCGAAACGGCCATGAGCGTGGAGGCGGTTATCGAAACGCTGCACGCGAGCTATCAGCGCCAGAAAACGTCGTTTATCGTCATCGTGGCTGAGGGCGAGGAAGAAGGCAACGTGCACCACGTAGCCCGCCGCGTGAAGGCCGCCATTCCGCAGCTCGACACCCGCGTAACCATCGTGGGCCACATCCAGCGCGGGGGCTCGCCGACCGCCGCCGACCGCCTGCTGGCTTCGCAGCTCGGCATCGCCGCCGTAGAGGGCCTGCTCAACGGCATGAAAAACGTAATGGCCGGCATCGTGGATCGCAAGCTCACCTACACCCCCTTCGACGACACCATCAACAAGCGCAAGGTGATCAACCAGAGCTTCATGCGGATGGTGGAGATTCTGAGCGTGTAGGTTTTAGGCTAAGAGGGTGTGGGGGTAGGAGGGAAAAGAGGTACTGAAAGGAAAATTTTTAGTAACTCCTACCCTCCTACCCCCACACCCTCTTACCCTAAAGCTACCCAAACATACCCCGCGTCGCGGCGCAGCCAGGTGAGCTGGCGCTTGGCGTAGTGGCGGGTGTTGCGCTGGAGCAGGCGCACGGCTTCGGCGTAGTCGTAGGCGCCGTCGAGGTAGCCGAATATCTCTTGGTAGCCAACCGTTTGCAGGGCGTTGTGCTCGCGGAAGGGCAGCAGGGTTTCGACTTCGGCCACGAGGCCCTGATCCAGCATTTGCAGCACGCGCTGGTCGATGCGCTGGTAGAGCTCTTCGCGCTCGCGGGTCAGGGCTACTTTCTCGACCCGGAAGGGCCGGGCGGCGGCTTTGGCAGCCACGGCGGCCGGCCCCTGGTGATAGCTCGAAAACGGACGACCCGTACCCCGCGTGATTTCGAGGGCACGTAACACGCGCTGGTGATTTTGCAGGTCGAGTCGACCGTGGGCAACGGGGTCGGTCGCGGCCAGCTCGGCCACGAGGGGCGCTAGGCCGTGCAGTGCCAGTTCCTGGTGCAGCTGCTCGCGCACGGCGGGCGGCACGGCGGGCAGCTCATCGAGGCCATCGGTCAGGGCCTGCAAGTACAGCCCCGAGCCACCGGTAGCGATTACTACTGCTTGGCGCTCAAACAGCTCGGCCAGCCGCGCCTCAGCCTCGGCGGCGAAGCGGCCGGCGCTGTAGTCCTGCGCGATGCTGTGCGAATCGATAAAGTGGTGGGGCACGCCCTGCATCTCCTCGGCCGTAGGCTTGGCCGTGCCGATGCTCATTTCGCGGAAAAACTGGCGCGAGTCGGCCGAGATAATCTCGGTACCCAGCTGCTGGGCCAGGTTTACGGTGAGGGCCGTTTTGCCCACGGCCGTGGGGCCGGCCACGGCCAGCAGCACGGGGCGCGGGTCGGCGGCGGAGGGGGCCAGCCGGGTAAGTAGTTCAGAAGGAAGCTGCATAAAAAAAGAACTACCGGCCCAGCAGGCGGCAGTAGAGTTGAACCAACGTTTTTTCCTCCCGCTGCCAGTTCCACTCGGTGCGGGCGCGGCGGCAGTTGGCAGCCAGCTCGTAGTAGCGGGGGCCGGGCTGGCCGCCGGGCAACAGCCGGTTTAGCGCTGCCGCCAGGGTCGCCGGGGCCAAGTCGGGCACCAGCTCGGCCACCTCGTACTGGGCATTGAGGGCGCGATATTCGGGAAAGTCGATGCAGAGCTGCGGAATACCCGCCTGCACGTAGTCGAAGAATTTATTGGCCAGCGAGTAATAGTAGCTCAAGCCGGTGTGTTCGAGCAGCATGATGCCCACCGTGGCCCGCGCCGTGAGCGCCCGCAACGCAGTAGGCAGCACGTAGCCTTTAAACTCAACCAGCCCCGAGGCCAGCAGGTCCAACCCAGCCGCCTGCCGGCGCAGGGCCGCCGAGCAGTCACCCTCCCCGCAGATGACGAGCCGCGCCGATACCTGCGGCATGGCGGCCAGCAATTCGGCTAGGCCCCGGCCCACGTTGAGCGCCCCCTGATACAGCAGCGTGGACGGCTGGCCGGGCGCACTTGCTAGTGGCTCGTCGGCCGTTTCTTCCTTGCCAGCGGGCACATTGCGCACTACTGCAAACGAACAGCCGGAGTGCCGGGCCTCAAATAGCCGGGCCAGCGCCGACCCTACCGTGTAGCGCAGCCGGGCGCGGGGCACGATAAAGTTTTCGACCCACTGCCAGGTGCGTTGCACGCGGGGGCGGGCCACCACTTCGGGCACTTCCGTAAAGAGCTCGTGAGCGTCGTACACGAAAGGCTGACCGCCGAGCCGGGCGCGTAGCCAGGTGGGCAGCGCGGCATCGAGGTCAGCGCAAGCCCAGGCGGCCGCCCGCTGGCCCAGCAAAAAGAACAGCAGTCGCAGGTTGTATTCGAGGTAGAATAATTTGCCGTGCTGAAACCAGCCCCGCAGCCGGTGCTGGGCGTAGGGCTGCGGCCCCAGCGGGACCGAGGCCGGCCGCTGCCAGCCCACGAGCAGCACCGCGTAGCCGGCCCGCGCCAGGCTGGCGCAAATGCGTTGCATTCGCTGATCGTAGCTCAGGTCGGTGGTAACGGCGAAAACCAGGCGGGGAACGGAAGCAGGCACAAAATGGGTTAAACGGCGCACTAGCCGTAAATTCAACTCCAAATCTACAATCTGCCCGCTCCGCCCGCAGCAACCCCAGCCCCGGCCGTGCGTTCTTAACACCCTATGCCCGCACTTCTTCCGGAGCCGCACCTGCCGGCTACCGCGCTCATGTTCGACCAGTTGCAGCTGGCCTTCGTCGTGCTGGACGGGGCGGGGCGCATCACGCAGGTCAACGACCAGTTTCTTCGCCTCAGCGGCTACGCCCGCACCGAGCTCATCGGCAACCTCTACCACCGGGTCGTGACCGCACCGGCCCAGCAGGCCGAACGCCAGGCTTACCTGGCCAGCATCCTGGCCGGTGAGTCGCAGTGCAACAACTATTACGAGCTGGAGATAACGAACAAAGCTGGTGAAGCCATCATGGTGCAGTGGCAGGCCGCGCTGGTGCACGACGCCCGCGGATACATCACCGGCATTTGGGGAGTGGGTCACGCGCTGGGCAGCCTGCCCACGGGAGTGTCGCCTGCCGCCATGCCCGAACCCACCTACCTGCGCGAGTTTTTCGACAGCTCGCACGACCTCATCCTGCACCTGAGCGCCACCAACCTGCTGCTGTTTGTGAATCGCGCCGGGCAGGAAAAACTGGGCTACAGCGAGGAAGAGCTGCTGGGCCGGCCCCTCACCGACGTCGTGCACCCCTACTACCGGGCCAAGCTGCTCTATCAGCTGCGCCGCCTCTACGAGGGTCAGGCGCTCAACAAGCTCGAAACCGTCTTGCTGACTAAAGCTGGCCGGCCGGTACACCTTATTGGTTCGGTCAACAGCGAGCAGCCGCCGGGCCACCTGCCCAGCGCCCGGGCCGTGTTGCACGACATTACCGACCGCATCAAGGCCGAGCGGCTGCAAAAGGTTTACTACAGCATTGCCAACCTGGCTATCTCGGCTCACGACCTGCCGGCGCTCTACGGGGCCATTCACCGCGAGCTGGGCAAGGTGATTGAGACGAACAATATCTTCATCGCGCTCTGCGACGATGCCCGCACGCACCTGCAATTCGTGTACTACGTCGACCAGCACGCCTATTTCGAGCAGGGCGACGGGCGGCCGTTCTCGCTGGGTATTACCGAGTACGTAATTGAGCAGGGCCAGCCCATGTTCTTCACGCAGGCCGATTTGCTGCGCCTCATGCGCACCGGGGAGATGACGGCCTTCGGCCGGCTGCCGGCCGTGCTGCTGGCCGCGCCGCTAAGCGTGGGCGACCGTATCATTGGGGTGCTCACGGTACAGGAATACGACCGCGACGATCTCTACACGCCCGCCGACCTCGACATTCTGCACTTCATTTCGGGGCAGGTGGCGCTGGCCATCGATCGCAAGCGGCAGGAAGAATACGTGGCCCGCCAGAATGCCCGCCTAAATGCCATCTTCGAAAGCGGCTCTCAGCTGGTGTGGAACGTGGACCGGCGCGGTCACCTCGTGTCGTTCAACCGCAACTACGCGACTTTCTATGAGCGGCGCAACGGGACGTTTCCCACACAGGGACTCAACGTGATCGACAACGACGTAGCCCTGGCCGACGAGACTACCCGCCAGCTATTTCGCACCTGTTACCAGGCCGCTACCCGCGGCGAGGCCAAGCAGTTTGAGGTGCAGCTACGCGTACCCCGCGCCAGCAGCGTTTGGCTTAGTATCAGTCTGGCCCCCATTTACCTGCCCGACGGTTCGTTTGAGGAGATTACCGCGCAGGCCCAAGACATCACGGCTAGCAAAAACTCGCAGCTCGCGCTGGCGGCCCAGGAAGAGAAGTTCCGCTCCATCTTCGAGTCGTTCCAGGATGTGTACTACCGCACCGACCGCGACGGGCGCTTTACCATCCTGAGCCCGTCGCTGCGTGAGGTGCTGGGTTACAGCCCCTTGGAAGCCCTCAAGTACCGCATCGAGGATTTCTACTGGCAGCCCGAGCAGCACGACGCCCTGCGGCAGGCCCTGCGCACGCACGGCGAGCTCCGCAACTTCGAAACCCAGCTGCGCCACCACGATGGCCACCCCGTGAGCGTTCTCATCAACGCCCGCCGCACGCGCTTCGGTACCGAAGGCATCGCCCGCGACATCACCGAGATTCGTCGCATTCAGGACGACCTGCGCCTGGCCAAGGAGGAAGCCGAAGCCGCTTCGGCTGCCAAAACGCAATTTCTGGCCAATATGAGCCACGAGCTGCGCACGCCCATGAACGGCATCATTGGCATGATTGACCTGCTGAGCCAAACCAAGCTCAACACCGAGCAGGCCGATTACGTCGATACCCTGGGTACCAGCTCGGAGGCGTTGATGACCATTCTGAACGATATTCTGGATTTATCCAAGATTCAGGCCGGTAAGATGCGCCTCAACGAGGCTCCGCTGTCGCTGGAGCCGCTGCTCGACCGGCTGCGGGCCCTGTTTCAGTACCGGGCCAACCAGAAGAGCCTGCGCTTTACCTGCCACTTGGCCCCCGGCACCCCGCCGGTTGTCATCACCGACGAGACGCGCCTGCTTCAGATTCTGGCCAACCTCATCGCCAATGCCATCAAGTTCACGGCCCAGGGTACGGTGAGCGTGGTAGTATCGTCGGCCCGCGCCGACGGCGACTACCACATTCTGCGCTTTGCGGTGCAAGACTCGGGCATCGGCATTTCGGCCAGCGACGCGGCCCGGCTTTTCACCAGCTTTACCCAGCTCGACACCACGCCCAGCAAGGCCTACGGCGGCACCGGGCTGGGGCTGGCTATCAGCAAAGAGCTGGCTGAGCTGCTGGGTGGCACCATCGGGGTGGTGTCGGACGCGGGCGAGGGCAGCATCTTCTGGTTTACCATTCGCTGCCGGGTGCAGGCGGCCCCGGCGGTGCCCGAGGCCCAGGCGGCCCCTATCACGCCGCTGCTGGATGCCCGGCCCGGCCCCGCCGCCCGCGTACTGCTGGTCGATGATAACACCATCAACCAAAAGGTAGCCGCCCGCCTGCTCGACAAGCTCAACTGCCAGGTTGATATCGCCAACGATGGCTACGAGGCCATCACCCGGGCTACGGCGCCCGGCGCGGCCTACCAGCTCATCCTGATGGATATTCAAATGCCGGGCCTCGACGGCATTGCCGCCACCCGCGCCATCAAGTCGCAGCTGGGCATGGCCAGCCCGCCCATCGTGGCCATGACGGCCTACTCCATGCCCGACGACGCCGCCCGCTTCGTGGAGGCCGGCCTCGACGACTACCTGGCCAAACCCGTGAAGCACCAGCAGCTGGCCCAGACCCTGGCCCGCTGGATAACCCCGGAAGCCCCCGCCGCTACCCCACCCCCAGCCCCCGAGCCCGAACCAACAATCGTGGACCCCGAGGTGCTGAAACAACTGCTTCAACTCGGTGGCGAAGAATTCACGGCCGAACTCTACGGCGAGTTTTTGACTGAAAGTACCGACTTGCTGCGCCAAATAAATGAAAACTGGCAACGCGCTGATACTGACAGTCTGCACCCGCTTTTACACCAGCTCAAAGGCACGGCGGGCACCTTGGGCCTCACCCGGCTGGCGGCGCAGGCCTTAGCTTTGGAAAAAGCCATCAAGCACAATCACCCGCAGGCCCTGACCGACGGCATTCCCGAGCTCAACCAGTTGTTTCAGCAATTTGCGGCTCGGTATCCGGCGCTGCTCACGGCCGGAGCGACGTGAGAACGCTGCGATGGAATTTTTCAATTAACAAATAGTAATTACGCCCATGCATTACCTTCTATCGTCAACGTTCACCCATCCTTTTTCCACATGAGCCCGAGTACTACTCCTAAAACCATTCTTATTGCCGAAGACAGCGGGGTGATTCAAAGCATCACCCGCAAGATTTTGGAGCAGCAGAAATACCGCGTGATAGTGGCAAAGAACGGGGGCGAAGTCCTGCGTCAAATTGAAAGCCAGCCTATCGACGGAATTCTGATGGACATCAATATTCCGGTAAAAAACGGTATGGAATGCACCCGCGAAATTCGCGCCCATGCCGACGCCCGCATCCGCGAGTTACCGGTTATTGCCATCACTGGCAACGCCAACAACTACTCGATGCAGCAGTTCCGGGATGCAGGCATTACTGATTACTTACCCAAACCACTGGACTTCGACGCCCTGGTACGCGTTGTCCGTCAATACGTAGGCTAAATTTTTCAATTATGAATTAAAAATTATGAATTATGAATTCTAACCTGGGGCGATGTACTTTGCTGACTTAGGCTGGCTAATTCATAATTTTTAATTCATAATTCATAATTAGAAGAATGAAACTGACTTTCCTGGGTACGGGTACTTCTTCGGGTGTGCCGATGATTGGCTGCACCTGCCCGGTGTGCCGCTCGCTCGATTTCCGCGACCAGCGCCTGCGGGTATCGGTGCACCTGGAAGTGGCGGGGCGTAGCCTCGTCGTCGATACCGGCCCCGATTTTCGGCAGCAGATGCTCCGCGCCCACATCGCGCGGCTCGATGGCATTCTCTTCACTCACGAGCACAAGGACCATACGGCGGGCCTCGACGACGTGCGGGCCTTCAATTTTCGGCAGCAGCAGGAGATGCCGGTTTTTGCCGAGCCCCGCGTTATCGCGCAGCTCAAGCAGGAATATGCCTACGTGTTTGCTGAGCACAAGTACCCCGGCGTGCCGCAGGTGGGGCTACATCCTATTCTCGACGACCAGCTACCGTTCGACGTGCTTGGGCTGAGCGTGCAGCCGCTACGGGCAATGCACCACAAGCTGCCCGTGCTGGGCTTCCGCATCGGTGGGCTGGCTTATCTCACCGACGCCAACTTCTTACCAGCTAGCACGATGGAACAACTACGCGACTGCGATACCATCGTACTCAACGCCCTTCGGCACGAGCCGCACCTCTCCCACTTTACGTTGGGCGAGGCCGTAGCCATTCTGGAAGAGCTGCGCCCGCGCCGAGCTTTTCTTACTCACATCAGCCACCAGCTGGGCCGCCACCGCGAGGTAGAAGCCACGCTCCCGCCCTGGGTGCGCTTGGCCTACGACGGGTTAGAGGTGGAAATAGCCTAACTACCGGTAGTAAAAAGCCGCCCACTGAACCCGCACTGGCTGCGTCAGCCGCTGCCGGTCCTTGAACATGCACACCAATTATTACTTCCTGCGCCAACTGGCCCCGGCCCTCACTACGCAGCTGCGCGGCTACCGCGTGGCGAGCTGTTTTTCGCAGGAAAAAGATGAGCTGGTAATCGGCTTATTAAGCCCAGCCGGTATTGAGTTTTGGCTAAAAGCGCAGTTGGGAGCCGCTTTCCCGGCGCTAGCCCTGCCCGAAACCTTTCACCGCGCCCGCCAAAACTCCGTTGACCTGCTGCCCGAGCTACTGGGTCGCACCGTGGCCAGCGTCGAAGCCTGGCCCCAGGACCGGGTATTGCAATTCAATTTTGCCGAGGGCGACGCAACGCTACTTTTCAAGCTGTACGGCCCTCGCCCCAACGCTATTTTCCGCCCCGCCCCCGACGCCCCCGCCCAGCTCTTCCACCAGCGCTACGCCGCCGACGCCACCTTATCCCCCACCCCAGCGCAAGAACAAACATCAACCCCAGCAGTCCCCAAACAAGCCCCCCCATCCGAATCCCCGCAATCCGTTAAATCCGTTAAATCTGCGGTCCTTGGCGCTCCACTAGCCGACCTCCCGGCCCGCTTCCTACGCGAGCAGCGCGGCTACGACCCCGCCCCCCTGGAAGTAAAGCAGCGGCTGGCCGCCGAGCTGCGAGCCGAGCTGGAGCAGCCGGCGCACTACTACCTCATTTACCTCGACGGCCGCACCCGCCTGAGCCTGGTCCCGCTGGGCGACATCCTCGAAACGCTGCCCGGTACCGAGCCCATCGCCGCGCTCCGGCGCTTCGTCCCGCTGGCCCTGGCCCGCCGCGCCCTCGAAACCGAGCGTCGGCTGCTGCGCCAGCTACTCACGCGCCGGGCCGACGAAGCCAGCACGAGCGCCCACCTGGCTCGCCAGCGCCTGCATGCCCTGGCCCACGAGGCGGGCTTTCGCCACCGCGCCGACCTCATCATGGCCAACCTGCACGCCATCGCACCGGGGGCCAGCCAGGTTGAAATCATTGACTTTTACACCAACGAGCCGGTAACCCTCAAGCTCAAGCCGCTCGAAAAGCCGCAGCGCACCGCCGAAAACCTTTACCGCAAGGCGAAAAATCAGCAGATCGAGGAACGTCAGCTCCAGGCCCGCATCACCACCCGCGAAGCCGACGCCCTACAAGCGCTGGAGCTGCTCGAAGAGTTGGACACGCAGCCCGCGTTGGCCGAGCTACGCGGCCTGCGTGCTTGGCGCAAGCTCCACGCCCTCGACCCCAACCCGACCGCAGCCAAAGCCCCTACCGAGTTGCCCTTCAAGGTGTTCTAAGACCACGGCTTTACCATCCTGGTAGGGCGCAATGCCCAGAACAACGACCTGCTAACGCAGAAATACGCCCACAAAGACGACCTCTGGCTGCACGCCAAGGATGTGAGCGGCTCGCACGTGGTCATTCGGCACCGGGCAGGGCAGCCCGTGCCCGCACCGGTTATCGAGCACGCCGCGCAGCTAGCGGGCTGGTATTCGCGTCGGCAGCACGACTCGCTGTGCCCGGTGACGGTCACGCCCAAGAAGTTTGTGCGCAAGCCTAAGGGGGCATTACCCGGCCAGGTGCTCGTGGAGCGCGAGCAAGTGGTGCTAGTGGTACCAAGTAATCCGTTTGAGAAGTAAACGCATCCATAATACCATCCACTAAAGGGTTGGCAGCGGCTCAAGAAATCCTATTCGAACAGAATGAAAACGGGCGTCATGCTTATCTGGCGACCGTTTTCGGTTTGGCTGAGTAAACTTTTCTCCATTCGCAAGCAGTGGTGGCGAAATGAATGGGCACAAAAAAAGCCCGCTTTGCAGCAGGCTTTTTCGTTCTACGTGCGCGCGGGGAGATTCGAACTCCCACACCCGAAGGCACCACCCCCTCAAGATGGCGTGTCTACCAGTTTCACCACGTGCGCAGAAAGGCAATCGGCAACTTGGTTTTGGCTTTAGCGGCCGGCTTCGTTGAGGTGCGAAGCGGGTGCAAAGGTACTAGGCCAATCGGCTTTTGCAAGCGCTACGCTTGCTTTTGGAGCAAAAAAAATCGTCTTCAGCCGGCGCACATCTGCTTAGTGCTTACTTGGCAAGATATTAGCTTCACGATGGGAGCTGGGCTTTTTTTATTTTTTTTTATGGCGGACGCTTCTCAGCCGGCAAGCAAGGCTTCGTTTTTCGGACGGTTTGCGGAAAAGACCACCAAGTATTCGGGTACCACGACCGTGTTTGTAAGCGCGGTGGGCATCGTGCTGCTCTGGGCCGTGTCGGGACCGTTCTTCCAGTACTCGGAAACCTGGCAGCTAGTCATCAACACGGGCACTACCATCATCACTTTTCTGATGGTGTTTCTCATTCAGCGGGCGCAGAATAAAGACTCGCTGGTGCTACACCTCAAGCTCAACGAGCTGCTGGCAGCCACCAAGGGCGCCAGCAACCGGCTTATCAACGCCCAGGATTTTTCGGAAGAGGAAATCAAGCTCATCCACCAATTCTATTGCCTACTGGCCGAAAAAGCCCGCGCCGACAACGACTTGGGCGAAACGCACTCGGTGGAAGAAGCCGAGGACAACCACCACGAAAAGCTGGCAGCCCATCGTAACGAGTAAGCTCGGCCATTAGCCGGGGTCGCCATTTTTGCGTAGGGGATACCGTCTGGCTGCACGAAACGCAGCGGCACTACCCTTCCTCGACTCATGAACCAAGCGCACTGGCACCTGCTTTTCAACCATGTTCCCATTTTTGGCGCCCTCGGCGGCTCGTTGCTGGTAGCTGCTGGCCTATTCCGGCGGCAAGATGCTTTGCTGCGGGCAGGTCTGTGGGCGTTGGTGCTGGCCGTGGTAGTGGGCCTGCCCGCCCAGCTTACCGGCTCGGGTGCGGCGAAGGTGATCAAGGACATGCCCCGCGTGAGCGAGGCACTCATCAAAAACCACGCGCAGGCTGGGCGGCTGGGTTACTGGATGCTGGTGGCGGCGGGCACACTGGCGTTGCTCTGCCTGGCCATGCTGCAACAGGGTGCCATCCGGGCCCGGCAGCTGGCCTGGGGTACCTTGCTGGTCGCCGTCCTCAGCTTTGGGCTGCTGGCCCGGGCGGGCAACCTGGGTGGGCAAATCAGCCACCCCGAAATCCGCGAAGGATTCGGTACGCCAGATGAGCTGTAATTCGCACCAACTGGCATTGTGACAAGCGAAAAACCGGTGGGCTTTTACTATGCTTGGCGGGCTGCCGAGGCCTGGACTATAACGCCCACAGCCGGGTACCGTATGCAGCAAATTTGCACTTCTCCTTTATTGCTATGGCCTTCCCCTTTTTCGGTGATGATAAATCGACGGTTGCCCAATTGCTGGCTACCTTGCCCCAAACGGGCCGCGTGGAGTGGATAGGCCTGCGCCGCGTTCGGCGCGAAGCTCCGGAATCAGTGGCCGAAGCAGAAGTGCTGACTGATCGCCATCTGGCCGGCGACCACGCCAGTCCCAAGGCTGGCGGCAAGCGGCAGGTTACCCTGATTCAGCACGAGCATTTGGCGGCGGTGGCGGGCTTTCTGGGGCTCTCCGAGCCAGTAGCCCCGGACCGGTTGCGCCGCAACTTGGTGATAAGCGGCCTCAACCTGCTGGCCCTGAAGGGCCGGCAGATTCAGTTGGGCGACGAGGTAATTCTGGCCATTACGGGCGAGTGTCACCCCTGCTCACGCATGGAGGAGGAGCTAGGGCCGGGCGGCTACAACGCCATGCGCGGTCACGGTGGCCTCACGGCCAACATCGTGCGCGGCGGCCGGCTGCGCATGGGCGACGCCGTGCGCGTGCTGCCCGGCGAACCCGCCGGCCCGGCAAATAAAAAACCCGCAGCCAAAGGCAGCGGGCTTTCCTGAGCTATGAAAACACGGCTCTGACGAGCCTGCTCAATGTTACGAAACAGTGATGGGAGTTGGATTTACCTCCACCGTATTTTATTTTCTAGGCCCCGTCCATCCGCACAATTTTGGGCGTGAACGAACCGAGGATATCCACTAGCTCGTGCTGGCTGGCCATCACGGTGCGGATGTCCTTATAAGCCATCGGCGCCTCGTCGAGGCCGCCGCCGATGAGCTCGACGCCGTGATCGGCGAGGTAGCGACGCACCTGAGCTTCCCCCAGCTCGGCCTTGGCCCGCGTGCGCGACATGAGTCGCCCCGCCCCGTGCGAGGCCGAGGCCAGCGACGCCGCTAGTCCGCGCCCCCGCACGATGAAGCCGGGGGCCGTCATGGAGCCGGGGATGATGCCGAGCACGCCCGCGCCAGCCGGCGTAGCCCCCTTGCGGTGGGTAATGACCTCGCGGCCATCGGTCAGGCGCTCCTTCCAGGCAAAGTTGTGGTGGTTCTCGACCTTGGCCAGCGGCTTGTGCCCCAACGCCTTGGCCAGCCGCCGGTGAATGTGCTCGTGGCAGGCCGAGGCGTAGTCGCCGGCCAGGTTCATGGCGGCCCAGTATTCTTGGCCGGCCTCGGTATCAAGACCCAGCCAGGCGAGGTGCTGAGCTTCGGCGGGCAGCTTGCACACGTCCTTGGCCAGGCCGGTGTAGTGCTGGGCCACGCTGGCCCCCAGCCCCCGCGAGCCGGAGTGGGAGAGCACGCCCAGGTACTGGCCCAGGGGCAGGCCCAGGTCATTGGCGGGGTCGGTGATGTCAACTAGTCCAAATTCTACGAAATGGTTGCCCGAGCCCGAAGTACCCAGCTGCTCGGCAGCCGTGGCGAGCTTATTTTTCAAAAAAGGCACGGCCTGAAACTCGTCGCGGTCGAGCACGGAGTGGTCGAGGCGCTGGCCCCGCTCCCACCCCCGGCCGCTCCCGAAGCGGGTGTTGTCGAGCAGCACCTTGCGCAGCTCCTGGGTGCGCTGCGCGAGGTATTTGGCCGGCAAGTCGAAGACTGACAGCGCCATCCGGCAGCCGATATCTACGCCCACGGCGTAGGGAATGACAGCGTTGTCGGTGGCCAGCACGCCCCCAATGGGCAGACCGTAGCCGTGGTGGGCATCGGGCATGAGCGCCCCGGCCACCGTCACGGGCAGCTTCATCGCCGTTTCCATCTGATGGATGGCCCCAGCTTCGATGTGCTCGGCTCCGAAGGTGGCGTAGGGCTTACGCGCTACCAGATCGATGTGGCGCGAGGGGGGTGGCAAGAGCGCCCCCGCCACGTGACTCCACGCCAGGTCAGTGAGGTAGTCGGTGGGGCTGGCCAGGATTTTTTGCAACAGCTCAAGCTGGGCGCTCTGCGCCAGTCGCTTGAATTCTTTGCGCTGGAGCTGCGCCAAGGCCAGCCCAATGGCGCGGCCCTCGGGAAAGCCGAGTTGCCGTAAGTCGTTGCCCCGTAAAATAGAAGCCATGATTTTTAATCAATTAAATAGAGAACAATTGCTGCCCGCAGTTCGATTTCCCGCCAGCCTGATACGCTGGCCTGGGTAAATCGGGCTGGCAACAAAAAAGCCGGAGCAACAAGCAGCCCGCGTGTGGCCAAAAGGCGACTAGACAGGTCGAAGGAACGCGGACCTACGGCATCCAGCAGTGGAAAGAGAAGTGGCACTGCGCCACTCCGGCAAACATCATTATTGAAAGCCAGACCGGGCAACGGGCGTCCCGCCTAAGTATGCGCGTTGTCAGTTACGCCACCATTGGCAAGCCAGCGGGCAGGATTCAAACCTGCATCTCATCGTCCCGAACGAAGTAAGGCGGGGCTACGGCACCGGCCTGGCAATCAAAATCCTGGTTGGGGCAACAAGCGCCCGGCCTCCATATCCCGCTCTACCACTCTGAGCTACGGCAGCGGCCGAGACCACCACCGGCGGGAGTCGAACCCGCGACCTGGGCATTAAAAGTGCGAAGTATGGCCTGACTACGGCACCCAACTAGGCAAAAAACAACTGAGTGATCGAGGCAATCGGTGGGCAGCCACCGGACTGGTCCTCCCCATGCGCAAACGCAGCCCCGGGGCACCAGGGCTACTTTGGGAGTCAAACCCACGACCAGCCCGAAAGGCGAGCGAAGGATGGCTGCCCTACGACACCCGATTATTCAGCAAAAAAAGGGGGCAACAAGCGGCCGGCGCAATGCTTTCGTCCACCAGCCGGGGCTGGCGACGGGGTTCGAACCCGCATGATGCTGCGTACCGCACCCGAAAACTTTACCACGAAGTAGCGCCGACCTACGGCACCCAAAAAAATTGAAAAACTTTACAAAATATGGCCGTGTGGAACGGGCCGCCGGAGCAATCGAGGCCCCGGCGGGGAGCCGTTCCGGCCAGCGACTGCCAAGGTGCGGTCAGCCGTTTGCCTAAGTTGTGACGCGGAAAACTCTGCGTATGAAATGCTTAACAAATACCCGGCCAATTTAGTGCTTGGCCAGTACCTGATTGAATACCTGTAGTACGGAATGAGGTGGTTTAGGGTCGAAAATGGCGAAGTCGAGCCGCCGAAAACGGCCCCGGATGGCCGGCTCAGCCAGGGCCTCGGCGAAGAGCTGCGCCACCTGGGCCGGGTCGTTGCCAAAGACTCCGCAGCCCCAGGCTCCCAGCACCAGCGCTTCGATTTCGTGGCGGGCGGCCACGGCCAGCACCAGGCGCAGGCGCTGCCGCATGGTGGGCATTACTTGCGGCAGCAGCTCGGGCGAGTTGCGGGCCAGGGCTCCCGCGTTGACGGCGGGGGCCGTAATGACATCGAGCCGCAACGGCTGGGCTAACCACTCGCCGTCGTCGTGACGCAGCACGGGTACGCCGGGCGAGTAAATGAGGTAGTCGCTGTAGAGGGCAGTACTCGCTGGCCGACTGTTGTACGCGTACATTTCCGCGAACTGCGTAAGGCACGGGTACAGACCCGACGAGCGAGCCAGGCTCTCTTCCTGCGCCTGGCTGCCGCTCAAAAAGCCTCCGCCCGGATGGCGGGCCGAAGCGAAGTTCAGCACGCCCACCCGACCAAACTCGCTGGCCAGTTGGGTGGCGGCGGCCAGGGTCGTGGCATTGCACACGCGCACCTCAGCCGGGGGACCGGGGGCAACGGAGTCAAATTCGCGGAGCAAGTCGGCCGCGCAGGTGGGTCGGTAGAGCCGGCTGCCGGCCTGGGCTGCTTGCTGCGCCGTTGCAAACTCGACCTGCCCGGCGGGGGTTTTGTAAAACCCTTGCTCGATAGCGTCGAGCGTACCCTGGGCAAGCTTTTGACGAAAATCGCGATTCATGGTTAAAGTTCTGAAGGCCCGGAGGTAGCGGCCGCTTTCAGGTAGTACATCAAGCTACCCCCGGGGCAGCGGGATTTATAATTCTATTTTTTCTAGCTCGGCCAAGGCATTGCTGCCATCTTCGAGGGCCGCGAGCACGTCGAATATTTTATCCGACCACCCCGCGATAAGCGCTACGCCATCTTCGGCGCGTACGTCGAGCGGGGTGGTACCCAGCCCCGCCAAATCGAAGAGGTATAGCCGCGCCTGGGGAGCCACGTTGGCCCGGTAGGCGGCCCATTCCTGGGCCAGCGTACCGGCACCATTCGTATTCCAGAGCTGGCAATCGGTGAAAATCATTACCTTATCTACCACTTCGCGGCGCTGGCGCAGGTCTTGCACTACGAGGTAGCCGTTAGTAGCGTAGCCCACTTCGCCTTCCCGCTCATAGAGAGTCTGCACGTTGCGCAGCACCTGGCCCTGGGGCAGCGTCACGCGCTGCCAGCGGTCGCCGAAGAGGCCGGTTACCACATGCTGGCAGCGGCTTTGCAGCAGCATAGCCAGCACCAGGCCCACGTCGTAGAGCAGCACCTTACTGCGCGGCGAAATGGGCTGCTGCATCGAGCCCGACACGTCGCAGGCTATCACCACGCGGGTGGCGGGGCCGAAACCTTGCAGGTTGCGGGCGCTGCCCACGAGGGCCGCCTCCAGGGCCGTCAGTACCGGGGCAGCGGCACCCGTTGCCAGGGCCAGCACCTCACGGTAAGCGGCTAGGAAGCGGAAGGGCAGTTGCCGGGCGCGGGCTACCTGGCCGGGGTCGGCCAGCGTGGTGCAGACCAAAGCCAGCGTCTCAGCGTTCACCTTAGCTTCCAATAAGTTGCGCAGATTGCGCAGTAGGGCCATGTAGCCGAGGCGGCCGCTGGCTACCAGCGTCTCCCAGATATGGGTGATGGCGGCCTGGCGCTCGTCGGGCGAGGCATACGCTACCTGGCCAGCGGCCGAGAGCTCGGTCTCCCAGGTGTAAGGCACCGGCAAGGTACCGGCTACCAAATGGTTGAAGATAGCTTGCTGGGCCTCGTCACGCGGCTTGGGGTGCACCAGGAATAAGGCATCGCGCAGGCGCACGGCCGTACCGGAGCGGTCGTACTTGGCCAGTTGATACGCATCGAAGCGATTGAAAGCCAAGGCCAAACCGCGCTGCACCTGCTTGGAAAGCCGTCCCAGCGTTTTGACGCCGGTGCGGCCGTTGGCTTGGGCGTAATAAGCCAGCAGCTCGGGAATTTCGTCGGCACGCTGCACGATGCGAGCCACGAGGCGGCTCACCAGGCTATCGCCCTTGTGCAGACGGGCCAATTCCACGGCCAGCACCAACGGTACCGAGCGCAAGTGCAAGTGCTCGCGGGCATACACCGCCAAGCGGGCCACAAACTGAGGGTCGTTGCGGGCAATCAGCTCCCGTAGACGCTCCACCCGGGTGTCGGCGGCTTCGTAAAACTGGTCGCTGAGCGCCGCCGTAGCCACGGCCGCGTACAGCTCCAGCGCCGGGGTAAGCGCATAGGCCGGGGCACCTTCGTGGTTGCGAACGGGAGACGCCTTGGAACGGAAAGTAAAATTGAAACGCATGGCAATTAAATCGATTAAGAAGTGATTGTCACTTTCGCGCTTATTTCATTAACTCTAATGTGAACAGGGCGTACCCTTCCCAATCAATTAAAATTAATTTTAATTGCAAAACAAAAGCAACAGAAAAGCCTGGTTTGCGCGACCGGGCTTTTCTGTTACGTAGCTACTGCCGATACTTATCGGTAGTTATACCACGAAGAAAAAACACGGCCGCACCGTAGCCGACGGTCTGGGGCAGACGGTCGGGGCAACTCAGGCAGGGAGCTGGGGCGGAGGAACGGCATCGGGAAGTAAACTGCTAAGCGGCTGATAATCGCCTAACAACAAAAAACCCGAGCGTTGTAGGCTCGGGCGGCGACAATTTTAGCGAGAGCTAAAACCGGGCGAACGTACCGAGCTGAAGCAGCCTTTCGGGCTGCACCTTATCCGAACTGCGGAGGATTGTGGCTGGATGGTACATGGTTATGCGGGTTTAGTGGGACAAAGGTGGGAACTTAATTTTACTTACGCAAATTTTTATCAAATAAAATTGAAAATAATTTCAATAGCCCACATTTAGCCCGCCCGCCAATCTATTTACAAATAAGTAGCGGCAATTCGCAATCACTCGCACTCTTTACGCATTAAATACCTGGCGCGTGACTAGTCCCTTATAGCAGCAGTATTTTTACGCCGTGAGTGATTCTGATCTTCCCCAGCGCCAGATGCTGCCCGAGCGGGTGGCTAGCCAGCCCACTGGCTCACCCGTGCAGCAGGCTTTTCGCCAGGCCATGCAGGCGGTGGCGAGCCTCCGCGAGCAGTTGCAGCAGCTCCGGGCCAGCCAGGCAGCGACCCGGCAGGCGTATTGGCAGCAAGTGGGCCCGGTAGCCGCAGCAACCATCGCGGCCCGGCGAGCCCTGTACGCTCCGCTGGAGCACGCACTCACGACTGACTACCTCAGTCGCGCTGAGGAGCAGCAGGTGATTGAGTTGCTGGTGCACAATGCCCGCAGTCTGCAAGAGCGATTCGGCGAGGACGAGGCCGAGCGGCTGGCCCGCTACGCCCCTCCCCTGCCCCCAACGGACCCGGCCGACGAGCCCGCTCTGGCAGCGGCCGCGCCCCCAGCCGATTTACCCCCGCACGAGCAGGCAGCGGCCCAGGCGCGGGCCCGCCGCCAACAGCAGCGCCAGCGCACGCAGGACAGCGCAGCGCAGGCCGCCGAGACAGCCAACCAAGCCCTGCTGCAAAATACCAAGGCCGCCTACCACCAGCTCGCCCGCCTGCACCACCCCGACCGGGCCGCGCTGGCCGACGCCGCTACGCAGCAGGCGCAAACAGCCCTGATGCAGCGCATCACGGCCGCCTACGCGGCGGGTGACCTAGCCGGGCTGCTCGCCCTGCTGGCTACGGATTCGCCCGCTGCTACGCCCGACGCGGAAACGGAAACCTTGCTGAAGCGCTATACCGAGGCGCTGGCCCAGCAGCAACGACAACTAACGCAGCAGTTGGAGACGGCTCGCCGCCCCGTAGCCGACGCTCCCTGGAGCGGCACTGAAAAACAGCAGCGCACTCGCCTGCGCGAGATAAAGCGCAGCCTACGGGCCGAGACTGACTATCTCCAGTACTTGGTACACGAATTGCGCGACCCTACCGCCCTGCGTCACTTCTTGCGCGAACTGACGGCTAATCGGCAAACAGGCTTGTAGCCTTATCGTGCTCCGATGGCGCTACAGCCCAAGCGAAGCCACCGCCGCCTGTACGGCTTCTGCCCGGTAGGCGGGTGCCGTACCGGGCGCCTGCAACAATTTGAGCAAGTGCATATACTTGCGACGGCCTTCGGCCAGCATATCGGCTGGCACTTCGAGCGGGAAAACGCCAAACGGCTCCGCTTTTTGCACGCCCACTAACAGAAAGCGTTCGGCCCGTAGCGCGTCGGTGTAAAAGGCCGCCTGCCGGTCGTAGTCGTAGGCCGAACACTGCCAGCGGAAATGCTCGGCGTCGCGGGCCATTGTCGTTTTAAAGTCAATAATAGTGTACGGCTGGCCGGGCTGGTCGAGCACCAAGTCAGCCCGCAGCTTGCAGAGCGTGCCGGTAGTTGGCTCGGTGAATAGTGCGCTACGCTCGGTGACGCCGTTTTCGAGCAGCCGATTCAACTCCGCATTTAGCTTCACGCCCTCTACCAGCCACCAGACGAGGGTATCATTTAGGCCGGGCTGGCCGGGCTGATAGTCGGCCGGCTCCAGCAGGGCCGTGTGGAAGGCGGTACCAAAGCTCAACGCCCCCGAGCCCGAATCGGTGCGCGGCGGACGACCATCGAGGGCCGCACGCAGCCGCGACAAGTCGGAGTTGGCGATGGCGGGCAGAGCGCGGTAGTCATCGTAAGACACCCGCAGCAAGTCGGGGCGCGGAGTAGGCGGCAAAAGATCAGACACGCTAGGTTAACAGTTGGCCCGCCAAAAAGTATCCCCTTGGTGGAATAAAGAGCGGCCAATCGCCCCCATGTACGAGAAAAGCCCCGGAGCGAGGCTCCGGGGCTTGCAAAAACTTATCGACGGCAATTCCTGAACTACCTATTGAACACGAATGAAGTACACGCGCAGCGCGAGCTTATTCTGCACATTGCGCGGGCCACCCAGGATAACCCGGCTGGGAACATCGGGCGTAGCCGATGCCAAGAGCAGGCCATTATTAGGAATAGTATTGCGCAGTACTGCTTGAATGTACGTGGTTACCGGCCAGTTGTAGGTACCCTGCTCAATACCTGTAGTCGTTGAGATACCGGTATTGTACGTTACTCCCGACTGGTAAATACTGATGGGGTGGTTACCGGCGTCGGTGTAGAAGATGTTGAGGGCAGGAGGGGCGGGCACAAAGGGCGTCAGCGTGCTGGTGGGCACGGAGGCCGTAATCTGCGCGTTGGTCACGGTCAGATTATTTCCAAACTGACGCAAGTCGGTCAGGTAGGGAAATTCCAGGCGGGTTTGCAGCCCAAGGGCACCTTCCACAACAGTACGAGCCCCGGTAAGGGAGGAGGAAACGGATTGCAGCGACGTACGGGGCAGATTCGTAATGGCCGCCGCCGTGCGATTGGCCCGCACCTGGAAATAGTGGCGGTTGCCGCCAACCAACGAAAAGCTACTGGTAATGACTGTAGTAGGGTCGGTAGGCAGGTGGTAATACAAGTTTACTCCCGCGTCGGTAGCCGTAGCACTCAGGCGCAGCAGCGCCGCTTCGTCATTGCCCCCCGGCGTGATAGCCAAGCCGGGCAAATACGCATCAAGGTCGTCCTGCGAGCTGAGCCGGCCCGCCTGTCCCATCGTCAGCAGCGTGCGGCCAAACGTCCGGTCCAAAGGCAGGCGCAACGTACGCAGATTGGGTCGCGCCCGGCCTACGGGTGCCACATTACCTCCGGTAGCACTGTAATTCAGCAGATTGACTGAATCGTAATCCATCTTGGTCAGACGGGGCGACGTGAAGGAAAACTGCGTGCTCGATATCGGGGTGCGCAAACGGTGTACCTCTACGAGCGTCTGCGTTTTGGTAGTATCACCATAGCGATAACCATCTGGCTTCAGAATCAGCGTAATGGAGTCGAAAACGGCCGTGGGGTCAGGGGCATAGCTACTGGGCAGCCCCAGTCGGAAGGCGCTACGGGCCGTCAGCTTACCAAGCAGCGGGTCGGTGTATTGGCCTACGAACAAGTAGCTCGACGTAGAGCTGGGAACGGAATCGCGCAACACCGTCGAAGCCCGTACCGTGATTGAGTCAATCAGAAAGGCTCCGGTGTCGGTATTGGCGTCGGGTAGCCCGACGCCAATATCGCTCACGGTATTGGTGCAGCTGGCGGCTACGGCCACCAGGCTCAGCAGGGCCAGTAGCCGGCCCCAGGCGGCCAGGGCCGGATATGCCTTACTGCTGCGTAACATTGGGGTCAAACGTCCAGAAGTCGTCGAGGCGGGTAGTACCCGTGTAGCCAGTACCTACGTAGCCGAGATTGCCGATGCCGAAGGCTACGGCGGCGTTGCGGCCCACGCCCAGGAAGGGGCTCATAACCGTCCAGGTGTCGAGGCTGGGGTCGTACTTGTAGCAGTCGGTGCGGACGGCACCATTGCTACCGGTGGTTACGAAGCCATTGTTACCGACCGTGAAGGCGACGGCCTGCGAGCGGGCTACGGCGCTATTATCGTACGAGTCGGTCGAGTTGCTGATGTTGGCCAGCTGGCGCTTGGTAGTCCAGGCATCCTTGCTGGGGTCGTAAGCGAAGAAATCGGTTACGTACTGCCCGTTGTTGATGCCGGTGCCTACGTACATAACGTTATTAACCGTGAAAGCCACCGCGTTGATGCGCTTTTCGCCGGGGAAGCCCGCGAACGTGCTCCAGGTTCTGGCCGAGGGATCGTACTTGTAAAAGTCCTTTTCGTTGTTGCCGTCGAAGCCGCAGCCCACGTAGCCGAAGTTGCCAACGCTACCGGCCACGGCGCCGTAGCGGCCGGTGGTGCCCGGGTTTACGGGGAAGTCCGTAATCTGCGTCCACTTGCCGATGGTCGTAGTCGTGGTACCGTTGGTGGTAGTAGTAGTGGTCTGCGAAGGGTCAAACTGCCAGAAATCACGCAGGTAGTTGGTGCCGTCGTAGCCGGTACCCACGTAGCCGAAGCTGCCAACCGAGAAAGCAGCCGCGTTGTAGCGGGCTACGCCGGGGAAGGGCGTGAGCCGCAGCCAGCTGCCATTAGCAGGATTGAACGAGAAGAAGTCGTTGTATTTTACGCTGTTGGCATCAATACCCGTACCTACGTAGGCTACGCCGTTTACTACAAAGCTTACTGCGTTGCTACGCACGGTGCCCGGAAACGAGTTACCCTTTACCCAGTTGCCATAAACCGTGGTCGTGGAATCTTTTTTGCAGCTGCTTAGGCTGAGGCTGCCTAGCACCAGCAGCAGGGCCAGCGAACGGCCGGCTAGCCGAGGAAAATTTTTCATGAAAAAAGGAAAGTGATTGTACCCAAGAGAGCGTACCGAGCACTGAACTGGTTGCACCCGGCTTTTATTTTGGACTAGCCCATTTGGCCCGGCTAAATTACGGCGGGTTCGCTAATAATGCCCGCTTCGTCGCCCAACGCCTGGCTTTTACCGCGGAGTTCCCCGCAATCGCCGCCGGGCGCAACGGCTTTTAATCGAAGCGAATGGCCACCATGGGCTTGATGCGGGCAATCATGTAGGTGGGAATGAGCACCGATAAGATGGAGGCCCCGAGCGTAGCGGCGTTGAGCAGCACCATCACGAAGGGGCTCCAGGCCACGGGCACGCGGTCCATGTAGTAGTTCTCCGGGTCGAGCGGGATGATGCGGAAATAATATTGCAAGGCGCAGAAGCTTAGCGCGATGACGTTGCCGATAACCAAGCCGCGAAAGGTGATGGCCATGCCCCGGAAGAAGAACATCTCGCGGATCTGGTTGTCGGTGGCCCCCACGGCTTTTAGGATGCCGATCATCTTGGTACGCTCCAGAATCATGATGAAGATGGTGGCGACCATGTTGAAAGTGGCCACGAAAATGATCAGGATAAGGAAAATAATGACGTTGCGGTTGAGTAGCTGGAGCCAGTCGAAAAGCTGGGCGTACTGATCGGTAATTTTTTCGATGCGCACCTCGTAGGGCAGCTGCTCATAAAACTGGTCGAAGGTGGCGTCGAGCCGCGAGAAGTCGCGCAGGCGCACTTCGAGGCCCCCGACGAGCGAATCGGGCCAGGCGTTAAGCTCTTGAATCTGACGCAGGTCGCCGAGCACGTACACCTCGTCGAATTCATCGAGGCCGGTCTGGTAGATGCCCGATACCCGGAACTTGCGAATCCGCGGCGGCTGCTGGATGAAATAGAAGAGCGCGGGGCTGCCTACTTTGAGTCGCAGCTTGTCGGCTATTTTCTGCGAGATGACGATATCCTCGCTGGCCGCCGAATCGGCAAACTGGAGAAACTGCCCAGCCACCATATTCTGGCGCATGTCGCTGGGGCCATATTTTTCCGACACCCCTTTGAGCACTACCCCCAGCACCTCGTCGGTGGTTTTAATAATGGCCGTCTTACGGGCAAAGGACTGCACGGAAGCTACTTGCGGGTAGCGGGCCAGTTGGCGGCGCAGCTCGGGCTCGGCAATAGGGGCTACTTCCAGCGAGTTGTTGTTGTCGTAGCGCGAGAGCTGCAAGTGCGCTCCAAACGAGAAGATCTTACTTTGAATCTGCTCCCGGAAGCCGTGCAGAATCGAAAAGGATACGATCATCACGGCGATGCCCAGGGCAATGCTGACCGTGGCAATGCGCGTGACGGAGTGGGTGAAGGAACCGGTGTCGGCTCCGTCCATGCGGCGCGATATGTAGCGGGCGGTGTTCACGAGGGGCGTAAAGCTACGTCCGCGCCGGGTGTATACGGGAGGGTAGCCGCGCGCTTCTTACGCAGCAGCCTACTTTTGGGCTATGATAAAGTGGTTTTTCGTAGCCGGACTGGCCGCCTGCTCGGCCCAGGATGCTCCCGCCGGGCTGACCGGGGCACCCGCTTCCCCACCCGTTAAGCCCGCCCCGACGGGGCCGGTAGTAGGTGCGGCGCAACTGCCGCGCTACCTGCCGCTTCTGCAAGGCAAGCGCGTGGGCCTGGTCGTAAACCAAACTTCCCGAGTGGGCACTGCCTACCTGGTGGATACGCTCAAGGCGCTGCACGTGAACCTGACGGCCATTTTCGCGCCCGAGCACGGCTTTCGGGGCGAGGCGGCCGACGGGGCTACCATTACCGATGGCCGCGATGCCCGCACCGGCGTACCCGTGCGCTCGGTGTACGGCAAAACCAAGAAGCCCACGCCCGAGATGCTAGCCGACGTGGACGTGCTGGTGTTTGACATTCAGGACGTGGGTACCCGTTTCTATACCTTTATCAGTACCCTGCACTACGTGATGGAGGCCGCCGCCGAACAGGGCAAAACCGTGGTGGTACTCGACCGACCCAACCCCAATGGGGCGCTGGTCGATGGCCCGGTGCTTGAAGCCAAGCACCGCTCCTTCGTGGGGCTCGACCCGCTGCCCATCTGCCACGGCCTCACGGTGGGCGAGCTGGCGCAGATGATTAATGGTGAGCGCTGGCTGGCCGGCGGCCAGCCCTGCCGCCTGCACGTAGTACCGCTAGCCAAGGGCTACACCCACGCCACGCCCTACGCCCTGCCGGTGCGCCCCTCCCCCAACCTACCCACGGCGCGGGCGGTGGCGCTGTACCCCAGCGTGTGCTTGTTTGAAGGTACCAACGTAAGCGTGGGCCGGGGCACCGAGCGGCCGTTTGAAGTAATCGGGGCCCCTACGCAGCCGGCCACGCGGCCCTACCAGTTTACGCCCCGGCCCAACGCGGGCTCGCCCACCCCGCCGCTCAACGGCCAACTCTGCTATGGCCTCGACCTGCACCAGCCCGCCCCGACGGAGCCCGCGCAGTTTTTTACGGTGCGCTACCTACTTGATTTTTACCGCCAGAGCACCGATAAGGCGCATTTTTTCACTAAGTATTTCGAGCAGCTAGCGGGTACCGACTCGCTGCGGACGCAGGTAATGGCCGGGCGCTCGGAAGCCAGCATCCGGGCCAGCTGGGAGCCGCGGCTGGGGCAGTTTAAAGCGCTGCGCAAAAAGTATTTATTGTATCCTGAAAAATAAGTCTGCCCCACCGCAGGCACTCATTACTAGTAGAAGTATGCCTTCTCCCCTTCGGATTGTTTTTATGGGCACGCCCGATTTCGCGGTGTCTACCCTCGAAACCCTGCTCACCATGCCCGAGGCGCAGGTGGTAGCCGTGCTCACCGGCCCCGACCGCCCCGCCGGACGCGGTCGGCAACTGCAAGCCTCGGCCGTAAAGGCGGCGGCCCTGGCCCACGGGCTGCCGGTTCTTCAGCCTACCAACCTCAAAGACCCGGCTTTTCAGGCGGAGCTGCGGAGCTACGCGGCCGACTTGCAGGTAGTGGTAGCTTTCCGGATGCTGCCCGAAGCGGTGTGGAACATGCCGCGCCTGGGCTCGGTCAACATTCATGCCTCGCTGCTGCCGCAGTACCGAGGGGCGGCGCCCATCAACTGGGCACTCATGCACGGCGACCAGGAAACGGGCGTCAGCAGCTTTTTCCTGCGCCACGAGATTGACACCGGCGACCTCATTTTGCAGGATAAAATCACCATCACACCCGACGACGATTTCGGCTCGCTGTACGACAAGCTGAAGGTGGCCGGGGCCGCGCTGGCCCGGCGCACGGTGGCGGCCATCGCGGCCGGAGCCGCGCCCAGCACGCCCCAGCCCAATACGCCCGACCTGCGCCCTGCCCCCAAGCTCACCAAGGAGACCGGCCGGCTCGACTTTACCCGCCCCGCCGCCGACCTCGTCAACCAGGTACGGGGCCTGGCCCCAGCCCCCGCCGCCTACACCACCCTGCCCGACGGGCGCAGCCTGAAAGTATACCGGGCTACCACCCAACCGGCCGAGGGCACCCCGCCACCCGCCGGCACCTGGGCCACCGACGGCCGGCAGTCCTTACTGATAGCCACGCCCACTGGCTGGCTGCGCCTGCTCGAAGTACAGCTGGAAGGTAAGAAGCGCATGAGCACGGAAGAATTTCTGCGGGGCACCAAGCTGGATTTCGGCGCTTACAGCGCGGGCTGAGCCGCTTTTAGCCACCGCTCATTTTTATTAGCTACCTAGTTTTTAGCATGGTTTCCATCATCGTAGCCGCCGCCGAAAACGGCGTCATTGGCCGGCAGGGGCAAC
Organism: uncultured Hymenobacter sp.; assembly: GCA_913778455.1. Lineage (GTDB taxonomy): Bacteria > Bacteroidota > Bacteroidia > Cytophagales > Hymenobacteraceae > Hymenobacter. Next base: position 31,537 of record CAJYVK010000393.1, on the reverse strand, counting down.
TACCCTGGCAGCTACCGGCCGACTTGCAGCACTTTAAGGCCCTCACCCTGGGCCACCCCATCGTGATGGGGCGGCGCACTTTCGACAGCATTGGCCGGGCGCTGCCGGGCCGCACCAACATCGTGGTGACGGGCCAGCCGGGCTGGCCGGCCCCGGCGGGGGTACTGGTAGCCCACTCGCTGCCCGAGGCCCTGGCGCTGGCCGCCCAGCAGCCGGGTGGCGAAGAAATCTGCGTTATCGGGGGCGGCGAAATATACCGCCAAGCCTTACCCGCCGCCGACGTAGTACACCTCACCGAGGTACACACCACCGTGGCCGACGGCGACGCCTTTTTCCCGGCCCTGCCCCCCGCCGCCTGGCGCGAGGAAACCCGCGCCCGCCACGCCTCCGACGCCAAGCACGCGGTAGCTTACAGCTTCGTGACGCTCCGGCGGCGGTAATGTGGTGAAATATAAGCTAGTTAGCAAGTAGGACAAAAAGGGAAATACTCCCACGGCGGGGAGAACTCTGGGGTGCGACCCAACCAAGTTTCTCACGCCTTTGACGTAGTAGGGTGTGTACAATCACTTCCGCCGCTGGAGCGAACAAGGAGACTGGAAACAGCTGAGGATGAATCTTCTGCGAATCCTGCGTCGCCGCCTCGATCTGCCAATTCAAAGCCGGTTTCATCGAACTCTGCCAGGTGCTGGAGGACGTCGGCCTGGATCTATAGAGTTTGTTTTTCAACACCGACAAGACCTTTACTGTCAACAGCTTGCACCAGGCTTGTACCCGGCGGGACATCGAAGCCCATATCCCGCGCAACTGCCGGGCACGAGTCCCGCTCCCGAGCGTAGGAGCGAGGCAATTGCTTCGTCTCATGCTACTGTGCAGGTTACTTCCTTAAACTTACGAGAGTTGGCTTAGTCCATTGGGCAAACATTTTCCATTTGCTCCCATGCGCCTTCTTTACGTCCTGCTGCTGCTCGTCAGCATCGCCTGCCATGCCCAGGCTCCCTACGCCGACCCTAACTACGCCAAGCCTACGAGCGGCTATGGGGCCGACGGGCCCCATCCTGTGGCGTCGGTTTCCTTTCCCAACGTCAACTTCCTCGGCCGCGACGTGGAAGTGTATTATCCCGGCGATGCTACCGGACCCGTGCCCACTATCTTTTATAGCCACGCCTATGGGGGCAATTTGTCCGTGAACATCCGAGGGATGTTGGAATTTGTCGCGAAAAAGGGCTACGCCATCGTATTTGTACCCTATCAAACCAGCAACCTCGTGTCGGTGCCGGACCGTTATGCCAACCTGTTACAAGGCTTTCGCCGGGCTGCCCGCCGCTACCCTACCTTGCTCGATACTACCCGGGTAGGCTTCCTGGGACATTCGTTTGGGGGTGCCGCTTCCTTCGCCAACGGCCGCCGCTGCTTTCTAGACAACAACTGGGGCCGAAACGGGCGCTTCATCTACTCGCTGGCTCCTTGGTACTTCTACAACCTCACCCCCGCCGAGCTGGCCAGCTTCCCCGCCGATGTGAAGGTGTTGGTGGAAATCTTCAACGATGATGTAACCAACGACCACCGCATGGCCATCGACGCGTTTCGGAACATACCTATTGCTGCCGCTGAGAAGGACTTCCTGCTGGTCCGCTCCGATACGCTACCCAACCACGTCTATACCGCCGACCATGTGTTGCCCAACAATGCGGCGGCGTTCGATGCGCTCGACTACTACGCTTACTATCGCTTGCTCGACGCGCTGTGTGACTACACATTCACCGGTAGCCCGGCGGGCAAAAACGTCGCCTTGGGCCACGGCAGCGCCGCCCAGGTGACGATGCCAAAGGGACTCAAACCACTAATATCGTGGGCCAACCCGCCGGTGCGCTTCCCCGAGAGCACCTACGAATTTGCCTGCGGCAATGCCCTGAACCCGCGCCAGACCTTTTGCCCCAGCGCTGTACTAGCCACCCAGCCCCCCCAGCTGAAAAGCGCGTTCTTACAAGCTTACCCCAACCCAGCCAGCACTACCCTGACGGTAGTGGGGGCAGTAGCAGGCCAGCCGGTGCACGTGTTCGACAGCGTGGGCCGATTGGCGCTCACCGCCACCGATGCGAGCCAGCCGCTACCCGTGGGCACACTACCCGCAGGGCTCTATTATCTGACGGCAGGTGGGCAGCGCCTGCGTTTCCAGCGCCAGTAGGAGGCAGCCACGCTTGCTGGTGAGGTTATCTAGCGCGTGTTACTGACTTAGTAGGTTGACGGGATTTGTTTTGACAAGCATCAAACAGACAAAGACCAAGGTAATATGGAGAGTTAAAAAGGGGGCAATGCTTGGTACATGCTGCTAGCACAACCAAGCATTGCCCCCTTTTTAACTCACCACCTCACTATTTCTCCATCTCACCGCCTAGCGAAGCAACACGAGTTTGCCCCAGTCGTTTTTGAAGGCCTTGTCGCCGGCGGTGTTGAACTTCTTGAAGTCGTTGCTGGCATCGTCGAGCGCCACGCGGTAGAGGTAGGTGCCGTTGGCGAGGCGGTCGCCGTACTGGTCGGTACCATCCCAGGCGTAGTCAGTGATGTTGTTGCCGATGTGCAGCGGCCCGAGCTCGTTCATGAAAATCTCGCGCACCACGCGGCCGGTGAGGGTCATAATCTGAATTTTCATGTTGCGGGGCAACTCCTGGCCCGTCACCGTGAAGACGAACTTGGCCTTGCTCGTAACCGGGTTCGGGTACGGGTACACGTTGGAGATTTGCGAGGCATTCACAACCACGAACTTGATCTGGTAGTCCTGGGCACCAGCGTTGCGGCCTGCCGCATCACGACCCTGCACGCGCAGGGTGTAGGTGCCATCGGCCAGCGGGGTGGTGAGGCCCGGCTGGTAGTCGAGCCGGGCTACGCTGCCCGCGGTATTATCGACGCTGAACTTCACTTGCGAGCCGTTGACATCGACCGGCACGGGAGCCCCGTTGTCTTTCTGCAAATACACGGTAAAGAACGAGGCATCGGTGATGAGGCGCACTTTGTCCTCGTCCTTGAGCTGGATGGTAATGATGGGGCGCGGGGCTACCAGTTCCCCATCCAGGATGTGACGACCATCGACGGCCACGTCCAGCACGGGCGGCAGGTTAGTATCGCGCACGACGAAGGCATCGGAGCGCACCTCGTTGTTGAAGTAGTAGAGCTCGGGCTGGATCTGCGGGTTGACGATGGCCCGCACGTAGAAGCGACCGAACTGGCCCTGCACGTCCAGCTTCACGTTGATGGTCAGCGTATCGTTGGGGCTCGTGATGCCCAGGTCGCGGGGGGCCGTCAGCAGCACGCTCTTGACGGGTAGGCTGGTGCTGGCATTCACCAGCTCTACGCGCACCTGAAGCCGGCTGGCAAATGCTTCGGGGGAGATGTTGCTGAACTTAACCGGGAAGTTGAGGTAGCCCAGCGTGAGCGCCTGATTGCGAAGCGTAGCCGAATCGTACTTGATGGCCGCCACTAAGTCGCGGCGGACGATGCCCTCCGGCAGCCCTTTATAGGTAATAAGCCACTGCTTGAGCTGCGGCGGCGTGCGATTGACGGAGTCGCGTAGCGCCAATTGCAACTGCATGTAGGGGTAATCCGTGGCCGAGTAGCCGCTCAGATTCAAGCTCTTTACCTTGATGTCAGGGTTTAGTACCTTGGCGTTGTTGTTGGCGTCGATACCCACCAGCGATAGCTTGTAGCTGGCAGTGGACGTTTCCGTCTTGATGACGTTGAACAGCGTCTCCCATTTCTGAGCCGGGCCGATAAGCGTGCTCGTGATGCTGCCAGCCGAAGTGGGCGTGCTGAGGGAGTAGCTCAGCGCCAGCGTCTGGCCGTAGGTCGGCGTACTGCTGGTGCGGTCGGCGCTGCTCTCGGCCAGGGCTACGCCACCGGCCGCTTTTTTCTGCGCTACCAAAGCCCAGGGGTCGCCATTTTGGAGGCCAGCTACTAGCTTGCTACCCAACAGCGTGGCTACCTGGCGCATGGTAGCCGCGACGCTCGGGTCGGCAAAGCGCAGGCGATTTACGCTCACCAGCGCCACGTAGGCACCATCGGGCACCCGGCCGAGGAAACTGAGTAGCTGGGCGCGGCGGGCAGCGCTGTTGTTAAGGTTGTCGAGCGTATCGGCAGCCGAGGCAGGGTCGGCACCGAAGTAATAGAACGGCTGGCTGCTGGGACCGCACGCGGGGAAGCCCCCGCTCACCGTGATTTGCCGCAGGGTACGCTGATCGAACACCGCTAGTAGCAAGTTAGGAGCCTTCGCCCCGCAGTTGCTCACATTGGCTATCGCGCCGTTGGTATTCACGCCAAAGCCACTGACCGTGAACGTAGCCGCACTGCCCGGCAGGCCGCCGCCCGCCGTGCGCAGGGCCAGGTCTACCTTCTGCGCCTGGAAGCTCCAGCGGTTGCTGGGCGTAGCCACGGCCACGCCAGCCAGCTGGTCGCGGTTGAACTGCCCGTTGTGACTCTGCGACCAGCCGCTGCCCAGTACCGTGGGGATGATGCGGAACGACCCTACTTGCCAAGCCCCATCCTCAGTACCCACGGGGTTGGTAAAGCGCACGCGCCAGTACCACACCGTCGAGTCGGTTTTGCTGAGCAAAGCTCGTGGCGTCCAGGTAACGACGGCGCTCGACTGCTGATTAAGGCTTTCCTGGCGACCCCGGCTATCGAAGCTGGCGACGGAGTCAACCTGGATGTCGTAGCCCCGCACGGCCGCGGTGGGGTTGTTGTTCTGCGCCACTAAGCGCGGCGTATTACTGGGCACGATGGCGAATTCGGTCGGCGTGAGCAGCGTAATGCCCCGCTTGAGGAAGGAATACGTAAGCGTGGCTGTGTTATTGGTCTCGTCGAGCTCATCTACCTTGTTACGGTAGTCCAGTTCCACGGTAAAGACGTTATCGCCCGAGAAGTCGCTCACGGGGTTCACAAACGTGACCGTGTATGTAGTATCGCGCTGGAAGGACTGCGGGAAAGGCTGGTTGCCGGCATCACTATTAAATACCTTCTCCTCCTTCTTTAGCCCGGTGGCAGTGGGATACGTCCGCGTCACCCGAATTTCGAGCGGGTCGCGGGTGATGCGCAGCGGGTTGCTCACGCCGATATTCAGCGTAAACCGGCTGGAATTGGTGGTCACGGCCACGTCGGGCGCGATGGGCGTGAGCGACAGCTTGGCGCTACTGGCCACGAAGTCAGGCTTGGCAGGGGCGTACATCCGCAGGGCCGGATCGCCCTGCCAGATGGTGCACAGCAGTTGCTCGGTGGCCCGCAGGTTGCCGCTCACCGGCTGAAAGCCCGGGGTGGCCTGGAGCCGGCGAATTACCTCGCGGCGCACCTCAGCAATCGGCCGGCCAAACCAGGCGGGGTCATTGAAGAGCAATTGGTGCGATAAATCCTGCGCGGCGTCGAGCAAGTCGGCGTACGAGAAGCCACTCTCGGCCATTACCCCAATGGCTCCTTTGTCGGCAGCCAGCAGCCAGTCGGTGGCAAAGGTGCGGGCATTGAAGAACGCTGCGCCGACCGAGCAGCCGTTGAACATGATAACCGGGTATTTCTTGGCATTGCGATAGCCTTTGGTGGGGTCGGTAATATCGCCGGGCGTCAGGTCGAAGCTCGTGGTAGAGCCGTGGCCGAAGTACGTGATAAGGGCCAGCCCTTCGTTGACCTTATCGGCAATGTTGACTTCCACCGGCAGCTTGCTGCTGGGATTGTAGTCGCGCTGAAACGTAGTGACTTGCCCGCCCAGCAGCGGGTGCTCTACCCGGCGCTTGTAGCGGTCCAAAAAGCCGCGAAAGGTTGCCACTTCTACCGCCGACTCGTGCCCGCCGGCCAAGTGAATCATCGATTTGTGCCAGGGCTCGGGGTTGAGCTGGTTGGGGTCAATCTGCGCTTCGTATTCCTTGAGCTTGGTGAGGTAGGTCAGGGCATCGCTGGCCGTGACGACCGCGACGCGGCCGGTCGGGAATGCGGGCGTATTGTTATCGTGCGGCCAGTCGCTCGACAGGAAGATGTCGGAAGACGAGCGGGTAGAGATGGGCACCAGGTCCAGTCCGTTTTCCCCGAGACCGCGCGTGGAATAGGGCGCGTAAAAGCCCGAGAAGCCAATGCTGAAATTCGGGTCGGCCGTGCTGAAGACCGACGAGCCGGGCGAGATGCCCTTGCCCAGCAGCAGCAGGTATTTCGTTTGGGTAGCGGGGGTGCGCGAGGCCAGCCACAGGGCGAAGTGCCGTAGCGCCATCACCGAGCGCTCGCCGTAGTGAAACTGGTCGTATAGCTGCGGAGCTATTACCATCAGGGTGTCGTAGCGCCCCCCAGCGGCCGAAGCCCGGTAGTCGGCGTAGGCGCGAGCCACGTTGGGCACACCACCCGCCGCCTGCATCAGCTTGGGGTGGGTGATGATGACGAAATTGGGCTTTACCGGGTCAATGACCCGGAAGTTGACCCGGCGGGCGGGTGGCGGTACCAGCGGCTGGGCCTCGTTGGCGAGCAGGAGGCGGCGCGTCTGCTGGCCGGTAGCGTTCACGAACGAATAGCGCCGGCCCGTGCTACCCAGCGTGGTAGCCGCCGTGGGTGCCACGCGTTGCACGTTCCAGGGGTCTTGAATATCGAAGCCAGCCACCGTGGCCGGGATATTGTCAATCTCGTAGATGGCCGGCCCGCTCAGCAGCGAGTCATTCTGAAAAATCACCTGCCGCCGGTTGCTGAACCACACGTTTTGCTGCGGGGCCGTAACCCGGAACCACGAAAACCGGAAAACATCGACCTGAAACTGCGGCGGCAGCGGCCCCTGCGCAAAGCTCAGTGCCACGCTACCCGTGCTGCTAATGTCACTGGGCAGCAGGTTGTAGCGACCCAGCGCGTGGTCGAAGCGCTTGTAGTTGAGCGTTCCCAGCAGCCGGGGCGTCGTACTGCCCGGGGCCACCACGCTCACGGTGGTGGAGTGGTCGTCTACGCGGCTGCCTCCTACCACCATGGCTTCCAGCCGGGGGGCGGGTGCCCCGGCAGCCGTTGAAATCGCCCGCAGGGAATCCACCGAGGCTGGCGTCGGGTTGTAGTAAAATCCCTCGAAAAACCCTTCGCCGGGCTCCAGCCAGGGCAAGTACGTGTAGCCGTCCTCGCTGGGAGCCTCCACGTAGTTGACGGTTTTGAGCACCAGCGACGACTGCAGCCGCCAGCCGTGCGGGCTGCCCGCCACGGGCTGGGGCTCCACCATACGCTTGCCGGCTCGGGCACCCCAGGTGATGAAGTAAGCCGCCGTATCGGTATAAAAGCTGTAGAACGGGTTGGCCTGGTCGAGCGGGTTCTTGTAAAACTCCTTGTCGAGTGCTCCGTCGTTGCGCTGCCCAAAAAACTCCAGGAAAGAGCTGTTATCCAGCGCAGCTGAGTTGCCACCCTGGTACACGGCCACCTCTTTGCCGCGTCGCCATACTTGCAGCTGGGTAGGTGCCACCGCGCCGGCACCAATCTGGCTTAGGTAAGCGTAGTCGAGGCGGTAGAGACCGTCGCGCCACACTTTGATTTTATAGTAGGGCTGGCCCTGCACTATCCACTCGTTGCCGTAGGGGCCCGACTGGGCCTGCCCCGCCGTAGCCACGCCCAGCATCAGCGCCAGCCAAAACAGTCCTACGGCTCGCCAACCCGCCAGCAGGCGGCCGGCCCGCGCCCAGGCACCAGGGTAAGAAGTGTTCATAGTTGTGTCAATCAAATTATTAGCCGATAATAGATACGCAAAATCAGTTGATGGACGGTAAGCCGCCTACGCGGCTACCCAGGCCGTAGCCCAGGCTCACGATGAGGGAGTTGGTCTGCGAAGTCGAGCCCAGCTTTTCTACGGCCAGGCGCGAGAGGGCCAGGTCTACGCGCAAGCCACTGAAGGCCACGCCCGCGCCCAGGCTGTACTGTCCCTTCCACTGCTGGCTTTGGTCGAAGGCAGTTATCTTCTGATAGTTGCCCACGCCCCCGCGCAAAAAAGCCAGGTTGCGGTACCCGATCTCGACGCCCACACGCGGGTCTACGCTTACGGGCTTGGCCGAAATGAGGGTATTGCGCTGGCCATCGGTCGTAGCTTCCAGGTCGGCGGCCACCAGGGCCGTAAACTGCGCCGGTAGCTTAAACTGCCGCCCGGCACCCAGCACCAGGCGCGGCAGCGTCAGCTCGGTAGTACTAGTGGGGATGGCCTCGCCGGGAATGGTGTTCGCCTTAAACTTCTCGGCGTCAATGCTCCAGGCGTTGAAAGTAGTGGTGATGTCGCGGGCCATCAGGCCCAGACGCCAGCCGCGGTGGTTGTATTGCAGGCCCATATCGACCCCGAAGCCATAAGCGTTGGCATAGGAGCCCACGTTGCGGTAGATGAGCTTGCCGCTGCCGCCCACGCTCAGGCCCTCCGGCCCCAGCTTACGGGCGTAGCTCAGCAGCAGCGCGTAATCGGCCACCGAGAAGTACGTGATTCTATCGTACTGAATGTAGCCGTACTCGTTGACCAAGGCGCGGGTATCGGCGATGTTGTCTACGCCCAGCCGTAGTAGGGTCACGCCCACGGCGCTCTTCTCATCGAGCGGCATGGCGAAGGCGGCGTAATCGTTTTTTACTACTCCCGAAAACAATTCGGAGTGCATCAGTACGCCGTCATACTTGGTACGCACGTTGGTAAGGGCGGCCGGGTTCCAGTAACCGGCAGTAGCGTCGTCGGCCAGACTGACCTGGGTTTTGCCCATGCCCAGCGAGCGGGCACCCGCCCCTAGGTTCAAGAACTCGTTGCTGTACTTGGGCGTGTTGGTTTGGGCGCGGGCGGCGGGCGCGGCGGCCAGCCCCAGCCCGGCACTTAGTCCTAGAAAGGCCACCCAGGAGCGGCTAGCGGCGGAGAGTTGTAGCATAGAAGAATACGAGCGAGGAAAATAGCTGCGGCAGCAACGCAAGTTACTGCCAGATAGTGCGTAATCGTGCCGGGCCAGCGTAGCCGCCACGCGCAGCTACTTGACTTACGCCTAGTTAGCGACCAGTTTTTTGGCCGGCCCGTTGACTGCTGCGCGTGAAAGCCCGGTGAGCGAGGTACGCATTAACACCAGCCCGCAGATTTTTTTCGCGGCAGTAACAAAAAAATTTTAACCAAGTATTATGCATTACAAAGTACCTGTTGTACATTTGTACAGTTCCTCACCTACTACTAGCCCATACCGCCCATGAAACTAGAGAACACCCAGGTGCAGATGCGCAAAGGCATCCTCGAGTTCTGCATCCTGGAGATAATCGGCCGCGGGGAGGCCTACGCCAGCGACATGCTGGAAGAGCTCACCGCCGCCCGCATGATTGTGGTGGAAGGCACGCTCTACCCGCTGCTCACGCGCCTCAAGAATGCCGCCTTGCTCGACTACGTCTGGAAGGAATCGACTTCCGGCCCACCCCGCAAGTACTACACGCTCACCGACGCCGGCCGCCAGTTTCTCGAAGAGCTGCGCCAGACCTGGGAAGAAATGGCCCTCTCCGTGGGCATCATTCGCCAGCCCCGTCGCCCCTAGCCGGGCCCTGCCTTAGCCGCTAACCTTTCTTTCTCCGATTTCAACCTGCCGCGCTTCGCGCCTGCGGCCCCTCCCATGAAAAAGAACATCAGCATCAACTTGCAGGGCATCATCTTCCACCTCGAAGATGACGGCTACGAAGTGCTCAGCCGCTACCTGCACGAGGTAAAGGCTCACTTTGCCAGCTACCAGGGCCACGAAGAAATAGTGGCCGACATCGAGGGCCGTATCGCCGAGCTGTTTTCGGCCCGTCTCTCGGTCAACAAACAGGTGATCACGCTCCAGGATGTGCAGGAGATGACCGCCAAGATGGGTCGCGTGAGCGACTTCAACACCTCGCCCGACGAGGACGACGAGCCCGCCTACGCCGAGCCCACGGCCACCGGCTCCGGCGCTGGCTCGGCCTTCACCAACGGCCCCGCCCCCACCCCGGCCGATACGGAGCCCCGCCGCCTGTACCGTGACCTGGCGCACCGCAAGATTGCGGGCGTGGCCGCTGGCCTGGCCCAGTACTTCCGCGTCAACCCGCTGCTGGTGCGCCTGATATTCCTGGCGCTGGTACTGCTGCCCAACGTATTAGGGGTGTACGATCACATTCCCGGCACGGGCATGTTTCGCCACCGCTTCGACTTCGGCGGGCTGGCCCTCATCACCTACATCGTGCTGTGGGTGGCCCTGCCCAAGCGCACGGATGCTCCCACCCCCATCGACACGCTGGATTTCGGGGGTAAGCTCACCGGCCGTAAGCTCTTCCGCGATACCGATACCGGCAAGGTGGGCGGCGTAGCCGCGGGCCTGGCCGCTTACTTCCAGACCGACGTGGTGCTGGTGCGGGTACTGTTCCTGCTGAGCTTGTTTATCGGTGGCTCGGGCTTCATCGCCTACCTCATCCTGTGGGCCGTAGTGCCCGAAGCACGCACCGTATCGGAGAAAATGCAGATGCGCGGCGACGCCGTCACGCTCTCGGGCATCGATAACAACTTGTGCAGCAATGCCTTCGACACCGATGGCAGCACGCCCAATCGCCCGCTCGGCACCTTTTTAGAAGGTGCGGCGCGCAGCGCCAAGCCGGCCGCCGACTTTCTGGGCAGCTTTATTCGGTGGGTAGTGGGTGGGTTGCTCATCGTCTATGGTACTATCTGCCTGATTGTTTTCCTCACGATGCTGGGGGCAGCGCTGAGCATCATCCCGTTTACGGCCGTGGAGCACACTAGTAACGGCTTTATGTTCGACGACAGCTTCGGGGCCACTGTGCGCAACCTGCCGCCCTGGGGAGCCATCGCCGTGTTCCTCACCGTAGCTATTCCTTCCTTCGCCCTCATCTTGTTGGGTCTCCGCCTGATTATGCGTCGCTGGCTGCTGAGCCGCACCGTAGGGCTGTCGCTGCTGGGGCTGTGGGCGCTGGGCATAGTAGGTAGCGTGGCGACGGGCTTGCAAGTAGCCCGCGAGTTTCAGGCCAAGGATACATACACTACTACCGTGCGTTTGAATCCTATCGCCAGCCGCGGCATCGTGCTGGACTCGCGCTACGTGGAAGACCATTTTCAGTGGGTGAACGTGCGCCTGGCTCCTGCCGACAGCGGCGCGGCCCCTTACGTGGAGGAAGCCTTCCAGGCCAAGGGTCGCACCGAGGAGGCTGCTCGCCTCACCGCTCAGCAAACCGTTAATTACAACATTACGCAGCGCGACTCGACCATTATTTTCGACCAGGGTACTACGCTGAAAAGCAATGCCCCCAACCGCGACCAGAAGCTGACCCTGACCCTGCACCTGCCCCTGGAAAAAACCTACCGCCTCACTTCCCGCTTCCTGGAGCAGCTCGACGACGAGGACTTTATCGGTGGCGAGCGCCCCAGCACCGATGGCGACCGCTCGTACCGCGCCCGCTTCACCCGCGAAGGCAAGTTTGCGTGCCTGGACTGCCCGCCTTCGACTTCGGATAATGACGATGACGACGACAACGACGACGGAGTAGTGAACATCGACGCCGACGGCACCAAGATGAAAGTTCGCGTGAATACTGACGGCGACGAGCCCAACGTGCACATCAGCACCAGTTCGCCCAATTTCAACACCGACCCCAACCACTACGGCAGCAGCCGCAAAAGCCTGGGCAGCGGCAGCGAATTCAACGAAATTGAGGCCGCCGGTTTGTTCCGCGTATTAGTACGCCAGGGCGAAGGCTTCAAGGCCGAAGCCGCTGGGCGCCCCGGTGACCTCGACGATGTGCGCCTCGAAGTACGCGGTGAGCGGCTCGTCATTCGCACCCGCCGCACCAACGGCATCTTCTCGGTCTTCGGCAATCACCGCAACCCGATCCTGGTAACGGTAACGCTGCCCCGCCTCAAGCGCCTAGAGCTGAGCGCCGCCTGCCAGGCCGACGTAAGCGGCTTCCGCGACGAAGAGCTGCGCGTGAACGCCTCCAGCGCCTCCTCGGCCCGCCTCGACGTAAACGTGCCGCGTCTCGAAGTAGACCTCAGCAGCGCCGCCCACGTGGAGCTCGGCGGCACCGCCAACGAGCTGTCGGTCGATGGCTCCAGCGCCAGCTCGCTCGACGCCCTGGCCCTGCGGGCCGCCAAAGCGTCGCTCGACCTCAGCAGCGGCTCCGAAGCCAAGGTGCACGCCACCGACGAGCTGAAAGTAGACCTCAGCAGCGGCAGCCAAGTGAAATACGCCGGCCACCCCGCCCGCATCGACAAAGACCTCAACAGCGGCAGCTCGCTCGAAGAGGTCAACTAGCGGTGAAATGGTGAATGAGTAGGGAGACTGATTATTGTAACAGCTACGATAATCAGTCCCCCTACTCATTCACCATTTTACTAGCTCACCATTTCACCACTTACCCGCCGATTTGCTTGGCTTTATAGCCTTCTTTCAGGAGAATTTCCAGCACTTTAGCGCGAAAATCTCCCTGCACCACGATTTCGCCGTCTTTGGCACTGCCCCCCACGCCACACTTGGCCTTGAGGAGCTTACCCAGCGTTTGTAAGTCGTCCTCGCGGCCCACGAAGCCGGTGACGAGCGTAACCTGCTTGCCGCCGCGCTGCTTTTTATCGAGTTGCACGCGCAACTGCTGCTGCTGAGGCGGCAGCGTAGTGGCCTCCGCCGGCTCGTCGGACTGGTAGGCGAAATCCGGATTGGTTGAGTACACCACCCCCTGGCGGCGCGATTGATCTTTTGCCATAAGATTGATAGGTTAGCTGTAGCGTAAGCTTTAGCTTGCGAGCGAGCGCAGCGAGCAGCTACGTAAGCGAACGTCCCCTTACGCACTTGCTCGCTACGCTCGCTCGCAAGCTGAAGCCTACGCTACATTTTCTTTTTCTTTAACCAAGGCAGCGGCGATGCCATCCCAGAGCGCGATACGAGCGGCCATGCCCTGCTGGGCTACCTCGGTAGCCTCCTGCCAGCGGCGGGCGTCGGCGTCGCAGAGGTCGCGCACCATCTGGTGGGCCAGCGGGGCGTGGTGGTCCTCGTCGAGCTCGATGTGGCGGTTGAGGTAATAAGTAAACGTGTCCAGCTGGCCTGGGAAGCGCTGCCCCAGGTCAGCAATCAGGCTGCGAAACATGTCGGGAATTACGTCTTCGCGCCCGAAGGTAAAGGCCGCCGCGATGGCGTGCGGCTGGCCCGCTGTGATTACGCTAAACGTATGCTTCACAAACTCCTGCACGCTGGCCGGGGCCTGGGCAGCGGCCAGCGCGGCGGGCACGCTGGCCCCTTCGGCCAGGGCGGCGAGCAGGCGCTCGACGGGCGCGGTATCGGCCCCGGCCTCGCGCATGGCACGCAGGTACAGCTCGAAGTGGCTAGTGGGCTGGCCTTCGGGGTCGAGGTCAGTTTCCTCCTCCAGCACGATGTCGTTGATGAGGCGGCGGGTGGCGGGCTTGCCCTTGGGCACCCAGGGTAGCTCCACGCAAGTCAGCTCGCGCTGGAGGGCTTTGAGCAACGACATAAAGTCCCAGACCGCGTACACGTGGTGCTCCATGAACACGCGCAGGTCGGCCAGCGTCTGGAGGTGGCGGTACACCGGGTGGTCCACCATCTGCTGACGGGCGGGTTGCAGCTCGGCTTGCAGCTGCTGAACAAAATCTTGAGTCATAGTAGTAAGTAAGAAGAGGATACCCGGCACCTTCAACAAACCAGGCACCTGTTTAGCTTCCCAGCCACCGGGTAAAATTGGGGCCGGCCCTAGCCTACGTAGCCCGGCCGCCCCGCAGATTTTCTACACGGCCACTTCCAGCGCCAGCGGCAGCAGCCCCAGCTCAAACTCGGTGGCGTGGCCCAGGTAGTCGCCGTCGGCGTGGTAGCCCAACGGTGCGGCGGCGTGCACCGTGGCGTGCGCAGTGTGGCGGTAAGTAGCGCCGCCCGTGCGCGGCAGCGTGCCCAGGGCCATACCCAGCACTACCTGCACCGCCCGCCAGGGCGGCAGCGCGTCGATGAGGCACATGTCGAGCAGGCCATCCTGCAAGTTGGCCTGCGGGGCGATGTAGGCATTGTTGCCATACTGCGAGGCATTGGCGAAGGCCAGCACGTAGCAATCGGTGGCCAGCGTTTGGCCGTTGGCTGCTACCCGCACCGCCACTGGCCGGAAATTACCGTACTCGCGTAGCGTCACTTTCAGGTAGGTGCTCAGCCCGCGCGAGCCCGCCCGGGCGAAGTGCTGGCTCACGTGCGCGTCGAATCCCAGCCCCGCCGTGCAAAAAAACGGCCGGCCGTTGATGGTACCCACGTCCATGCGGCTAAACGTGGGCTGGCGCAGCCGGCGCAGCGCGGCCGGCAACCCCAGCGGCACCCGCAGGTGGCGGGCCAGCCCGTTGCCCGAGCCGCGCGGCACGATGCCCAGCGCCGCCCCGGCCTGGCCCAACAGCCCCTGCCCTACTTCGTTCACGGTGCCGTCGCCGCCCACTGCTACCACCACCCGGCTGCCCGCCCGCGCCGCTTCCCGGGCCAGCTCGGTAGCGTGCCCCGGCCCCTCGGTGGGGTGCAGCTGGTAATCTGCTTCGCCAAAGTGCTGCCGCAGCAGCGTCGGGAAATCGGCCCGCCGCCCGGTGCCCGCCGTGGGGTTGAAAATAAAGGAAGTACGCGGCATAACTAACGTGCCGCCCAGCGGCGGCGCTTTCCACTGAAAATAAAAAGGCCTGCCTAGCAGGCAGGCCTTTTTCTAATGGTCAATTGTTATTTATCAGTTATTAATAACTAACAATTAACCATTGATAATTAACTACTACCCGTTCATCTTCTCACCCAGCTTCTGGATGAGGTCGGCGGTGCGGGTCGAGTAGCCGGTTTCGTTGTCGTACCAGCCCACTACTTTGGCCAGGGTACCGTTGGTCGAGGTCAGCTCCGAGTCGAAGATGCACGAGTGGGTGTTGCCCACGATGTCGATGCTCACGAGCGGGTCGGTGCTGAACTCCAGGATGCCCTTCAGCGGACCTTCAGCGGCGGCCTTGATGGCGTCGTTGATTTCCTGCTTGGTAGCTTCTTTCTTCAGGATAACGGTCAGGTCGGTCGTCGAGCCGTCCGGAATGGGCACGCGCATGGCGATACCATCGAGCTTGCCCTTCAGCTGGGGCAGCACCAAGCCCACGGCCTTGGCCGCCCCCGTCGAAGTCGGGATGATGCTGTAGGCAGCGGCGCGGGCGCGACGCAGGTCCTTGTGGGGCGCGTCCTGCAGGTTTTGGTCCGAGGTGTAAGCGTGCACCGTGGTGATGTAGCCCTTTTCGATGCCGAACGCATCGTCGAGCACCTTGGCCATGGGAGCCAAGCAGTTGGTGGTGCAGCTAGCGTTCGAGATGATGGTCTCGTCGCCCTTCAGGGTGTCTTCGTTCACGCCCAGTACCACCGTCGGGATGTTGCCCGTGGCCGGTGCCGAGATAACTACTTTTTTGGCACCCGCCGTGATGTGCTGGCCGGCACCGGCCTCGTCCACGAAGCGGCCCGTGCTTTCAAGCACGATGTCCACGCCCATATCTTTCCAGGGCAGCAGCTTGGGGTCGCGCTCGGCGAGGGCGGCGATGTGCTGGCCGTTTACGGTCAGGCTATTATCATCGTAGCTCACCGTGCCGTTGAAGCGGCCGTGTACGGAGTCGTACTTCAGCAGGTGGGCCAGGGTTTTGTTGTCAGTCAGGTCGTTGATGGCTACTACCTCCACGTTGTCGCGGCCGAGCAGCGACTTGAAGGTGAGGCGGCCGATTCGTCCAAAGCCGTTAATGGCGACTTTAATTTTTGCCATGATGTTGGAAAAAATGGAAGTATGACGGGCCGCCGCGGCGGCTCCGCTAAGAATACGGGGCGAAGGTACGCGTTGGGTCGGTTTTGACGACTCGCCCACGCGTCCTATCTCGGCAGCTTTAACAAATTGAGAAGTCCGTAGTTTTTTTTCATACTGAAAATCAGCATAATTCTTACGGCAGGCGCATTTAACACGGCCAATTATTTGGTTTGAAAACAAACTGGTGTACCTTTGCACCACCAAAACAAACAAGGTCCGTTCGTCTAGGGGTTAGGACAGTAGATTTTCATTCTACCAACAGGGGTTCGATTCCCCTACGGACTACGACAAAGCCCTCGCCGCAACGTGAGGGCTTTTCTTTTGCCCGGTGGCCCGCTCCCGGTGCCGGGCCGACCGGGCAAATGCCTGCTTTTGGCAAGTCCGATTACCTGGCAATTACTGGTTGGGCCTAGCCCAATTGGCGTCTATATTTGAAGCGCCCACCGTAGCTATGACGGTGGGTATTTCGCTCTAGCACGTCATGGCTGCGTCCATTCCCGACTTCGAATACGATATCTTTATCAGCTACCGACACAACGATAATCAGTTTGACGGCTGGGTTACGGAGTTTGTCACGCAGCTGAAAGACGAGCTACGGGCCACGATCAAAGGCGAGCTGCGCATTTATTTTGACAAGGACCGCACCGACGGCCTGGGCGATACGCACGCGGTAAATGCCAGCCTGGACCACCGGCTGCGGTCGCTCATCCTGATTCCGCTGCTGTCGCTGACCTACTGCGACACCGAGCGGTTTTCGTGGCAACACGAGTTTCTGCCCTTCCACCGGCAGGCCAGCACCGACCGGCTGGGGCTGCACCTACCGCTGGCCAGCGGCAACGTAGGCTGCCGCATTCTGCCGCTACGCATTCACAATCTCGACCCCGACGACGTACGGCTGCTGGAGCACACGATGGGAGGCCCGCTGCGCAGCATCGATTTTGTGTACCAGGCGCTGGGCGTGAACCGTCCGCTGCGCACCCGCGACGACGAGCTTTCGCCCTCGGCCAACGGCCTGCTCTACCGCAACCAGATCAATAAAGTAGCCAACGCCATCAAAGAATTGGTACTGGCGGCTCGCCAGGCGGTGGCCGCCGCCAGCCCCCCCCAGCCGGCCGTCGCTGCGCCAGTGGCAGATACTAGCGCGAGCGTTGCAACGGTAGCCCCCTCCGCGCCAGCCGCGGTAGTAGCTACCGGGCCGACGGTATTTCTGGCCTGGACTTCCAAGGAGCTGGTGGCGCGGCGCGAGGAGCTCGCCCTCGTGTGCGCCAAAGCGGGCCTGCGCGTGGTACCGAATTCGGATTGCCCACTCGACGAGGACGAGTACCGCACCCGCACCCGCGAGGCCCTGGCCGAGGCCGACTACGCCATTCACTTGCTGGGCAACGAGTTTGGTCGCCGCTTCGAAGACGACGAGGAGTGTTCGTTCCCGATGTATGCTTACCGCGAGGCGCGGGCGGTGGCGGGCGGGCGCCCGGCGTTTCGGCAGGTAGTGTGGCTGTGCCCCGACGAGTCGCTGCCCATCAAGCCAGCCCAGCGGGCATTCATGGACGTCATTCGCAACGAGCTGAATCGCCAGTGCACCCTTACCAACGCCACCAGCGCCATGCAGGTGGTGGAAGACGTGCGGGCAGCGATGGCCCAGGCTGCGCCGCCCCCGGCCGCCGTGGACAAGGAGAACGATATCTTCTTCGTCTACAACGAGCAAGACAGCGAGGAAGCGAATGCCATTACCGACCAATTGAGCGAAGAATACCCGCTGGAAATTCTAACGATTGAGCCCGATACGGCGGACGCGTACAAAGACCTGGCACTGCTGGCCATTCCGAAAAGTCGCCTAGCGGTGGTGTATTTCAAGCACAGCGCCGACTGGGCCTTGCCCTTCGTGAAGCAGGTTTGGCGCCTGGCGGGGGGTGCCGGCTCGCCCACGCCCATTCTATTCGTGGGCGAGGACGACCCGGCCCAGAACAAGATGCGCGGCTTCAAGGCGCCCAAGGTTATTTCCAGCATTCGCTCGCACCGCGAAGTGAGCGAGGAAGTGCGGCGCGTACTGCGGCAGTTGCCTTAGCCCCGGCCGCGCACGGCCAGCCCCTACCCTACCGCCGCCAGGTTTTTTCTGCTCCATTCCGCCAATGGCTTCCTTTACTGATTCCAACCCGCAGCTGCCCGGCACCGACGAGCTTATTTGTCCCTACACCGGCCTGCGCACTTTCACCGAGGACGAGGCCATTTACTTCCGTGGGCGGGAGGAACACGTAGCCAATTGCTTAGCCCTGCTGGCCCAGCAGCACTTCGTGATGGTCACCGGAGCCTCGGGCGATGGGAAGTCGTCGCTGGTATTTGCCGGAATGCTGCCGGAGGTACGGGCCGGCTTCGTGCGGGCGCGCTACGGCAACTGGGCCGTGGCGACCTTCCGGCCCGAGCGCAGCCCCCTGCGCAACCTGGCCGACGCCCTAGCCGAGGCCCTGCGCCTGCCCGACCACGCCCGCACCGTCGAAACTGAGCTGCAACAGGGTTTTTCGGCCTTGGTGCAGCTCTATGAGGCTTCGGCGCTGTGCCCGCCCGCGCCCGAACCCGCGCTACCGCCCGCCGAGCAGCGCCGCCAGCAGCGGCAGGCGGCCAATTTGCTCCTAGTGGTCGATCAGTTTGAGGAGTTTTTTACCAACCCGGAAAACTACGACGGCGCGGCGCCCAACGTGGCGGCCCAGACGGTAGTCAACCTGCTGCTCGAAACCGTGCGGCTGGCCCGCGAGCGTGAGCTGCCCATCTACATCGTGTGCACCATGCGCTCCGACTTCGTGGGGCAGTGCGCCGAGTTTCGGGGACTGATTGAGCAAGTGGGGGCCAGCCAGTATTTCGTGCCCCGGCTGCTGCGCCACGAGTTTGTGCAAGTGATTCGGGACCCGGCCGAGCTCAGCGGCAACCGCATCAGTGAGCGCCTGATTCAGCGGCTGCTGTTCGATACCAACCAGGGCCAGGACCAGCTCCCGGTGCTCCAGCACGCGCTGCGTCGCATCTGGCTGGCCGCCGACCACGGCCGCGAGGAGATGGACCTCATCCACTACGCCATGGTGGGCGGCCTCAACGGGGAGCTGCCGGCAACCGACCAGGCCCGCTTCGCCGCCTGGCAGGCCACGCTACCGGACGGGCACGCCCGATTTTTGCTGGCCAATCCCTCGTTGCGCAACGTACTCGATGCGCACGCCAACCAGCTCTACGCCGAGGCCGGGGCGCAGTACAACCGTGATTTTGCGCCGCCCCTGCCGCCCGGTACGGCCGAGCGGGTTATCGCGCTCACGTTTCGGGTACTGACGCGCACCGACGGCAAGCGCGTGGTGCGCAACCGCCTCACCGGGGCCGAAATCACGGCCATCATCGACGACGAAACGCTGCCCTGGCCCGTAGTGTGCCGCATTCTGCGGCCGTTTCGCCAGGCCGACGCCACGTTTTTGCAGCCTTTTATCGGGGAAGACGAAGACCCGCAGGCCGTACCGCCACCCGAGACGGTGCTCGACATCACGCACGAGAGCCTGATTCGCAACTGGCAGCTGCTCAGCGACTGGGTCGCTGAGGAAGCCCGCGATGTACGCTTCGCCACCAACTTGTTGCAGGAAGCGCAGCGCTGGCAGGAGAACGAGGAAAACACGGGGTTTTTGCTACCCATCGGGCTGTATTCGGTATTTGCGCTTTGGGCCAAAAACAAGCGGGGTCTCACGGCCTGGCTGGCTTATTATTTTGATACCGGCCCCGACCCGGCGCAGCGCCTGCACCACGCCGCGCAGCAGCACGCGCTGCTCACCCGCTACCTGACGGCCAGCCGCCGCCGCCTGCGAGCCCAATTGGTACTGGCCCGCTACGGCGTGTGGCGACTGGTGCTGGCCGTGCTGCTGCCGCTGCTGCTGGGCGGGCTGGCCTGGGCCGGCTGGCAGTGGCGCACCCGCCAAGACGACTACGTGGCCTACGCCATCGTGGACGAGCGGGCACCGCTGCTGGCATCCTCGTTTGTGCCAGTGCAGGAAAAAGCGAATTTTTTGCTGTCGGCCGACCGCCTGGGCGACGCCGCCTACCAACCCTGGCTGGGGGGCCGCCGACCGGCTGACTACGCTTTTCCGCGCATGCTCGACGAGCTGCACAACGATACCCTGGCCCTGGGCATTGAGCTGAGCATGTACTCGGCCATCGACCTGGGCGGCCTGAGCTACGACTCGCTGGAGCGCGAAAACCCGATTGCCCTGCGCCTGGTACGCGACCTGGCCGCCCGCCTGGCCGGGGCCAGCCAGCGGGCCGTGAATCCGGCCGGTCCCCGACCAAGCGCAATCGAGCGAGCGCTGGCCGTCCCCACCGCCCGCGCCGTTATGGCGCTCACCCACTACCGGCTGACCAGCGAGCAGCGGCGGGTGGGCAAGCCCGAGCCACCCGCCCGCCGCCAGGCGCAGCTCGATAGCGTGGCCGCGTTGCAGCAGCGCCTGCTGCACCAATTGCTGGGCTACGTGCGCCGCGAAGTGGCCACTACCACCGGCCCGACACCGAGCTCCATCGCCTTTAGCTTCTGCCTGCGGGTGCTGCTGGGGCAGGGTAATTTCACCACCTCCGAGCTGGCTTTTTTGCAGGGAATCAATCCATTTGGCCCCCCGGCCGCCCAGCAGCAGTTTGCCCGGCTTTATCCCGTGAAGCGGTATCTCTACGACGAGCACGGGGGCTATACCGCCCACGCCGGCGGCTACCTCACGGCGGCCATTGTGCTGGCGGCCCTGCGCCGACCCGCCCCCGAACTGACGCAATGCCTGCGCCAGCTCAGCTACGACGCGGTGGGCGTGCGCGAGTCCGACGGGGCCTTCGTACTGCTGCCTTACTTGGTAAAGTACAAGCTGCTGACTAAGGATAACGTGTACCCGCTACTACAGGCGTGCAGCCAGGTAGGTGGCTTCTCCCTCAACGAGATGTACGCGGCCCTGGTGTACAGCCTGCTGAGCGTGCGCCCCGGCAACCTGACCCACGACGTGGGCCAAACCCCGAGCTCCGTCGTACTCAATCAGACCGACAACGCCCGCCTGGGCGGCGTCAACCCGGCCCTGCTCAACATCGACCGCGTCAGCTACTCGGTGCCCGTGGCCAGCCGCGACCTGGCGTGGCGGGCGGTGCTGGCGGCCATGCCGACCGTGGCCCCCCACGCCAGCGTCTTTTCGACCCGCGATGGCATCAGCATCATGACCAGCCTAGGGGCCATGCTGCAAGCGACCAAAGCCCGCGGGGCAGTGGCCGATACCGTTTTCAAGAGCGTCGAGTATCTATTCATCGAAGCTTTCACCTGCAATCGCTACGGGGTTTACCTGAGCGCGCTCAAGCACCGGCCGGAGGCGGCGACCCGGCTATTTGAGCGGGCTACCGTGGCGACGAGCGAGCTGAGCGGCCGTCTGAAAATGAGTGCCAAGGTGATGCCCCTCGCGCAGTACGGCGCGGATGTGCAGCAGCAATACCGCAATCGCATCAATCCTGCCCACTGGAATCTGGGCTTTCGCAAGGACGGGCCCGGCTACGGTAGCCAGGACCCCATCAGCTTCCTGCACCAGCCCACCCGGCCTAAGACGCGCGATTTTGGGGGATATTACACCTGTGCCTTCGATGCGCTGTTTACTCACCAGCTCAGCAATGCGGTCAATGGCTTCCGGCTCGACTCCACTACCCAGCGCACGTTTCGCCGCGCCTACCAAAAGGAGCGAGCGCTGGCCGTGCGCCAGCACACCCGGGGAACCCTGTTCGACAGCTTGTATAGCGAAAAAGCTACTCTCAACCGCCCTAACCCGGCCGCCGTGCGACAGCTCGACAGCCTCGCCTTTGTGGAGGCCATCTTTCCCGACCGCTTTTCACGCACCCGCACGCGCTCACTGTGGGCCGAAGCGCTGAGCCGCCCCCCGCAGTTTCAGCCTAATCTGGTGTGGCTGCAAGCCATCAACCACTACCAACTACCCGGCGACACGCTCCGGCGGCGGCGCAATGCCGTGCTGCTGGCCGTGGCTTCGGCCTTGCAAGATTCGGCCCGGCTGACGCGGCTGCGTATTACGCCGGGGCTGCGCGCTTTTATCAAGCAGCTGCCCCGACAGCCGGAATTTGCCCAGGACCAATTCCAGATTCTGTTTTCTGACCTGGCCTCGGCCCTGGCGCATGCCGGGCGCACGGTTGAAGCCTTTCGCCTGGCGAACTGGCTTGACCACTGGAACGCCAACCCTGCCCGCCTGCGGGTGGCTGAGCAGGTGCTGCTGTCCGGCCGCTCCCTGCGGGCGGGTCTGGCCGACAGCTTCTTACTAGCCTACGCCCGGCAGTTGCAATCCAGGCCCAAAACCACGCCGCTCAATGCCTTCGGGCTGTTTTACAGCACTAGCTACCTGCGTGCCACGCAGCAAGCCACACAGCTGCGTTACCTCGTAAACCACCTGGCCGAAGAAGCCGAGGCTCCTAACCTATTTTGCGAGCGGGCCATCGGCTACAGCCTGAGCGAGCACAGCTACCTGGCCATGCGCGAAGCTCCCACCTATCTACCTGAGCACCAGCGCCAGTTGTATTTCAATAGCATCTTGCTCAGCCTGGCCCACCTGCACGCCCAAACCCACCTCAACGGCTGGCACGAATACGACCACACGATGCTGAGTGCCCCCATTCCCGGTACTCCCGACTACGTAGGGCCGTCTTACTAGCCTCCACGGGCCAGAGGCACCGGGCGGGATAGCTAGCCTAGCGCCGGCTCCTCGTCATCGTCGGCCACCGGGATGCGCGGGCCGCCGGGGGGTACGTACTCCTCGGGGGCAGCGGCGGGCACGGGTGGGGCGGCGGGCACCGGACGGGCAGCGGGGCGAGCCGTCGGCGCAGCCTCAGAGAGGTCCTCGACAGGGGCCCCGGGGTCGTCCTCGTTGCCACTGTCGGGCGCGGGCAGGGGAGCCAGGGGCTTGCCCTCTTCGCGCTCGGGCGAGCGAGCTTGATTCTTATGCAGCTCGGCCAGTGCGTTTTGCATTTGCTGGACCCAGCCGTCGAGGTCGAGCTGCAATACCTGCTCGGTGTGCTCGACCAGAGAATCGGTGGTAGCGGCGGTATTGCGATCTTCGGGAGGCAGGGCCTGCCACCAGGCGCGGACGTTGGCCAAGTCGGCGGCGGCCTGGTTGTATTTGCCGAGCGTGCTTTCGACCTGTCGGTAGCCCAGGTAGGTACCGATGCCACCCACCAAGGCCGTAGTGAGGGCAATCCAGACCTGCTGATCAATAGCTGCCAGATAGGTACCCACCGCGCCCACGATAAACGTAACCCACGACAGCGTCCGCAACTGCCGCTCCAGCCTCACGGCCTTGCCCCGGAAATAACGGAACTGGTCGTCGAGGCGCACGTGCACGTAACGCGCCGGGCTCAGGTAAGCCAGGCCATCGTCGTCGGGACCGGAGTAGGGTGGAAAGCCCCGCCGCTTGTCGTAGGGTTGCAGCGACGACGTATTGACCTCGGTACGCATGGTGCGGCGAGTGATTTCCTCCAGGCGCTGGGCCAGGGCCCCGGGGGCGTTGGTGGTAGCGCCGTCACCGTAGTACATGGCCCGCGCCCGGTAGCGGTAGATTTCGCGCTTCACCGACTCGGCGGCGGCCCGCAGTAGCAGCCACTTATTTCCCTGCTTAAACTGCGTGGCCACCGTAACGAGCAGCGTGAGCGTGATGGGCACCAGAATAAGTATCTGATTTAAAGCCCACCACGAGTATTGCCCCGCCTGCCACAGCGCTCGCATGGACAGCAGCTCGCTGCCATCGGCAACGCGGGGGGCGTAGAGCTGCTGCGCTATCACGAGGGCCGGCGTAGCCACGCCCAGCCCGATAACGGCCCGCTGCAAGCGGTCGAACTTGCGCTGCTGCCGGTTGGCGTTGTGGTCATAGTCGGCAAAGGCCTCCCAGGCTTGCACCAGCACCGGGTCGTCGCCGAGCTCGCGCAGCAGGGTGTTTTCGAGGCCCTCCACCGATTTCTGGAGGGGGTAGAAGCGCAGGCGCCCATCGGCCAGAATCTCGGCCATGACGGGGTCGTCGGGCAATTCGGCGCGGGTGGGCCACACGGCGGCCAGCTCGTCGGCCAGCCCACCGCTGCCCGTGAGCACCACCAGGGGCAGGCCCAGGCGCACGGTTTGCAGCACTTCGGTACGGGCTACCCGGCCGCCACCCACCAGCAGCACGGCCGCCGGTCGGGGCCGGCCCTGGGTGGCCAGCGCCTGCACCAGCCCAAACAGGGTTTTGGTTTCGTCGCCCCAGCTCAGGCCCGGCGTGAGCACAAAGTGCGAATGGTGCGGCTCAAGCGCCGCCTCGCCGGCCGGCCCCAGGGGGTAGCTTACCAGGCTGGCCGGCGCCACGCCCACCAGGGGCGTGTGGCCGCCCAGGCCCGCCACGGCCTCGCCCAGCAGTGCCATCACGCCGGCCTGGGTACCCCCATCGACTAGCACGGCGCGGGCCTGCTGGGCCGCCCGGGCCACGCCGCGCCCGAAGAGCTGGGCCAGCCGGGGCAACAGCTGCGGGTCGAGGCTGCCGGCGCTGCCGATTACGGTTAGTACCGCATCGTAGTCAGGCAGGGTCAGCTGCCCGGCCACGGTGGGCAGCTCGTCGGTCGCACCCAGCCACAGGGCCGTGCTCACGCGCGCCCCAAAATCAATCATCGTTTTGTGCATCAGCCAAAAAGCGGGGGAGCGAAAAGAAATTATCCCTCGAAAGGAGCCTTGGTACGACTCAGCCAGGAAGGCAGAAACTTCTGTAGGCTAGGATTGGGCTTGAGCCGCAGGATGGGGCCACCCAGAAAGCTGCTCCACTCAGCCATGCGCGGGGTGGAGGTAGCGGGGCTACCGGCCAGATAGTAGTAGTACGCCTGGCGCATCTCAACCAGGCTCAGGTAAAAAAGTGGGGCCGATACGGCGTTGAGGGCGGCGATGGTCTGCGGCCCCATTTGCCCATCGATGCCCAGCGAGTGCCCATACAGTGTGTTGAGCAGGTATTGCAGCATCCGAATCGGCTGTTTGGGGCCGGCATTGATGCCGTGGTCGGCCAGCTGCTCGGCTACCGATTGCGAACGCACCCCGTCGAGGTGCAGGGCATCCCAGTAATTGGCGCGGTACAGCTGCTTGACGTTGGCGCTGAGGGCGGCATTGGGTACCAGCTCGGCGTTGAGCGCGGCCCACTTGGGCTGGGGTACGGGACTACTCAAACCCAGCTTTTTTTTAGTGGCATCAACAGTCGCCCAGCCCGGCCACGTGCCGTTGTACTTGCGAGAAACGCCCTGGTAGGTTTCGCCGCCCGAGTCGCCGGGGGTATCGCAGTAATTCCCTTCGTTGCGCAGCAATTTGGGGAAATAAGCATCAAAGTTTGCCATATACGCAGGTAGGAATCAGCAGAGTCAAGTAAACGTAAGCATAGCAGCCGGCAAGCTATTCTGCACTCGCAAGGTAAGGCCCCGCCGCGATTGGGCTGGCGTAGCGGACCAGTGGTGAGCCGCCCGGGCTTTTTGGCGGCTGGGCGGGGGTAGTATATTGCCTGCCCTTGGCTGGCTGGGCAGCCGCCGATACCTCTTGCTGCTATGAATACTCTACTGCGGCTGGCCGGCCGCTGCGCGCTGGCTGGCTCCTTGCTACTCGGGCTGGCCGACGCGGCCGCCGGGCAGCAGCCAGCGCTGCGCCGCGTCTACCCGGCGGCCGCCTCCGATCAGGATTCCCTGCTCCGGCTGGGTGGCACGCTCACGCTCGAAGCCCGGGATTTGCCGCCGGCAGCCGCTTCGAGCCTTACGCTGTATCTCAATGGGTTGCCCTTGCCCGGCCTGGCCCCGCTGGCCGTTTATACCCTACTCGATACTACTTCCGCCCAGCCCCCGGCGACAGTGCCGGCCGCTACGGCCGCGCCGGCGGGCAGCTGGTCCGACTCGACCACGACCAGCCCGCCGACGGTAGCCGCCACGGCACTCACGCCGAGCGTACTTACCCGGGTAGTTTTTGCGCTCCGGCGCGAGGCGGCCCCGGCTGCCTGGGCCCTGGCCGACGGCTCGCCCTGGCAGCCGGCCCACCCCGTGCGCCTGGGCCTAGGCTCGGCCACCCGCCAACTACTCGAACTATCCCCGGGCCGCTCCGGCCCCGTGCAACTGGCCCCGGCCTGGGGCTGGCCGGCTGGCCCGGCCCTGGTGGCGCTGGCCGGCCTACTGCTGGTGGTAGCCGCGGCCCGCTCGTGGCTGCTGCGCGTTCCGGTAGCCGCTTCCTACGATGCCGACGGCTACCGGCTGCCCGTAGCGGAGGCCGCCCCACCCTACAGCCTGGCCCGAACTCAACTAGCCTGGTGGTGCTTCCTGGGGCTGGGGGGTAGCCTGCTGGCGGGCTGCCTCACCGGGGGGCAGCCAGTCTTGCCGGCTGGCACCCTGGCGCTGCTGGGCGTGAGTGCCGGCACGGCCGCGCTGGCCGCACTCGCGCCGACCCGGCCAGCAGCGCCCGGCAACGAAGCGGTTCAGAGTCGGGGCTGGCTCGCCGACTTGCTCAGCGATGAGCGCGGGCTGTCCATTTACCGCTTGCAGTTTGTGGTAGTAACGCTGGCAGTGGGCGGCTTCTTTGCCAGCGAGCTATACGCCACCGGCGGCCTGCCTACCTGGCCACCGGGGCCAGCCATCTTACTCGCAATCAGCGGGCTTGCTTATGTAGCACCCAAGTGGCAAGTGGAGCGAGCGAAGGAGCAAGTGGCGGCGGTCCCCGAGCCGGCGGCGCTCGCCCCAGCGGCGCCGCCGGTGGTAGCAGTCAGCTTTCCCGCGGAAGCTGCCGCCGCTTTGCCCGCTACTCCCGCACCGCCGGCGCCCGTGGCACCGCTGCCCGCGCCGGCCGGCGGTGTGGCCGCCAGCCCACCCCCGCAATCGCAAGCTCAGCCGGCCTCTCCTCCTCTGCCGCCGGAGCCGGCCCGGCCGGCTCCCGCCAGCGCACCCGCCCCGGTAGCTGAGCCAGCCGCTGAGCCACCACCGGCAGCGGCCCCGGTGACTGCCGACGCACCACCGCCGGAGTTCGGGAGCAAGTCGCAGGCCGACCTAGCCACGGGGGAAGTGCTTTACCACGAAGAAGATGACATGGGGCCGCCGGAAGAGGAAGAAATCGACTACCTACGCCAGCCCGGGCTGGGCTAGCCCGCGCAACCGCGCACCAGCTCCCGCTATTTTCTCAACCCGGATGCTGCCATTCTGCTATTACTCCGTAATTTGTATCGCTGTTTTTTCTGCAGGTATTTACTCTTATGCGGCTATTTCCTGACCTCGAATATCCCATTAAGCAGCATTGGCTGCCGGCCCCCTCGAAGCGGCGCAGCCGGCAGCCCGCTCATAAGATCCGCTTTTTGGTGGCCCACGATACCGGCAACCCCGGCTCTACGGCGGCGGGCAACGTCAAGTACTACGAGAACTCGTGCCAACAGATTAGCGCCTCGGCGCATCTATTTGTCGATGATAAGCAGATAATTGAGTGCATTCCGGCCCTGACGGCCCCGCCCGAAAAGGCGTGGCACGTGATTTACAACTGCACGGAGGATAGTCGCTTGTACAAGTGCAAGGCCAACGACGCCGCCATTGGCGTGGAGTATTGCTACGGGGCTAATATCAACGCCGACGAAGCCTACCGCCGCTACGTGTGGGTACTGGCCTACGCCTGCTCGAAGTTTCACCTCGACCCGGCCCACGACATCATCGGCCACCACAAGCTCGACCCGGCCCGCAAGCGCGACCCACAGTCGGGCCTAGCGGTGAGCGGCCGCAGCTACGCGCAGCTGCTGCGCGACGTGGCGGATGCCTACGCCCGCTACTCGGGCAAGGTCGCGGCCAAGCCCGTGGCCGCGCCGATTATTCCCTGGACCGACGCCCCCCCGGCGGGCATCATCACGGTGCGAGCCCGCCTCAACCTGCGCTACGGCTCCCCCTCGCGCCTAGCGCCGGGCCGGATAGTCCCGGCCGGCCTGCAAGTGACTTATATAGGGCGCGTACTGGGCGACGATATCGACGGCAACAACCGCTGGTACGCCCTGCCCAACGACGAGTACTGCTGGAGCGGCGGCATTGTAGAAAATAGCTGACACTGTCCGCGGCCATCAACTTTATCATTTTCCCGCGGGGCGGCTCAGCCCCGAATCACTGGCCGATGGTTGGTTAAAACATAGTCCCGCCTGCTCTGCCTGATGCATACTCAGCGTGCTCGTTCGGGGCGTCCTTCAATTATCCCTTCCGTCGTTTCTCCCACCCGCACTTCCCATGCCCGCCGCAGTTCCCAAATCTCTTTTTGCACGCGAGTTGCGCTGGCTGCTACTTATTTTGCTGGCCGCCGTGCCGCTAACGCTGATTCTAAACGCGCTCCTCAAGCAGGTGCCCGCGCTGCGGCACAGCTTGGAAATGGTACTGGCACGACGCCCAGTCTACCTAGCGCTGACGCTCTACGTGCTGGTTGTTGCCAGCTGCTACCTGGGGCGCCTGGGCGCCTACGCGGCAGCCCGCCTCGCCCAGACCATCACCCTGCCCCCGGCCGAGGCTTAGGCTAAGTTTAAATAGCTATTGTAACACCAAGCTCCAGCTTGGTGATGCGATTGCTGCATACACCCGGACGCATCACCAAGCTGGAGCTTGGTGTTACAATAGACGGCGTTCCCGATTAAACGGCGACAGTATACATACGCTTGCCAACCGGAGTATCCCGACTAGGCGTTAGGGCAGCGGCGTAGCTGGCCGCGACCGCCGATAAGCCAGCCACAGCATCACTAATCCACCCAGCACTACCAGCCAGGTTAGCCACACCGAGCCCCGCCGAAAGGGACCTACGCAACTCACGTAGAGGCCGAGGAGGGCCCCGGTGCCCAGCAGTAATACCAGCATCCAGGCTAGGCGGCGGGCGAAGGGCACCCAGTAGCGGGCCGTTTGCGCGGCCCCTACCAGCATCCCCACCCACGCCCCGGCCAGGAGCACCACCAGGAACAAGAGCACCACCTGCGCCAGCGCCGAGCCCTTTACCCAACTTTCGGCTTCCGTCATCGCCTCGGTGAACGTCTGGGGGCCATTATCTTCCGAGGCCCGGGGGCTCGCCTGTGCCGTATCGGCCGCCAGCCCGGTGGTATCGGGTGCGACCGGGGCAGCCGTCGGCGTGGCGGCCCCGGTGAGGTGCGCCCGCACGAAGCTCCAGAGCGGCGCATCGGGCGCATCGAAGCCCAGGGCCCAGATAGTTACGCCGCCCAGCCCGCGCCCCGTGGCCCACGCGTAGCGGGCGGCCAGCGTGGTCGTGTCGTCGGCCCAGGCCACGTGCGGGGCCTGCGGCAGCATACCCCGCAGCGAGTCGAGCTCCACCCGCAGGCTACCGCTGGCCTCGTCTACGCGCTGCGCTTTAACAGGCTGAATGGCCAGGCTGCGGCTCGTCACGTACCAGTAGCGAATGGGTGCCCCGCTGGTGTACACCGTCCACACCTTACCCGGCGCGATCAGGCCCACCAGCAGCTGGGCCGGCCGCAGCTTTTGCTTCAGGTAGTAATCGACGGAAGTAGCCAGGGCCTGCGGCCCCCAGGCTGCGCTGGGCTGCACCGGGGCCAGCGGGCCGGGATCGTCGGGCCGGGCGGCCGTGTAATCGAACGCCTGCAACACGCACAGATTAACCGGGGGCGGTCCCAGGGCCAGCAGCCCGGCGTACACCCGCGCCGAATCGATGGCCGGCAGTTCCAGGGTAAGCGTGGCGCTCGGCAGGGCCTGCCGCAGCGCTGCCAGCAGCTCGCGCACGGCGGCCGGGCGGCCATCGGGGCGGGCGGCCGGGGCCGGGGGCAGCACCATGTGGCTGCTGAGCGCCGCTTCCTCGGCCCGGAACCGGTCGCGGTCGGCGATAAACTGGCTGGAATCAGCCTGCTGCTGCCGCTGCTGGCGCTGGTACTCGGCCAGCTCGGTGGGCGCGATGGTTGCCCCGCTCTTCTTCCGCTGGACAAAGTCATTGCGCACGGCCTGGAGCGTTTTGTAATTCTGCTTCAGCGCCTTGTTTTGGTCGTTGAGCTCGTTGCGCGTTTTTTTGAGTCGCTTTTCGGCGCTCTCGTACTCGCTCTTGCTGGCGGGCCGGGGCTCGACGGCGGGGGTAGCCCGGGGCCGGAACGAAAAGGCGAGGTGCACGCCGTTGGCCCCGGTCGCCCCGACCTGCCGGGCCAGCGCCTCAACCAGCGCTTGCCGGGCGGAGCCGCCCGCCGTCTCCAGCAGGGCCGCCCCGGTTGCCGGCTCGTGGTAGCCCAGATTCAGCAGCACCTGGCCCCGGGGGTTGGCGCGGTGCACCAGCGTGGCCAGCGGCTGAGCGCTGTCGGCGGCGGGCACTTGCAGCTCACCTTGCTCGCTGGCCCGGTAGCCACCGTAGGCCACGTGCGAAACCAGGGCAAAATCCACCTGCCGGGCGTAGGTCATCGGTACCCAGGCGGGCAGCCAGCCAAAGACCGTAACGCCCGGCCGCAACGGCCGCGCCCCAGCCGACGGCAGCCCGGGGGGCCGCACCGGGGCCGGTGCCCCGGGCTGAAAACGCGCTTGGTCAGCCGGAAAATAGCCAGCGGGATTGTGAAGCGCGGCGCGCGGCTGCGCGAGGGCCAGGAGCGGCAGCAACGTAAATACTGAGAAAGCCAGCCATTTAGGCAAAGGCAGTGTTGACATAGCGAAGGAAGTGCAGGGTGCGTAACTTGAAACTGGCTAGTGGCAGCCACCTCAACAGGAATAACTAACTTTTTAGCTAATACTCAGTATCAGCCTACTGATTATCAGATCTGGCGCGGCGTTTAGGGGGAGCTTTACTATACCTCGACATGCTCCGTGCTTGTACTCAAGGACGGCGAAGCAGATAAATGGGGAGAATAAAGCACTTGGTAGTATAATCTTACTAGCGCACTTAAACTATCATTGGACGCCTGCGCACGCAGCAACCCCTCTACGGTTGGCGCTTCATTGTACTTATGTAGCTGGCGATTCGCGCGGGCTCGCTCAACTACCTTCTGCCTATCCTCTTGCCCCGCTTTGAAGGCTTCTTTCATATACACGTGCTCGGCGGCGCCTGCACTTTGGTTGTCTGTCAGGCCATCGTTATAGCCTTGCTCCTCCAAGGCTGCCTTACCATCGGTGAATCCGCGGCTGAGCAGCTGCATTTCGGTATCAGACATTGAAGGCGCATCGCTTAAGGCATGGCCATTCTGGGCAAGCTCTCTACCAGCCACGTAAGAGGTTGTTTTCTGCCGCTTTCTCGTCTGCTCCTCCTCAAACGCAGCCTTTATCTTTTGCGTCAAGGTGCCGTGCGACTCGTCATCACTTAGGTCGTGTTCCTCTAGCATGCCCACTACCTGAGTTCGGGTTTCCCGCTTGCGCTTGCGCTTCGCACGCTCCGCCTGTGCTTGGCGCTGGGCTTCTTCCTCACTCATAGCAGGCGCTTCCTGCCGCTGCTTCTGGCGAGTTTGCTTGCTGCGTTGGCGCTGGTCCAACACGCTGGTCATTGCTTCTGCTAATTCGTCTTCCGACTCGTCATCCGAAAACGTATCCATTTTTTTATCTTTTACTTTTTTAGCCAAACGCTGCATCCGCCGCTGGTGCAATCGCTCCTGGTCTGAGCCGGTGGTCAGCCCTAAAGCGTCCCGCTGGGCCTCGGGCAACAAGGTTCCCATTGTCATTACCGAATCCGTTGTCATGCTGACATCACCGGTCAGATCCTGCAAGGTGTCCTGTGCCTGCCACCGCTGCTGCTGCCGCTGCTGCGTGCTGCGGG
>CAJYVK010000392.1 GCA_913778455.1 uncultured Hymenobacter sp. | reverse complement strand
GCGGCGTGTGGAAAGAGCTGACCGACAACGTAAACAACATGGCCGCCAACCTGACTTCTCAGGTGCGCGATATCGCCAACGTGGCTACCGCCGTAGCCCGGGGCGACCTCAGCCAAAAGATGACGGTGAACGTGAAGGGTGAGATTCTGGAGCTGAAGAACATTCTGAACCAGATGGTGGACTCGCTCAACATCTTCGGTGATGAAGTAACCCGCGTGGCCCGCGAAGTAGGCACCGAGGGGAAGCTCGGCGGCCAGGCCGTGGTGCCCCGCGTCGGTGGTACTTGGAAAGAGCTGACCGACAACGTAAATACGATGGCCGCCAACCTGACCAGCCAGGTGCGCGATATCGCCAACGTGGCCACCGCCGTAGCGCGGGGTGACCTCAGCCAGAAAATGACGGTGGATGTGCAGGGCGAGATTCTCGACCTCAAAAACATCCTCAACCAGATGGTGGACTCGCTCAACATCTTCGCCGGCGAGGTAACCCGCGTGGCCCGCGAAGTGGGTACCGAGGGTATTCTGGGCGGCCAGGCCAACGTGCCCCGCGTGAGTGGTACCTGGAAGGACTTGACCGACAACGTAAATACAATGGCCTCGAACCTGACCAGTCAGGTGCGGGACATTGCCAACGTGGCTACCGCCGTATCGCGCGGCGATCTCAGCCAGCGCGTGACGGTAAACGTGCGCGGCGAACTGCTCCAGCTCAAGGAAAACCTCAACCAGATGGTGGACTCGCTGAACGTATTCGGCGACGAGGTAACCCGCGTGGCCCGCGAGGTAGGCACCGACGGTAAGCTCGGTGGCCAGGCCAACGTGCCGGGCGTGAAAGGGACCTGGAAAGACTTGACCGACAACGTAAACACGATGGCCGCCTCGCTTACCAGCCAGGTGCGCGACATCGCCAACGTAACCACCGCCGTAGCCCGCGGCGACCTCAGCCAGAAGGTATCGGTAGACGTGAAGGGCGAGCTGCTCGACCTCAAGGACAACATCAACCAGATGGTAGACTCGCTCAACATCTTTGCTGGTGAGGTAACCCGCGTGGCGTTGGAAGTAGGTACCGAGGGCCAGCTGGGCGGCCAGGCCGTGGTGCCCAACGTGAGCGGCGTGTGGAAAGATCTGACTGACAACGTAAATACGATGGCCACCAACCTCACCATCCAGGTGCGGGGCATTGTGAAAGTAGTAACGGCCGTATCGCAGGGTGACTTGACCCAGAAGCTGATGCTGGAAGCCGCCGGCGAGGTGGCCGACCTGGCCCAGACCATCAACCGGATGGTGGATGACCTGAACCGCCTGGCTTCGGAAGTAAGCCGCGTGGCCCGCGTAGCCGGGGCCGAGGGCAAGCTTACCGAGCGGGCCACCGTGGGCGGCGTATCGGGCTCGTGGAAAGAGCTCGTGGATACGCTCAACGCGTTGATTGAGAGCATCGCCCTGCCGGTGCTGGAAGTAAGCCGCGTGGTGCGCGCCATTTCGGAAGGCGACCTGACCCAGATGGTGGAAATTCAAACCACGGGCGACATTCTCTCGATGTCGAACTCGCTCAACCAAGCCGTAGAAAACCTCAACGCCCTGCTCGGCGAAATCAACGATTCGGCGCAGGTAGTGGGTACTTCTTCGGAGGAAATGGTAGACAAAGGCCAGGAAATGAGCCGCGTAACGGTTGACGTGGCCCTGGCCATGCAGCAGATGGCCGAAGGCGCGCAGAACCAGGCGTTGAAAACCGACCAGGCTTTCAAGCTCATCGAGGAAATCATGACTGCCACCAAGGAAACGGCCAACAAGGCCGACGTGGTGAACAAGTCGGCCATCATGGGTGAGCAAACCTCGCAGCAGGGTTTGAAAACGGTGGCCGAGGTGGTGAAAAACATGGAAGAGATTTCCGGCGCGGCCACCCAGACCTCGCGTACCATCGAGGTACTCTCCACCCGCTCGCAGGAAATCAGCAAGTCGCTGGGCGTTATCACCGACATCGCCTCGCAAACTAACCTGCTGGCCCTCAACGCCGCCATCGAAGCGGCCCGCGCTGGCGAGGCCGGTCGCGGCTTCGCGGTGGTAGCCGAGGAAATCCGCAAGCTGGCCGAAGGCTCGCGCAAGTCGGCCAACGAGATTGCCACGCTGGTGGAAGATGTGAAGAAGGATACGACCAGCGCCGCCGCCGCCATCAGCGCGATGGAAGACCGGGTATCGCGGGGTAAGAATGCTACCTTCGAGGCCAGCGCGGCCTTTAAGAACATTGCGACCAGCAGCGGCGAAACGCTACGCACCTCGCGTGACATTCTCACCGCCACGGCCGTGCAGCAAACCTCGATTGGCGACGTGGTGAAATACGTGGAAGAAGTGGTAGCCATTGCCGAGCAAACGGCCACCGGCACCCAGCAGGTAGCCGGTACGGCCCGCCAGCTGTCGTCGTCGATGCAGGAGCTCACCAGCTCGTCGCAACGCCTCTCCGACATTGCCGACGACCTCCAGGACGGTCTCGAAACCTTCCAGCTCTTCGAATACGCCCCCGAGCCGGAGCCTGAACCCGAGCCGGAGCCGCAGCGCCGGGTGGTCCGCCGCCCGCTAGCTACTAAAGCTGCCGCAACTCCCGTGGCAACTGCCCCGGCCGCCGCGCCTAGCACCGGCCGGCCCGTCCCGCGCCGCGCGGCCTCCGCTTCTTCGACCACTACTGAGGCTAGCCCGGCCAGCAACGGCCGGACCCGTCAGTCCGTCGCTACGCCCGCTGCTGAGGCTACCCCAGCCAAGAGCTCAGCTCGCCGCGCTCGGCCCGCCGCAAGCACCGCCGCGCCCGAAGCCGAAAGCAAGGCGGTTCCCGTTGCTAGCCGGACGCGCAACAAGGCAAAAGCCAAATAGCTGACCAGTCCGGCGCGTGCGCCACGATGAATTTAACTTTGATACTGAGCTTATTTAGTTTGCATGGCTGATTCTGCTGCTACTCGCCCGGCCGCTACCTCGGGTCGTGCCGCACCGGCGGCCCCCGAGGCGGTGGTCCAGCTGATAGTTTTTCGTCTGGGCGATGAAGACTACGGCATCCGCATCGAGCAGGTGAAGGAAGTGACCATTACCCCGGAGGTAGTGCGGATGCCCAAAACGCCGCCCTTCATCAAAGGCATCACCAACCTGCGCGGCGACATCATCGCCGTGGTAGATTTGGAGGAGCGGTTTCAGCTGCGGCCGGCGGGTCGGCCGGTGCCCGAGTTTTCGTATACGCTGGCCGTGGAGGCGCCCGACTATACGCTGGGACTGATAGTCCGCGAAGTGCCCCGACCCATTACCATCCCGGTCAGTGCCATTGAGCCCGCGCCCGAATTTGTGCAAGACACCGGCCAACGGGACAAATACCTCGAAGGTATTGCAAAGCTACCCGACGGCCAGGGCGTCATTATTGTGCTCGATATGCCCAAGCTGCTTACCCCCAGTGAGATAATGCGGCTGCCCGGTCAGTCTGCCGCTACGGCCGGCCGTTCAGCGGCTAAAGCGGAGGCCAGCGACGCACCCTCTAAGGCGCATTAGCCGTAGACGAGCCACTTACCGGCCCACCAGGGCGCTGGCCCCGTCTCCTTCACCCACTTCCTAGACTTCCCTTCTACATGAATAAGCGCATTCTCATCGTCGACGACTCGTTCTACATGCGGACGATGCTCAAGAATATGCTCACCGACGCTGGCTACGACGTAGTCGGCGAAGCCGCCAATGGCCAGCAGGCCCTGGAGATGGCCGTAGCAACTACTCCTGACCTCATTACCCTCGACGTTATCCTGCCCGACAACACCGGCCTCGACGTGCTCAAGGGTATTCGCCAGCAGCAGCCCGACGCCAAAGTGGTGATGTGCTCGGCCGTAGGCCAGGAAACCATTGTCAACGAAGCTATCGAAAATGGCGCGTTGGCCTACATCGTCAAGCCCTTCTCGGAAGAGCGGGTACTGGAAATTGTCGGCAGCGCCCTGCAAGGCGACGGCTCGCCCGTTTAGCTGATACCCGGCTGGTTAGCCGTTGTTCGACCGCTCGTTAACTATTACTTCCTTGCTTCTTCTCCTTTTTCCTGCGCAAAGTTCTGGCCTGGCCAGCGCCGGCTGTTGTGGCTACTGGATAGCCATTGGCAGCCGGGCTAGCTACGGGTGGCCACGGGGAGGCGAGCGATTGTCTGATAAGCCACTATGACAGCACGCGAGCAGGAATATCGGGAGCTGTTCATGGCGGAGGCGTTGGAATACTACGACGCCATGTCGCGCCATCTGAGTGAGCTGGAGCGCAATCCGCAGGATGTGGGGGCGCTCAATGAGCTGTTCCGGCTCATGCACAACCTCAAGGCCAACGCCCGCGCTATGGGCTTCGTCGATATGGGCGAGGTAGCCCACAAGATGGAGACGCTGTTTGGGCAGATTCGGGGTAATGAGCGCACGTTTACCGGCTCGCTGGTCACGCTCACGTTCCGGGCCGTCGATATTCTGGGCAACATGATTCGGGCTGTAGGGGCAGGGCAGGACTCAGCCGATGCCAAGCCCCTGCTCGAAAATCTGGAGCAGCTGATTCAGGGCCAAGAAGTAGTGGAAGCGACGGAAGCCCCCACCGAGGAAGAGGCTGACGCCGACGCCGCCCGCAAGCTGGAGTTGTCGGACTTGGTGTACATCCCGGTCAAAAAGCTCGACAACCTGCTCAATCTCGTGGGGGAGCTAGTAATTGACCGGGACCGGATTTTAACCCTGGCTGCCGAGCTGGGCCACCCCGCCTTACAGGCGACGGCCCGGCACCTGTTTCGCATTTCCGACGACTTGCAGTACTCCGTAATGGACGTTCGCCTGGTAGGTGCCGGGGTGCTGCTCAACAAATTTCCCCGTGTAGTGCGCGACGTGGCGACGGCCGAGGGCAAGCAAGTGGAACTGGTGTTGGCTGGGCAAGACGTGCAGATTGACCGCAACGTACTGCAACTCATTACCGACGCGCTGCTGCACATCGTTCGCAACGCCGTAAGCCACGGTCTGGAAACGCCCGAGGCCCGCCAGGCGGCGGGTAAGCGGGCCACGGGCCGGCTGATTATCTCCGCCCTCACCGAGCGCGACGACGTGCTGATTCAGGTGCAGGACGATGGCCGGGGTATCGACACCGAGGCCGTGCGCAAAAAGGCCGTGCGCAAGGGAATGATTACCACCGAGGCGGCGGCGGCTCTCGACGAGCAAGAAGTGTGGGCGCTGTTGTTTGAGCCGGGCTTCTCGATGGCGGATAAAATCACTGATATCTCGGGCCGCGGCGTTGGCCTGGATGTGGTGAAGCTGGCCATCGACTCGCTAGGCGGGCGACTGCGCGTCAATTCGGAGCTAGGCAAGGGTACCACGTTTACGCTGGTACTGCCCACTTCCATTGCCGTGAAGGGCGCTTTGTTAATTGAACTCGACGAGCGAGCCTACGCCGTGCCGCTGCTGCACACCGATACCGTGCTAGCCCTACCCAACGACCAGGTTTTTGCCGTCGGGGGGCTGCTGATGACGCACATTCAGGAGGAGAACGTACCGCTCGTGCCCCTGCGCCAATTGCTCTACTCCGAGGGCGACGAACTGCTGCCCCGCGCCACTCGGAGCGACCTGCCCACCGATGGCAGCCTACTCCAAGTACTGGTGGTAAGCTACAATAACCGTCGCTTGGGCCTGATTATCGACCGTTTTCTTCGCCAGCAAAACATTGTGGTGAAGTCACTAAGTAAGCCGTTGGATACCATAGATTTATTTGGGGGCGTTACCCTGCTGGGGAGCGGCCAACTCTGTCTCGTACTAGATGTGCCGGCCCTGACCCGGCTGTTTCTGGCCAAACGCCCTTAACTTTAGCTGCTTCCTGCTCTTTTCCGTATTAACCTGCCAGCTTCTGCGCCGCTACCTACGAACTAAGCCGTTATGACTGTATCAATGAATGAGTTGGAGCGCGATATTATTCGCGAAATCCTCAACATCGGCCTGGCCCGCGCAGCCGACAGCTTTGCCGTGATTGCGCAGGAGCGGGTAATGCTGGAAGTACCCAACCTGGACCTATTGCCCAGCACCAGCATTATTGAGCGGGTGCGCGACTACCAGACGCGGTACGTAGCTATTCAGAGCGATATCCGGGGCGATTTTAACGGCTCGACGTTTATGTTCTTCTCGGGTCAGCATGTACAGCGGCTTTCGCGGGTATGCTTGCGTATGCAGGTGCCCGACTCGCTGCAACTCAACGAACTACAAGAGTCGCTGCTGCTCGAAATCAGCAACATTATTACCGGAGCCTTGGTAACGCAACTGGCTAATATCTTGAAAGCCAACATCTACGGTGCGCCACCCCTGGCCCCGACCGGCGACCTGGCTACGGCGCTGCGCAGCCTCATGCCCGACCCCGATGCCCTGCAACCATTGATCTTCTCCGTCATCACGCAGTTTTCGGATAAGGAAAATTCGGTGGAACTACCCCTGATGCTGTTTTTCGACCGCGCTACGTTTGAGAAGATTCTCGAAATTATTCGAACCTACGACTTCCTGGGGAAAGCCCAATCGGCTGCCTAGGCCGGGGACTGGTTTGGATGAGGCTCGCAGCTGGCGTACAACTTGAAGTTTTACAGGAACTTCAGAAATAGACTTATTTTTTTCACCCACCAAGCGCCAAGCGCTTGGTGTTCTTTTTTAACCGTGTCAGACTCCACTCTCGCGCAAAAGATTGCCAATTTTGATCCTAACGCCCTCGGCGATGCTGCCGGTGGGTTATTCGGCTTGCCCTTTACCCCCG
Organism: uncultured Hymenobacter sp.; assembly: GCA_913778455.1. GTDB lineage: Bacteria > Bacteroidota > Bacteroidia > Cytophagales > Hymenobacteraceae > Hymenobacter. The sequence continues at coordinate 7,844 of CAJYVK010000392.1, read as the reverse complement.
AAGAAGCCCAGGTGGTGGTAGTGCCCGTGCCGTGGGAAGTAACGGTGAGCTACCGCGCTGGCACTGCCCAAGGACCGGAGGCCATCCGCGAAGCCTCGCTGCAAGTAGACCTCTACGACCCCGACCTGCCCGAAGCCTGGAAGCTGGGCCTGGCGATGGAAGACGAGGACGAAACCATCGCCCAAATCAGCCGTGAGCTACGCCCCGTGGCCGCCGACTACATCGGCTGGCTCGAAGATGGTCAACCCGCCGAGGGAGCGGCGCAGCACAGCAGCGCCCCGGCCCGCATCACGGCCGAGGGTGATAAGCTGATTCAGTGGCTCAAGCAAAAAACCGGGGCGCTGCTCGACGCGGGCAAGGCCGTAGCCGTGCTGGGTGGCGACCACAGCACCCCGCTGGGCTACCTGCACGCGCTGGCCGAGCGCCACAGCGAGTTCGGTATCCTGCAAATCGACGCCCACTGCGACCTGCGCCCGGCTTACGAGGGCTTTCAATACTCGCATGCTAGCATCATGTACAACGCCTTGCAATTACCGCAGGTGAAGAAACTGGTGCAAGTGGGCATCCGCGATATGTGCCAGCAAGAGGCTGACCTCATCGCTCATTCGGTGGGTCGGGTGGCCCTGTTTGGCCAGCGGTTTATGAGCGAGGAGAAGTTCGCCAAAAAGTCGTGGAAGAAGGTGTGCGGAAAAATTATCGCGCAGCTACCCCAGAAGGTCTACATCAGCTTCGACATCGACGGGCTGGACCCCAAGCTGTGCCCCGGTACTGGCACTCCCGTGCCCGGCGGCCTGGAGTTCGAGGAAGCGACTTACCTGCTGCGCATGATCGTGCGTTCGGGCCGCACGATCATTGGCTTAGACCTCAATGAGGTAGCTCCCGGCGATACAGAGTGGAACGGCATCGTGGGTGCCCGCCTGCTCTACCAATTGTGCAACTGGATGGCCGTATCGCAAGGCCGCCTGAGTGCCCGCAAAGCTGACTAACTCTTCCTCTAACTTTCACACCTACGAAAACATGGGCAAAATCCTCATCAAGTTCATCCTCACGGCCGTCCTCACCTACGGTCTTGCGCAGGTACTACCCAACGTACACCTGGATGGCGTAGGCAGCGCGGCGATCCTGGTTATCGTGATGGGTTTGCTTAATGCGACGGTGAAGCCCATTTTTAAGATAATCGGCTTCCCTATTACGGTATTAACGCTCGGTATTTTCTTGCTGGTAATCAACGTTATTATTGTAAAAATCGCTGATTATCTGATGCGCAGCTTCTCCGTAGATGGCTTCCTGAGCGCCCTTACGTTCAGCCTCGCGCTCTCGCTGGTAACGGCGGTAGTGGACATGATAATGGATTAGCCCATCAGGTAGCGGAGTGTATAAGGAGGCCCGTCGAACCACGTTCGGCGGGCCTCTTGTATTTAGGTGCCAGGGGCAATTAATGGTTTGCGGGCCTTCGCGCTAACCCGTCGTCGCCAGAACAACCAGCCAGTCAAGCCAGCCAGCAGTACAAGTGGCCACACGTAGAGCGCCCCCAGCAGCAGGGAAATAAAGAATTGCCAGCCTCCGTAAAACGTCTCAACTGTGCGGCTGCCCAGGGAAACTACTGGCGCGTCGGGTACGACCTGGGGCAGCGGCTGATACAGCGTAAGCGAGATGGTAGAATAAGCGACTTCCTCGTTTAAGGTACGCAGGCGGCTTTCGGTGGCCTCGATTTCTTCGCGCACGCTGCCCAGCTTTTCCTCAATGTCCAAAATATCCTTGACTTTTTGGGCCTTAGCTAAGAGCGCAGTGTATTGGCGCTCAACGGCCCGCTTGGCTTGCAGGCGAGCAGTTACGTCGGCGTGCTCGGCGGTAACATCGTCGGTGCGCAGCTTCTTTTCCTCTACCGTGCCCAGGCCCGCTAGGCCATTTAGAAGTTGCTGAAACTGCGCCGGGGGCACTTGAATGGTGCTTTCCTGACGCCACTCGCCATCGGCGCGGGTTTCGGTAGCGGCGCTCAGGTATCCTTTGCTGCGCCGTACTAAGCTGTCGAGACTGGCCGCAGCCCGGGGCATGACAAGGGTTTTCAGGCGGACATCAGCATGGTAGAGTAGTATGCGGGAGAACGCGGCAACCGGTCCTACTGGTATTCTTTCCAGCGTAGCAGTAATTTTTATTTCCTGTGGGGTAGCTAGTGTAACGGCTGCTATTTCTTCCATAGGCAGGGGCTGCTTTTCGGCCTGGCGACAGCCACCCGCCGCGAATAGTACTCCCAGTAGTAATCCATTAGGGCAATTGCTGTTGAGTCTCATAGCCCGCAGGTAGATAAGGTGAGATGTATGGAAGCTGGCCAGGGTAGCTCTATTGGGTAGATGCCGGAACTTGTGGTAATTCACATGGCGCTGATACGGCTGGTAAGAAATAGTAACTTACCGATATAAAAAAGGCCCCACTTGTGACAAGTGGGGCCTTTTTTAAGTAGATGAGCGAATACCGGCTACACGCGGCGGATGTCGGCCCCAAGGGCGTTCAGGCGCTCGTCGATGTTCTGGTAGCCACGGTCGATTTGCTCCACGTTGAGGATTTTGCTGGTGCCGTCGGCCGAGAGGGCGGCGATGAGCAGCGCGACGCCGGCTCGGATGTCGGGCGACGACATAGTGATGCCGTGCAGCTGCTTTTGGCGGTCGAGACCGATAACGGTGGCGCGGTGCGGGTCGCAGAGGATAATCTGCGCGCCCATGTCGATGAGCTTGTCCACGAAGAACAGGCGCGACTCGAACATCTTCTGGTGAATGAGGACCGTGCCCTTGGCCTGGGTGGCGATTACGAGGATAATGCTCAGCAAGTCAGGCGTAAAGCCCGGCCAGGTGTGGTCGCTCACCGTGAGGATGGAGCCGTCGAGGTAGGTGCTGATTTCGTAGTGCTCCTGGGCTGGCACGAAAATATCGTCGCCGCGAAACTCCAGCTTGATGCCCAGCTTGCGGAAGGTATCGGGAATGATGCCTAGCTCGGGAATCTGGCAGTCCTTAATGGTGATTTCGGAGCCCGTCATGGCCGCCAGGCCGATGAAGGAGCCGATTTCAATCATGTCGGGCAACATGCGGTGCTCGGTACCGCCGAGGCTTGCCACGCCCTCAATCGTAAGTAGATTAGAGCCAATGCCTTGAATTTTAGCCCCCATGCGCACCAGCATCCGGCAGAGCTGCTGAAGGTAGGGCTCGCAGGCCGCGTTGTAGATGGTGGTGGTACCTTCAGCCAGGACCGCGCCCATCACGATGTTGGCGGTGCCGGTCACGCTGGCCTCGTCGAGCAGCATGGACGCGCCGTGCAGCTTGCCGCCGGGCACATTGAGGCGGTAAAAATCAGTGCCTTCCAGCGTGAGCTGGGCACCGAGCTTTTCGAGGCCCACGAAGTGGGTATCGAGCGGGCGGCGGCCAATTTTATCGCCGCCCGGCTTGGGCAGCTGGGCGCGACCGAAGCGGGCCAGCAGCGGGCCGAGAATCATTACCGAGCCGCGTAGCTCGCGGGCCTGGGCCACGAAGGCGGGCGTATCGAGGTAGTCGAGGTGCACGTCCTCGGCCTGAAAAACGTAGGTGTCGGGGGCCACGCGGCCCACTTTCACGCCCATGTCACGCAGCAGCTCGATGAGCTTGTTCACGTCCCGGATGTTGGGTACGTTGCTGATAGTGATGGGCTCGGGGCTGAGCAATACCGCGCACAGAATTTGGAGCGCCTCGTTCTTAGCTCCTTGCGGGATAATCTCCCCGTGCAGCTTCCGTCCGCCGCGTACTTCAAAAGCAGCCATTCTTTAGGAATTAAGCTAGTAGCCGCTAGCGATTAGCTAGTAGCTACTGAGTAAATAAAAGTGAAAGGAGAGCTAATAGCTAACTGCTAGCCGCTAGTAACTCCACGCAAAGCTACTGCGGCGGCTGCTGAGGCTCGGAGCGAAATTTTTTATTGCGCTTCTTATCGCGCTTTTTATTGTTGCCGCCCGCATTAAAGCTGCTGCCGCTGCTCTCGGGGCGGTCGGCGCGGCGCTCGCGGTTGCCGTCGAAGCGATTGCCTTGGCTGCCAGCGGTTCGGCTGGGTTGGCCCTGGCTGGGGCTGGCGGTAGTCGGCTGGTTGGCCAATTCAAACAGCCCTTGGTCGGCTACGGCTTGGGCGTCGAGCTTGAGCTGCCCGCCCGAGAGCTCGGCCAGGTGCCGGATGATGGTCAGGTCCTTGGCGTTTTCCTTGTTGTGCTGGCGGTAGAGAAACTTCATGGTGCGCCCGATCTGGGCGGCGGCCTGCTCGCGCTCGGCGGCGTCTTCAATGGTCAGCGCCTTGGCAATCAGCGCCTCAATGCCCCGGCCGTAAGCCTTGAGCTTGGGCGCCTGACGCGGGTATTCCACGCGCTTGGGGCGCTCGGTGTGCAGACGGGGGGGCGTGAGCGGCACGGGCGCGTCAAGGGCTACCTCGGTGCCCGCCAGGGCGTGCACGTGGTTCCAGAGGCGGGTTTGGATGTCGGGCTGGTCGCGCAGGCTCGGGCGCAGGCGCAGGATGAGCTGCACGATGCCGGCGGCGCGGCGGGTGCGCTCGGCTACGTCTTCAATCTGGGCCAGGCCCTGAATGAGCTGGTAGGTGCTTTGCCCGTATTCGCGCACCAGCAATTGCAGGTGGAAGGGCAGGGGAGAGGTTTCCGTCATGGAACGAAGGCGACCGAGCGGAAGCCCGGTCGCAAAAAATAAAGTCTATAATACCCGCAGCTTGGCAAAGCTCAGCAGCAGCGTCTTCTCACCCACTTCCTCGAAGTGAATAATCGCCTTCACGGTGCCGTTCTGCTTTTCGAGCGTCGCCACCTTGCCGAAGCCGAACTTGGCGTGCTCGACGCGCTGGCCGGCCTGCAAGTTACTCGTATCGGAGGGTTGGAAGTCGGCCGGGGCCACGTATTTAGTGGCGACCGTCTTACGTACCGGGGCGGCTACGAGGTTCGAGCGGCGCTCAAATACGTGCTGCACCGGGGCCTCGCCAATGGCGGGCCCGGCCGCAAATTTAATGTTAAGATACTGCGGGTCAATCTCATCTAGGAAGCGCGATTTCTCGCACGAGCGCAAATTGCCCCACTGGTAGCGCGAGGTAGCGTAGCTGAGCGTCAGCTTCTTTTCGGCCCGCGTGATGGCTACGTAAAATAAGCGGCGCTCTTCTTCTAGGTCGGCGCGCGAGGTGATCATCATCTGGCTGGGGAAGAGGTTTTCTTCCAGGCCCACGATGTACACGTTGCGGAACTCCAGGCCCTTGGCCGAGTGGATGGTCATCAGTGTCACGGCCTCGCCCTCCTGGGCGGCATCTTTGAGGTCGGAGTCGGTGACGAGGGCAATGTCTTGCAGAAAGGCTCCCAGCGACTTATCCTCGCGCTCAGGGTCGTCTACGTATTCCTTAATACCGTTGAGCAGTTCCTGAATGTTCTCGTAGCGCGACAAGCCTTCGATGCTTTTGTCGGCGTACAACTCCTCGATCATGCCCGAATTCTTGGCAATGAATTTGGCGGCTTCGAAGGCGTCTTCCTTGCCCGCTACCACGGTGTAGCTCTTGATTTTTTCGGCGAAGCCTACCACCGGATTCGATACCCTAGCCGGCAAAAACTGGTCGGCGTTGCTCACCACTTCCCAGATGGTGTGGTTGGCCTCCTCGGCCGAATTAATGAGCTTGCTAATAGTGGTGTCGCCGATGCCGCGTTTGGGATAGTTAATTACCCGGCGCAGCGCCTGCTCGTCGTTGGGGTTGACCGTGAGGCGCAGATATGCCACCAGATCCTTGATTTCCTTACGCTGGTAAAAGCTCAGGCCGCCGACAATCTTGTACTTGATGTTCAATTTACGCAGCGCCTCTTCCATCGCCCGGCTCTGGGCGTTGGTGCGGTAGAGGATGGCAAAGCTGTCGTAGGACAGCCGCTGGTTCATCTTGTCCTCGTAAATGGACTGGGCAATCAATTTGCCTTCCTCATTATCGGAAGCCGCCTTGATTACCTCAATCAAATTACCGGTTTCGTTGTCCGAAAAGACGTTTTTGCGCAGCTGCTCCTGGTTGTTTTTAATCACCGAATTGGCCGCCCACACGATATTTTTCGTCGAGCGATAATTCTGCTCCAGCTTGAAAACGTTCAGCTCGGGATAATCCTTCTCGAAGTTGAGAATATTGGAGATATCCGCCCCGCGGAAGGCGTAGATACTCTGCGCGTCGTCGCCTACGACGCAGATATTGCGCTCCTTAGCCGAGAGCTTGCGAGTGATCAGGTACTGTGAATAGTTGGTGTCCTGGTACTCGTCCACCATCACAAACCGGAATTTATTCTGGTACTTATTCAGCACGTCCGGGTGGTCGCGGAAGAGGACGTTGGTTTGAAACAGCAGGTCGTCAAAGTCCATCGCGCCGGCCTTGAAGCAGCGCTGCTGGTACTGCTGGTAAATGACGCCGATTTTGGGCCGCAGCGCCGCCTCGTCGTCCTGCTTGATAACGGGGTCGCTGAGGTACTGCTGGTAAGAAATCAGCTTGTTTTTGGCGGCCGAGATGCGGCCGAGCACGGTGCTGGCCTTGTAGAGCTTGTCGTCTAGCTCCAACTCCTTCACAATCTGCCCGATGAGCGTTTTGGAGTCCTGGGTATCGTAGATGGTGAACGAGCGCGGGAAGCCGATTTTTTCCGCCTCGGAGCGCAGGATTTTGGCGAAGACGGAGTGGAAGGTGCCCATCCACAGGTTTTTGGCCTGGGGGCCGACTACCTTCTCGATGCGGGCCCGCATCTCCTTGGCAGCCTTGTTGGTAAAGGTGAGAGCGAGGATATTGAACGGGTCAACGCCCTGCTCCAGCAGGTGGGCGATGCGGTAGGTGAGCACCCGCGTCTTGCCCGAGCCGGCACCGGCGATAATCATGCAGGGACCTTCCGTCTGGAGCACGGCGGCGGCCTGCGAGGGATTTAAAAGGGAACGATAATCTAAAGCCATTTAAAATAAGCTGTTAGCGGTGGCTTTTATGCAGCCAGTAGCTGCTAGCCGTTAGCTTGCAAAGGAAACAAAAGCCGTGCGTGTAAAACGGTCGAGGGTGCTGGCGGCGGCTAGCTGACAAAGATAAGTTGGGAGGCCGGCAGGGCGGTATCTTTGTGCTAGTGTTTTTAGGCAAGCGCCGCACCGGCCGGAGGTTTGCTAACTGTTTTTTAGCACCGATAATTTCGCCCCGCTTTTATGATTGTTATCCAGAATACCGTTATCTCCGACGACGTAGCCGAAAACTTCTTCGTCTGCAATCTCGATGCCTGTAAGGGTGCCTGCTGCGTGGAGGGCGACCTCGGCGCGCCGCTAGAGCTGGAAGAGCTGGAAATCCTGAAGAATGAGTACCCTAAAATTGCACCCTTCCTGACCGAGGCGGGCAAGCAAGCCATTGCGGAGCAAGGACTTTATATCGAGGACTGGGAAGGCGACTATAGCACCACGACCATCAATGACCGGGAGTGCGCCTACGCGCTCTACGACGGACGCGGCATTCTGAAGTGCGGCATTGAGGAAGCGTACTTGGCCGGGGCTACTGATTTCAAGAAGCCGATTAGCTGCCACTTATATCCGATTCGCATTACGAAGTACGAAGGCTTCGAGGCGCTGAACTACGACCGCTGGGATATCTGCTCGCCGGCCTGCTCATTCGGGGCCAAGCTGGGGGTACCGGTGTATAAGTTTCTTAAAGATCCGCTTATCCGCAAGTACGGCCCGGAGTGGTACGCCGAGCTGAGTCGGGAGATTGAGAACCCGACGACGGCCTAGCCCGCTGTATAGAAAACGTCCGTCATGCTCATCTGGCGTCCGCTTGCGAAGCATCTTATTAGGTTGGGACGGTTCGTT
>CAJYVK010000391.1 GCA_913778455.1 uncultured Hymenobacter sp. | reverse complement strand
AACACCCCGAAACACTGCGCGAAATCTTACTTAGCGGCCACCTGCACTACTTTCTTGCCCACCTTATCCCCCAGCTCCAGCTCCTTCTTGGCTAGCTTGGTATTGGTGTTGGTGAGGCGAATGTCCTGGCTGCGGTCGCCGCTCACGCGCAGCAGCAGCTCGGCCCCGCTGGCGTACTTGATGCCGTCGAGGCTGATGTTCTTGCTGTTCTGCACTTCGAGCACCGGCTTGGTATCGGTGGTAATGAGCGTTACGTTGCGGAGGCTGATGTTTTCGGCCTCCTGGCACAGCATGCCCTTCTGGCTTTCAATGACGACGTTTTCGAGGCTGATGTCCTTGATGCTCATCTCGGGCAGGCCGCGCACCAGGATGCCGGTTTCGGCCCCCTTGCACGCCACGTTCTTGATATAAAAATGCTGAAATTGGGGCGTGCCCTCGCCCAGCGGCTGCGCCGCAATAACGGGCGGGGCCGCCGACTCGCCGGCCTGGGGCACGGGGTCTTTGGCCGCGTAGTACATGTCGAACAGGATGGCCTGGCCCGCAATGTCGGTCATGGTGATGCCATCGACCCAGATGTTTTCGACCACGCCGCCCCGGCCCCGCGCCGTTTTAAAGCGCAGGCCCACGTCGGTACCCTGGAAGGTGCAGTTGCGCACCACCAAGTTGCGCACGCCGCCCGACATCTCGGAGCCGATTACGAAGCCGCCGTGGGCGCTGTACACCTTGCAGTTTTGAATAAGAAAATTTTCGGTGGGCACGCCGCGTCGGCGGCCTTCGGCGTCGCGGCCGCTCTTGATGCAGAGGCCATCATCGCCCACGCTAAAGGTGCAGCCGTCGAGCACGCCGTTGCGGCACGATTCCACGTCGATGGCGTCGGTATTCTGGCCGTACCAGGGGTTGCGAGCCGTCACGCGGCGCACCGTAATATCCTGGCACAGCAGCGGGTGGATGGTCCAGGCCGGCGAGTTTTGGATGGTGAAGTCTTCGAGTAGAATCTGCTGGCAGTTGGTCAGGCTCAGCATGTTGGGCCGCAGATAGTCGCGGATGTCGTCGAAGTCGCCGGGGTTGAGGCTCTTGCGCGGGGTGCCGGCGGCGGCCAGCAGGTTGCCCTTGAGCGAGCCGGCCGAGGGGTACCAGGTATCCTTTTTCTCGTTGAGCACGCCGCCCGAGGCCAGCAGCTTTTTCCACTCGCCCTCGTTGAGCTTGTTTTTCTTCACCGGCCGCCAGCTGTCGCCGGCCCCGTCGAAGGTGCCCGCACCAGTAATGGCGATGTTGGTGAGGCCCACGCCCGAGAGCGGGGCCTGCCCCCGGATGGCCTCCTCGCCCTCCCAGGTGGTTTTGATGAGCGGGTACTGGCGATGGTCGGCCGTAAACTGCACCAGCGCTCCGGTAGCCAGGTGCAGGTTCACGTTGTTTTGCAGCGCGATGGGGCCGGTGAGCCAGAGGCCGGCCGGTACCAGTACCGTGCCGCCGCCCGCCTGCGAGCAAGCCGCGATGGCCTGCTGGAAAGCCTGGGTGTTCAGCGCCTGGCCGTCGGCTACGGCCCCGTATTTCTGGATGTTAAAGGTATCGGTCTTGAAGCGCACCTGCCGCACGGCGGGCAGCGTCGGCGGGGCGGGTGGGGGCGCGGCCGGGCGAGCTTTCTGGGCCAGGGTGGGGGCGGGGCGCAGGGCCGCCAGGGCCAGCAGCGCGCCGGAAAGCAGCGAAAATCGCATCATACACAAGCGGGTGGGAAGGTGGGGCGGCGGAGCCGCCAGCACCGGGCAACAGGGAGAGAATCGGCCGCGGACCGGGGGTAAACCAGGCTTTGGCAGCGGAATACTAGGCCGGCTGGCCAGCATCTGCAAGGAATGCGCCCGATTTATTTGCGTCATCGTTCCCGGCAACGTTGCCGCCCGGCCCGGCTGGCTAGTATTGCTTCAGAATTGGACGGTACGTTTGCTAATGGCAGCGAAAAGGAGGCGGGTTGCGTAGAGCGCAGTTTGTTACCTTATCGTTACGCCGATGCTCTTTTCCATTACTACTACCCGCGCCGCGCTGGCAGGCTTGCTGCTGAGCGCCGCCACGCCCGCTTTTGCGCAGGTGCCGCTCAACCCAGCCAACGCCGCCCCGGCCGACACCACCCACAAGTATGAGAACCCGGGCGGCGTGCCCGCCGCCGAAAAAAAGCCTTTTTTCAAGAGCAAGGTGTTTCGGGCGGCGGCCATTCCGGCGGTACTTATCGGCTACGGGGCCTACACGTTTAACGGCGGCGGCTTTTATACCAACCAGGAGGCCCAGCGCGATATCCACCGCCTGTTTCCGACCTCGCAGAGCCGCATCGCCGACATTCTCATTTTCGTGCCCTACCTGGAGCTGGGGGCCGTGGCGCTGGCTGGCGTAGAGAGCCGCAACGACCGCATCAATACCTTGCTCATCATTGCCAAGAGCGAGGCCATCATGCTTGGCAGCACGTTTATCGTGAAGGCGCTGAGCCACGAGGAGCGGCCCGACGGCTCCGACAACCTTTCGTTTCCGTCGGGGCACACGGCGCAGGCGTTTCTGGCGGCCAGCATCGTGCACACCGAGCTGCGCGATAAAAGCCAGTGGTACGGCATCGGGGCCTACGCCGTGGCTACCAGCGTGGGCGTGTTGCGCATGGTGGTGGATAAGCACTGGCAGAGTGACGTAGTAGCCGGCGCGGGCTTCGGTATTCTGAGCGCCCACATCGCTTACCTCACCCACCGCAATCGCTGGGGCCGTAAGGCCATCGGCCGCGACGTGGGCATCGCGCCTACTTTTTACGGTAATACGCCGGGTTTGAGCCTAACGTGGCGACCAAAATAGTTTGCTGATAAATAATTGGTTACTGGACGGTATACAGCAGGTGATGTGAAGAAATTGTGAAGTCTCCTGATTTGCTTCAGATTCCTCGCCTTTTTTCGGGGGCTGTAATTCCCCAGCGTAGCCATGAAAATCTTGTTAGTTGAAGACGAACCCGCCCTGCGCTCCACCCTCATTGAGGCGTTGCGGCAGGGCGGGTACGTGGTGGAGGTGGCCGCCGATTTTGCCCAGGCCCACGAAAAAATAAAGCTATACCGCTACGACTGCGTGCTGCTCGACCTGACCTTGCCCGATGGCAACGGTCTCGACCTGCTACGCGCCCTCAAGGCCGATAATTCCCAAACTGGCGTGCTTGTCATTTCGGCCCGCAACGGCGTGGACGACCGCGTAGCGGGCCTCGACCTGGGCGCCGACGACTATTTAGTGAAGCCCTTTCACCTCTCGGAGCTTAATGCCCGGCTGCGGGCCATTATCCGCCGCCGCCGGTTCCAGGGTAATAACCACTTGGTTTTCCGCGACCTCGTGGTGTGGCCCGAGCAGGCCGAGGTGCTGGTGCACGGCGAGGCGCTCACCCTCACTCGCAAGGAATACGACCTGCTGCTCTACCTGCTGGCCAATCCCGGCCGCGTGCTCACCAAGGAGGCCATCGCCGAGCACCTCTGCGGCGACGCGGTAGACGCCGCCGATTCCTTCGATTTCATTTATACCCACCTCAAAAACCTGCGCCGCAAGCTCCAGGAAAAGGGAGCGGAGAATTATATCCGCACGCTTTACGGGTTGGGGTATAAGCTGAGTGCGGAATAAAGAGCTTACTGGTTGTAACACCAAGCTCCGGCTGGGTGAGGCGTTAGGGTGTGCTCGTTGGGCAAATCACCAAGCTGGAGCTTGGTGTTACAGCTTGGGCCAACTAGTACAACAACCTGCACGCTATTGGCACCAGTTTAGAGCAGTTTGCTTTATTTGTCTAGGAGCTCGCATCTAGATAAAAAGCCAAAACGTCCGTCATGCTGATCTGGCGTCCGCTTGCGAAGCATCTACTCACGTCCGAACGAACTGCTCTAACCTGATAAGATGCTTCGCAAGCGGACGCCAGATGAGCATGACGGACGTAGTTGGAGCGGTGAAATAACTTACTGAATAAATCACTATTTCGCCACCTCACCACTCACCATCTCACCGCAGTGAAGCTTCTCGCCGTTACCAACCGCTACTACGTGCTGCTCAGCGCCGGGCTGTTCGTAATCGGCAGCCTGGTGCTGTACCTGGGCATGGACTACGCCGTGCGCAACGAGGTGGGCGAGCAGCTGCAAAACCACCGCCGCGAGCTGGAGGCTCGCGTGGCCAGCGGCCGCGCCCTGCCCGAGCCTGCCTACCGCGACCAGTACAGCATCAGCCTGCGGCCGCAGCCGCTGGGCTTTTCCGATACCCTGCTGCTCGACCCTACCGAGGGCTCGATGGTGCCGCACCGGGCGCTCACGTTTCGGGTGGTGCCGGCGGGGGAGGCACCCCGGTGGATTACCCTGCGCAAGTCGCTGGTGGAAGTTGATGAGCTATTGATGGCCGTGTTTGGCAGCATGTTGCTGGTGCTGGTGCTGCTGCTGGGCGGTATTTTACTGTTGCACCGCTACTTGTCGCAGCGGCTGTGGGCGCCGTTTCAGCGCACGCTGGCGGCGCTGCGGGGCTACGACTTGCAGCAGCATCGGCCGCTGGCGCTGCCCGCCTCGCGGATTGAGGAATTTACCGAACTCAATCAGGCGCTCACGCACCTCAGTCAGCGCCTGGTGGCCGACTACGAGAGCCTGCGCGAATTCACGGCCAACGCGGCCCACGAGACGCAGACGCCGCTGGCTATTATGCAGGCGCAGCTGGAGCAATTGCTGCAACTGCCCACCGTGACCGACGACGCCACCGCCGCCCCGTTGCTGGCCGACCTCTACGCGGCCACCCGGCGGCTCTCGCGGCTGCACCAGGCGCTGGGCCTGCTCAGCCGCATCGACAACGGCCAGTTTGCCGCCGCCCAGCCCCTCGACCTGGCTGGCTTGTTGCGCGAAAAAGCCGAGCAGCTGCGCCCGCTGCTCGAGGCCCGGGAGTTGATCTTGCACTTGCAGTTGGCGGCCGGCCCGCCCCGCGCCCTGCACCCCGGCCTGGCCGATTCACTCGTGCATAATCTGTTGCACAACGCCATTCGCCACAACGTGCCGGGCGGCGATATTACGGTGCGCCTCACGAGTAAACTACTGGAAATTAGTAACCCCGGCCCGGTGGTGAGCGGCGATCCGGCGCGGTTTTTTGAGCGCTTCCGCAAGCACAACGCGGCCTCCGAATCGCCGGGCCTGGGGCTGAGCATCGTGCAGCACATCTGCGCCTACTACGGCTTCGGGCTGAGCTACGACTTCGAGCCGGCTGGGGCGCGACATAAGCTGCGCGTTACTTTTGACCCGGCCACGCGCCCCGTGGGCTAGCCGGACAACCCAGTTCGCTGGCTGCGTATAAACGCGTGGTTTGCCTCATTTCTCACCGTTTCGTTTCGCCGTACTATGTCTGGTATCGAAGATATTCTGGCCAATAATCGCCAGTGGGTAGCTACTAAAAATGCCCAGGATCCCGAGTTTTTTAAGCGCCTGGCTAACGGCCAGCAGCCGCGCTATTTGTTTATCGGCTGCTCCGACTCGCGGGTGCCGGCCTCGGGCATTACGGGCACCGGCCCGGGCGAGATGTTTGTGCACCGCAACATCGCCAACATGGTCGTGCACACCGACCTGAACCTGCTGAGCGTGCTGCAATACGCCGTGGAGGTACTGGGCGTGCAGGATATCCTCGTGGTGGGCCACTATGGCTGCGGCGGGGTGGCGGCGGCGGCGGCCAACAAGCAGTACGGCCTCATCGACAACTGGCTGGTCAACATCCGCGATGTGGTGCGCCTGCACGAAACCGAGCTGTTGCGCATCAAGGACGAACCGCAGCGCCTGCGCCGCCTCGTGGAGCTCAACGTGATCGAGCAGGTGCAGAACCTGGCTAAAACCAACATCATCCAGAACGCCATGCGCGGCGACAAGCCCCCGCGCCTGCACGGCCTCGTCTACGACATCGCCGATGGCGTGCTCAAAGACTTGGGCATCAATAGCCTGGACGTGGCCGACGAGCTGGAGCACATCTACGCCACCGAGGCCCCGCACGAAACCGATGGCGACGCCAACTCTTACGAAGGCCCCAACGTGGACCCCGCCAAAGAGGTAGCGGGCGAATAAGGACGTAAGCTAATAAGCCAATAACCCCCGGCGGGCTAGCCAGCGGCAGCTGGCTGGCCCGCCGTTGTTTTGGGGCGATTCACCGTGCGGGCCAGAATCCAGCGGTGCAGGGGGCGCTCGAAGCAGCGGTAGCCGATTTCGGCCAGCAGGGCCGTTACCAGCAATTGCCCGAAAATATGACGACCCCAACCAAAGGTATCGTGCCACCACACGCTGAGCAGGCCCACGTGCAGCAGGTAAAAAAAGTACGAGCGCTTACCGGCCTCGTCCATCCAGGGGGTGGCCAGCCAGGTGCGCAGCCAGCTGCTTTCGGCCAGTAGGCCCGCCAGCAAGAAGGTCATGCTCAGCGGGAAGACGACGATGTTGAGGAGGATGGTGGAAGGGTAGAGGTTGCCGTCGTAGGGCGTCTGCGGCGAGTCTATCCAGGCCAGCGCGGCGATGGTGGCGATGACGGCCAGCCCGCCCGCGATGGTCAGGCGGGGCCAGCCCGTAGTGTGGCCTGAGGGCCGCCCGCCCCACCAGCGGGCCAGCCCCACGCCGAAAGAGAATTCCAGTACCCGCCCAAAAAACGTGAAGTTGAACAAGTGGTGGTAGGTTCCGAAAAAGCCGTGCAGCTCGGGTCGGCCCTGGCACAAGGCCGTGAGTACTAAGCCAATCGTGAGCATGGCCAGCACGAAGCCGACCGCCGCCAGGATGCCCCGCCGCTGCCACAGCAGCAGGAGCAGGGGCAGCGTCACGTAAAAGCACTCTTCCGGCGTGAGCGACCAGCCCGGCGGTACGCCCACGTACTTGAGCGTGTTGGAAAAGCCGCGCAGCAGGCTTTCACTCAGAAAGACGAGCAGGAGGGTATTGCCCAGCTTACCAGCCGGAATGGGCCAGTACACGCGGGCCAGCGCCGCCGTGTTGAGCAGCAGGTACGTCGGGTAGATGCGGGCCGCCCGGTGCCAGAAATAGTCGCGCCACCAGCCCCAGCTCATGCGCAGGCTTTGTTGGTAGCGGTGGGCGATGGCAAAGCCGCTGAGCACGAAGAACATGCTCAGCGTAATGTAAAAGGCGGTAGCCACCCGCCCCACCAGCTCGGGAGTGCCGGCAGGCCGGAAGTGCACGAAAAAAACCAGGAAAGCGCCCAGGGCGCGGATGCCGGTCAGGGCCGGGTAGTAGGCCGGGGCGAGCGGCCGGCTAAGGGGCGGGGAAGTCGACATGAAACAAGCAGCAGCCTAAGCGGGAGAAGGAACGCGGGCCTGGGTGCGGGCGATAATCCAGCGGTGTACGGGTCGCTCAAACAGCCGGTAGCCTATCTCGGCCAGCAGCACCGTGACCAAGAATTGCAGCCCGATGTGGCGGCCCCAGCCAAAGGTATCGTGCCACCAGATGCTAAGTAGCCCGATGTGCAGCACGTAGAAAAAGTAGGAGCTGCGCCCCAGCATCTGCAACAGCGGCGTGGCCAACCCGGTGCGCAACCAGCTGCTTTCCGTCAGCAGGCCGAGGAGCAGCAGCGTCACGCCCAGCGGAAAGGCGACCAGGTTGAGGATGATGGCGGCCGGATTAGTATTGCCCTCGTACCAGGGCCGGGGCGAGTCGAGCCAGCTGAGCGCGGCGATGGTGACGACGACGGCCAGTCCGCCCACGAGCGTGCGCCAGGGCCAGCCCGGGGCGTGGCCCGACGGCCGCCCGCCCCACCAGCGGGCCAGCCCCACGCCGAGCACGAACTCCAGCACCCGCCCAAAAAACGTGAAGTTGAACAGGTGGTAGTACGAGCCAAAGAAGCCGTGCAAAGCCGGGCGGCCCTGGCACAGGGCCGTAAGCCCTACGCCCAGGCCCAGCACGGCCAGCGCGAAGCCCGCCGCCCCGAGCGTGCCCCGCCGCTGCCACAGCAGCAGGAGCAGGGGCAGCGTCAGGTAGAAGCACTCTTCCGGCGTGAGCGACCAGCCTTGCGGCAGCCCCACGTATTTGAGCGTGCTCGAGAAGCCGCGCAGTAGGCTTTCACTCAGAAAAACGAGCAGGAGGGTATTGCCCAGCTTGCCGGCCGGGATGGGCCAGTACACGCGGGCCAGCGCCGCCGTGTTGAGCAGCAGGTAAGTCGGGTAGATGCGGGCCGCTCGCCGCCACAGGTAGGTACGCCACCAGCGCCCGCTCAGCTGCCCACGCTGGCCCTGGCCGTAGCGCGTGGCCAGCACGAAGCCGCTGAGTACGAAAAACAGGCTCACGCCTACGTAGAGCTGCCCCAGCACCAGGCGCGGCCAGCCCTCGTTGAGGGCCAGCGGGCGGAAATGGTGAAAAAAAACCAGGTAGGCCGCCACGGCGCGGAGGCCCGTGAGGGCCGGGTAGTAGGGCGGACTAGCCGCCGCCGGCGCGTCGGCCGCGGGAGGAGAAACGGACATGCAGCCGCAAAATAAAGCCGGTCCGCCCGGTGCCGTAGGTGCCGGCGGGCGGGCCGGGTATTTTTGCGGTTTCGCCAGCTGCGTGTTTGAATGAAAAAGTGCGTTACCCTTGCGCTGGGCCTGCTGGGACCGGCCGCTGCCTTTGCCCAAGCTACCCCCATAGTACCCCCGCCCGTCGTGCCCGCCGATACCTCATACTGGCGCACCAGCCTCAAGGCGGGCATCAACCTGAACGAGGCGATAGTGTCTGACAACTGGAAGGGCGGCGGGGCTACCTCGGTGGGGTTAAGCACGCTCTTCAATGGCCAGGCGCACTTTCTGCGCGGCCCGCAGACCTGGGACAACGAGGCCGACCTCCTCTACGCCGGCCAGTACACCCGCGGCCAGGGCTACCGCAAAACCAACGACCGCCTCTGGCTCGATACCAAATACGGCCGCCGGTTTGCGAAAAAATGGGATGTTTTCGCGTCGCTGAACATGCTCTCGCAGCTATCGCGCGGCTACGATTACTCGGGAGAGGAGCCGCGCCTGGTGTCCAGCTTCCTGGCCCCGGCCTACCTGACCAATGCCTACGGCGTGGAATATCGGCCCAGCTCACGCTTCACGCTGCGGCTCTCGCCCTTCGCGCCGCGCCTCACCATCGTGCGCGGCCTGAGCCGTTTTCAGACCTTACCCACCGACCAGGTGTACGGGGTTAGTCCCGACCGCTGGACGCGGTGGGAAGTACTGGCCGCCCAGCTGCTGGCAACCCTCGACCAGCCGCTGGGCTCCGCGGCCAATCTGAAGGCCCGCTACCTGCTATTTACCAACTACGGCATGTTTCGGCTGCGCCAAGTAAATCAGCGCCTTGATGTCACTATTACGGCGAAGGTATATGGCTTGCTAAGCGTTAATTTTCAGAGTACTGTGCTGTACCAATTCGACCAGGACGCCAACATTCAGTTCAGCCAGGGGCTGGGGCTGGGCCTGCTGCTGACGCGCCAGCGGCCGGTCGCCGGGGCTCGGTAAGCACGCCGGGCGGGCCGCGTTGGGAGAATGGCCGTAGCTTTGCGGAGCCATTTATCAGTCTCATGACTCGACAATTACCCGCTGCCTTTCTACTGATTTTGCCGCTGTTAGCTCAGGCTCAGCATCCTATTTCGGCCGATAGCGCCGGCCGGCGCCCGCTGGGCGAAGTGACCGTGTACGGCACCCGCCTGAACCAGCTGGCCGGCCAAAGCGGCCGCTACGTGACCGTGGTACCCGGCAGTACGCTCAGCCGCTACCCGGTGGCCTCGCTCGACGACCTGCTGCGCCTGCTGCCCGCCCTGGAGGTGCAGAGCCGGGGCAATTTCGGCACCCAGGCCGACATTACGCTGCGCGGCTCGACCTACAACCAAGTGCTGATTTTGCTCGACGGCATGCGGCTCAACGACCCGCTGACCGGCCACTTTGCGGGCTACTTTCCCATCGCACCGGCCGAGATTGAGCAGCTCGAAATCGTGCGCGGGCCGGGTGCGGCCCTCTACGGCCCCGACGCCGTGGGCGGCTTCATCAACATCGTTACCAAGACCTTCGCCGCCACCCATCGCCCCGACGGCGCGGAGCTGGCCGGCACCTTCCTGGCCGGCGAATACGGCCTGAAAAGTACCAACGCTGGCTTCTTCGGCCAGGATAAGGGGCTGCGGCTGGCGGGCGGTATTCTCAACAACACGGCCAGCGGCCAGCTGCTCGACCTGCCCGGCGGCAATCGCAACGATTTCAAGCTTAATACTTACTCGCTGTCGGGCTCGTACCAGGTAACCGATAAGCTGAGCGCCGCCGCCCGCGCCAGCTTCGACCGGCGCGACTTCAACGCCCAGAATTTTTACACCACCGCCAGCGGCGACCGCTCGCGCGAAACCACTTCGCGCGATTGGTACCAGGGCCAGGTGCGCTACGACTGGAACGAGCGGGCCCGCACCGAGCTGCAAGTGGTGGGGGCGTCCAGCACCGACGTGTACGTGTACACGCCGACGTCCGTGGCCAACGACCACCTCATCCACTACCTCAATTTTCAGGGGCAGCACCAGGTGCAGGTATCGTCCAAGGTGCGGGCCATTCTGGGCGGGCAGGCCGACCGCCGCGCCGTGCAGAGCAACGACCGGGGCGACCACTCGATCTGGCACACCGGGGCGTTTGCGGTGGCGGCCATCGCGCCCGCCACGGGCCTCAACATCACGGCGGCCCTGCGCCTCGACCACGACCAGAGCTACGGGACGGAGGTAGTGCCGCAGGTTAATGCCAGCCAGCAGATCGGCGAAAAGCTGACCGTGCGCGGCGCGGTGGGCCGGGCCATCCGCGCCCCCAACTTTACGGAGCAGTACAACTCGGCCATCCGGCCGGGCATCGTGCCCAGCGGCTTCAGCGTGGGCAACCCCGGTCTGGCCTCCGAGCGCACTATGAATTACGAGGTGGGCTTCGACTTCCAGCCGCTGCCCGCCCTTGCAGTGCGCAGCACCTACTTCAACCGGGCCAGCCGCAACCTCATCGACTTCATGGTGGCCTCGGGCAGCCAGGTGATTGAGACGACGGGCTTCACCAACATCAATCCCAACGGAAACTACCGCCTAGCTCAAAACCTAGTGTCGGTGCGCACCCAGGGCATCGAAACCGAGGTGACCACCCGTGCCCAACTCAGCCCCGGCCTGCGCTTCGACGGCAGCGTGGGCTACACCTGGGTGCACGTGGCCAACAACAGCGATGTGCAGACGCAGTACCTCTCCAACGTGGCCCGCCACCTCGTGGCCGGCAACCTGAGCCTCACGCACCGGCGCTTCACGCTGGCCTTCGGCGGCGTATACAAGGTGCGCCCCGAGCAGAATACCACCGTCACGCCCACCAACGGCCAACTCGTGGCGACGCTCACCCCCAGCTACGCCGTCTTCAACGCCCGCCTCGATTTGGCCCTGGTGCCCGAGCGCGTGTGGCTGGTGGGCCAGGCCCAAAACCTGTTCAACGCTAAATACTCCGACCTGCTGGGTGCCCAGATGCCTACGCGCTGGCTCATGGCTGGCGTGCGCGTAGCGCTGCGCAAATAATTTTGCTCAAGGAAGAAGTGCCGAGCGGAAAGTCAGAATATGCTGAAAAAAATATTCTTTTTCACACTATTAGTACTGCTCGGCCTGTTCGTGCCTGTTACGCCAGGGCGCGTCGTAACGCTCAAAGTACGCTACGCCGGGTACGCCTGCCAGCCGTGCAGTCTGGGCTTTGCCTATATCATCACCCAAGTGTACCAGCCCGGTGACGAACCACTGCTGCACCAGGATGTGGTCCTGTACTACCAGCGCGGGTATTTTGCTGAGTATGCGGGGCACAAAGTCGAAGACTTCGACAAGCCTACCCGGGTGCTCGGCCGGTTGCGGGGACGTAGCGTATTTGACAAGCTCATGGCCACACCCTACGAGGCCGATGTGTATAAATGGACTTTCCGCTAGGCTGTTCACTAGTTTTCTCAGCCTGCAACCGAAACTATTTGGCTATGAATCAAACAGCTAGTTCGATTGTGAAGCCGCCGCTTTGGCTGCTCATCGCCGCTTTCGCGGCCGTGTACCTGCTGTGGGGCTCCACGTACCTAGCCATCAAATACGCCATTGCCACCATGCCGCCGCTGCTGATGGCGGGTAGTCGCTTCGTGCTGGCCGGTATTATCATGACGGTGGCGGGCCGGCTGTCGGCCGATTATGAGCGGCCCACGGCCCGGCACTGGCGCACGAGCTTCGTGGTGGGCGGCCTGCTGCTGGTGGGTGGCAACGGGGGCGTGGTCATGGCTGAGCGCTACGTGCCCAGCAGCCTGGCGGCGCTGCTGGTAGCCACCGAGCCGTTCTGGATAGTCATTCTGGGCTGGCTGTGGCTGCGCGGCGCGCGGCCGAGCTGGCAGGTAGCGCTAGGGCTGCTGCTGGGCTTTGCGGGCGTGTACCTGTTGGTGGGTGAGCAATTATTCGCCGGAAAGGGGGCCAGTCCGCAGCTGCTGGGCGGCGTGGGGCTGGTGTTGCTGGCGGCGTTTAGTTGGGCGGCGGGCTCCATCTACGGGCTGCTGGCGGGAGTGCCCCGCTCGCCGGTGCTGGCCTCGTGGATGCAGATGCTGGCCGGCGGCGCACTCCTGCTGGGTCTGGGCACAGCCACCGGCGAATGGACCACCATTCGGCCGGGCGGCTTCGGCCTGGGGGCGTGGTTGGGTTTCGGCTACCTGGTGGTGTTCGGGTCGCTGGTGGCGTTTACGGC
>CAJYVK010000390.1 GCA_913778455.1 uncultured Hymenobacter sp. | reverse complement strand
TGCTCGACTTCCTTGCCGGCCGTCATCATGAGGTCGGCCAGCTCGTCGATTACCAGCACGATGAAGGGCATGAAGCGGTGACCCTTGCGCGGATTCAGGCGGCGCTCGATGAACTTGAGGTTGTACTCCTTGAGGTTGCGGCAGCCGGCCTCCTTGAGCAGGTCGTAGCGGCGGTCCATCTCCATGCACAGCGAGTTCAAGGTATTCACCACCTTCTTGGTATCGGTGATGATGGCCTCCTCGGTATCGGGCAGCTTGGCCAGGAAGTGCCGCTCAATCTTATTGAAGATGCTCAATTCCACCTTCTTGGGGTCCACGAGCACGAACTTGAGCTGGGCGGGGTGGCGCTTGTAGAGCAGCGAGGCC
Source organism: uncultured Hymenobacter sp. (assembly GCA_913778455.1). Taxonomy (GTDB): domain Bacteria; phylum Bacteroidota; class Bacteroidia; order Cytophagales; family Hymenobacteraceae; genus Hymenobacter. Next base: position 3,077 of record CAJYVK010000390.1, on the reverse strand, counting down.
AGGATGACGTTCAAACCTACCGACTTCCCCTGGCCGGTGGCACCCGCCATGAGCAAGTGGGGCATCTTGGCCAGGTCGGCCACGAACACCTCGTTGGTAATGGTGCGGCCGAAGGCCACCGGCAGGTCCATCTCGGAGCGGGCAAACTTCTCGGAGCCCAGCACCGAGCGGATGCTCACCATCTCTTTCTTGGTATTGGGCACTTCGATACCGATGGTACCCTTGCCCGGGATGGGCGCGATGATGCGAATCCCCAACGCGGCCAGGCTCAAGGCAATATCATCTTCCAGGCTCTTGATTTTGGAGATGCGCACGCCGGCCTCGGGCACGATTTCGTAGAGCGTAACCGTGGGGCCGATGGTAGCCTTGATGCTGGCAATGGTGATGCCGTAGTGGCCCAGCGTTTCCACGATGCGGTCCTTGTTGGCTTCCAGTTCTTCCTTGGTTACCTGAGCCTTGGCCACGCCGTAGTCGTTGAGCAGCTCCAGCGTGGGGAAGAGGTAGCGCGAGAGGTCGAGCGTGGGGTCGTAGTTGACGTCGGGCATGGCGTCGGCGTCTTCCTGCTCGTCGGCGACGGCCGCGATGTCGGCCCCGGCGTTGGGGTCGAGGTCGTCGCGGCTGGGCACGGTTATTTCCAGGCTGGCGGTGGGAGCCTGGGGCTTGGGCGCCGGGACGGGCAACGGGGCGTTGCCGTCGGCAAGGTCGGCCAGCGAGAGCGGCGTGGGAATGCTGGCCGTAATGGCGGGGGCAGCGGGCGCTACTTCGGGCTCGGCCTCGGGCAATTCGAAGGAGAACGCCGGGCCAGCCGCCGGAGTCGCTACCACCGGCACGGCCGGGGCCACGGTCAGCGCGGTAGCTACCGGGCCAGCGAGGATTGGAGTGGGGGCGACTTCGGGCGTTGCCTCGGGAGCACCGCCTTCCGCCTCGGCGGCGACGCCTATTACCTCGAAGCTGGCAGCAACGGGCACCGGGGCCCGCAACGGGCTGGGGCGCGGCTGGGGCGCGGGCTCGTACTCCGGTTCGGGGACGGGCTCGGGAGCAGCCTCCGGCTCGGGGGCGGCGGGGCGGGCCTTGCTCGGGCGGGCGGCGGGCGGGACGACGGGTGCCGCGGCTTCCTCTTCCATTTCCAGCTCGTCGGCTTCCTCGTCTTTACCTCCAAAATTGAGGTTGAGGCTAGTGACGTTGAAGAAGAAGACCACGAACATGATCAGCCCGAAGGCCAGCAGCAGCACCGTACCCCAGCCCACGAGCGAATCGAGCCACAGGGCCAGCTCGTAACCGCCGCTGCCGCTGAGCCAGTCGAGCCGGTGGGCCTGGGTGCTGCCGGGCAGCGTGGGGTCGAGGCCGGGCGGGGCCAGCTGCACGACCACGTAGCCCAGCAGCGTGCTCACCCACAGCATACTAAACAAGCCCAGCGCCAGCACGTAGCTGACCGAGCCGGCAGCCCGGCGAAATACAATTTTGTAGCCCAGGAAAAATACAATAGGAATGAGCGCGTACGAAGCCAGCCCGAAGCCCTCGTAAATAAACTTTTCGGCCAGCCAGGCCCCGAGCAGGCCCAGCCAGTTGCCCGACTCGCGGCCGGCTTCCTTGACCGATACGGAACCCATTGCCGCCACCACGCTCTGATCGGCGCGGCCATTGAGCAAAAACGAGGTGAAGGCGATGGTGAGGTAGAGCGAGCCCAGCAACAGCCCAAAGCCGATGAGCAAGTGCACGCGGCGGTCGCGTAGCAGGCTGGTGAGCTGGCCCAGGTCGGGCAGGGCCACCCGGGGCTCGCGGGTGGGGGCTGGGCGGGCGGGCGCGGCTGATGCAGAGCGGGCGCGGCCCGCGGGAGCAGCCTTGGCGGAGCCAGCCGCCGGGGCGGTACCAGGGGCCGGGCGCGGCGTATTGCCCCGCGCCGGACGCGCCGCGCCGGAGTCGGCGGGGGGCCCCGGACGGTTGGTGGCGGCGGGGCCACCCGACGGGTTGCGGTAGTTGTTGGAGGCCATGCGCGGGCAGACAGAAAGGTCAAATCTACGCCAGCGGCACCTTTTGGAGGGGGTGCCACACTAGTGTTCAGTTTAAACTCGACTATAACTACCGCCCCGGCGTTTGCGTCCTGGGGCAATAGATTTTATTATTTTTTCTTTTCGTGATGCAAAATCTTCCTCGCATCCTGCGCCACGCCAACGGGCAGGCATTTTGCACCACCGAATACGTAGCCGACGAGCACTGGCTACGCACCACCTGGCAGGGCTTCGTATCGCCCCTTGAAGCTGAACGGGGCGCCCAGGTTATCCTAGAGCCCCTGAGCATGTTACCCGTACATTACTTGCTCAACGACAACAGCCAGCTCCAGGGTCCGTGGTTCGACTCAATCGACTGGCTGCAACGGGTGTGGGCCCCGCAGGCCGCCCGGCTGGGGCTACGCTACGTGGCCCACGTACTCCAGCCCCACACCGAAGCCGACCTGAGTACGCTGCTAGCCACGCACCCCTTCGAGGGGCAATTTGAATTACAGCTTTTTTCGACGGTGGAGGGGGCGGCGGCCTGGCTGCACGACTGCCAACGGCACGACGAGCTAGCCGCCAGCGCCGCCCGCCGCCCGCCCGGGGCTGCCGCAGCCGATGAATCAGCGGCGGCCTAGCGGGCCGCTTCGTAGAGGTGCAGCCGCCAGTAGGCTTCCGAGTTACTGAACACCCCCAGCAGGCGCAGGCCGCCTTCTTCGGGGTGGGCCAGGCGCACGGCCGACAGCACGTAGCGCCCCCCCAGCGCCCGAAACGCTGCCGCGTCGAAGGCCAGGTGCTGCACGGTGCGGGGTGGCTGCTTGCCGAAGAGATACTCGCGCCCCAGCTCAGCGGAGAAGAGGTAGCAGCGGTTGCCCCAGGCGTCGTAGTACGTGGCCAGGGCCGGGCTCTTGGCTAGCTCGCCCGCCACGAGCGGCCGAAACGTGTGCTTGTAGGTGAGCGGGTAGCTGTTCTGGTTGCTGTCGAGGGTGTAAAAGTCGTTGAGCTGCGCCACGGCCGGCGGCATCCCCAGGCTGATGACCCGGTAAGCCGCCGGGAGCTGGCCGGTGCGGCGCAGAATAAAGCTTT
>CAJYVK010000389.1 GCA_913778455.1 uncultured Hymenobacter sp. | reverse complement strand
CCTGGCCAACACGCCGCCCAAGCCGGTAACGACCGACAACCCCGCCTTTGCCGAAGCGAAGGCCGGCGTGCAGGCGCGCGTGGAGCAGCTGCTCAGCATCAAGGGCAACCGCACGCCCGACGAGTTTCACAAGGCGCTGGGTCACCTCATGTGGGAGTACTGCGGCATGGCCCGCAATGCCGAAGGTCTCAAGTACGCGAAGGCGGAAATTGCCAAGCTGCGCAAGGAGTTCTGGCAGGATGTGAAAGTAGTCGGCACTGGTGAGGAGATGAACCAGGCGCTGGAAAAAGCCGGCCGCGTGGCTGACTTTATCGAGCTGGGCGAGCTAATGGTAGACGACGCCCTCAACCGCAACGAAAGCTGCGGCGGTCACTTCCGCGAGGAGTACGCCACGGAGGACGGCGAAGCCAAGCGCGACGACGAAAACTTCGCTTACGTAGCCGCCTGGGAGTACATGGGCGAAAACCAGCCCGAGCGCCTCAACAAGGAAGAGCTGGTATTTGAAAACGTGAAGCTCACGCAGCGGAGCTACAAGTAAACAATTATAAATTCTGAATTCTGAATTCTGAATTCTGAATTAGAGGTAAGACGTACGGTCCCGACTCATAATTCATAATTTATAATTTATAATTCATAATTCAAAAACAGATGGCTGGCTCCAACCCCAACGCTAAACCCATGAACCTGACGCTGAAAGTTTGGCGTCAGCCCAACCGCCAGACGGAAGGCCGCATTGTTGACTACCAGGTGAAAGGTATTTCGCCCGACATGTCGTTTTTGGAGATGCTCGACGTGCTCAACGAGGACCTGCTGCACAGCGGCCAGGACCCGGTAGCCTTCGACCACGACTGCCGCGAGGGCATCTGCGGCTCGTGCGACCTCTTCATCAACGGCCGCTCGCACGGCCCCGAGAAGGGCACCACGACCTGCCAGCTGCACATGCGCAAGTTCTCGGATGGCGATACCATCACCATCGAGCCCTGGCGGGCCAATGCCTTCCCGGTAAACAAAGACCTCAGCGTGGACCGCTCGGCCTTCGACCGGATCATCCAGGCCGGGGGCTACGTGAGCGTGAACACCGGCGGCGCCCCCGACGGCAACGAGATTCCGATTCCGAAGGAGATTGCCGACCGCGCCTTCGAAGCGGCTACCTGCATCGGTTGCGGGGCCTGCGTAGCGGCCTGCAAAAACGCCTCGGCCATGCTGTTCGTTTCGGCCAAGGTATCGCAGCTGGCCCTGCTGCCCCAGGGCCAGGTAGAAGCCAAAACCCGCGTCGAAAATATGGTGGCCCAGATGGACATCGAAGGCTTCGGTGCCTGCTCCAACATCGGCTCGTGCGCAGCCGAGTGCCCGGTAGGCATCTCGCTGGAAAACATCGCCATCCTGAACCGCGAGTTCCTCACGGCTAAGGCTACGTCGAATCACCTGGCGTAAGTTTTTATCTACGACTACTGTAAGAGCGCGCTAGCTTGGCTAGCGCGCTTTTTTTACGCCCGGACAGCGGGCCGATACTCTCGCATTGGGGCAGCGAGCATAAAGCCAATACGGCCTTATCCAGTTTAGCTAGTCGTGCTTTAGCTAAAGTTTACCCGCCCTTGTGTATGAACCGATTGCTACGTTGCCTACTACTGCTGGGATTAGCCCCTTCTGCGCGGGCCCAATCGGCTAATCCGGCCATCTGGTGCCCGGCAGGGGCTAGCTGGACTTATGGCTATGGCAGGTTTAGCGAGCAGGGTGCCCTAATGGTACGCTACGTACGCGACACGCTGGTGGCGGGGCAGCCCGCGCAGCTCCTAACCGCGGCAGGTGGTTAGCCACGGCTACGCCGGTCCGGTTGCCGTGCCACCCAGCACCTATGCGCTGCCGAGCGTCGTAACGCGGGTGTCGGCCAGCCGGGTGGAGGTACGAGCCAACGGGTAGTTTTTTACCCTCTACGACTTCGCCGCGCCCGTTGGCGGCAGTTGGCTAACGCCCCGCGTAGTGCCGCAAGGCCCCTGCCCCACCGAGCAGGTACGGGTGATAGTTGATAGCGTGGGGACGCAACAGGTAGGCGGCCGGTCGCTCCGCTGGTTTCGGGCGCACCTGACTACGCCGACCGGTGCCCCGGCGCAAGGGCAATGGCTGGGGCGCATCTACGAGCAGTTCGGCAATGTGGGGCAGTACTTGCAGCCGCAGTCGCCTATCTGCGCCGGCACTGACCCCGGCTATCTGGGACCGTTTACCGAGTTTCGGGCCACTGGCTGGCCTATGATCACCTACAACGCTACCACCGGCGTATTGCTGCGCACGGCACAAGCCCACGCTCGCGCGGCTGGCTTTCGCGTTTACCCTAATCTAGGCACCAGCTTCATTACACTGGAACTACCCTCGCTACCAGAGTCGAGTGCCTACCTACGCCTGCTTGACCTTACCGGCCGGGTAGTGCGGCAGGCTGCACTACCCGCCAACCACCGGGTTGATGTGCGGGAGCTACCAAAGGGCTCCTACACGCTCTTGCTGCTATCGGCTGAGCAGCCACCTCTAGCCCAGCGCCTAACGATAGAATAAGCCGCTGAAGAGAACGGGCCAGCCGCTTGACCAACTGGGCATCCCAGTGTTCCCATACTAAAAAGCCTCCGCTATCTGAATAGCGGAGGCTTTTTAGTATGGAAGTTAAGCTTGCTTAGCCAGTTTATTGGCCAAGCTTCTTTTGCAGGTTCTCGTCAAGAGCTTCCAGGAACTCCTCGGTGTAGAGGTAATCGCGGCCGTGCTCTACTTTGTTGCCGTGGATGCAGACGGCCAAGTCTTTGGTCATTTTGCCGCTTTCGACGGTTTCGATGCACCCCTGTCCAGGGCGTGGCAGAAGTCGTATAGCAGCGGGGCAATAAAACTACTATAAGAATTCCTAGTGACTGGGAGCAGGTAAAAACTACATTCCGCTCAGATTAATGGCAGGCCGCCGAGCGAGGGTTTTCAGTAAAAAATTTCTTTTTAAGACGTAATATTTACTGTTTATCAATAAAATTGAAGTAGCTTTGCTCATCACTTTACTTCTTTTCATCTTATGCAACCACATCCCAAACTGCTGCTTGCCTTCCTGAAGACCATCTTCTGGTTTGTATTTATTGGCCTGTGCATCAACACCGGGGCCTTATTAATTTCGTTCCTTATCAGTTTAGTCGACAACCCATTAAGCGCTAAACGGCTACCGCTCGGACTGGACCTGCTTGGTCTTTACCAATTCAATACCACGTCCTACGGCCTCTATGTGTCCTTACTGATAGCTTCCTCCGCCCTGAAGGCTTTTCTCACCTATCTGCTGGTGAAAGCCTTAGGCAAATTTGATTTTGAGCGGCCCTTCCAAGCCGAAGCAGCGGTGCTACTCGTGCGCATGAGCCAGGTGGCGCTGCTAGAGGGCCTGGTGCTACTGGTAGTGGCTGGTTACAGTACGTGGCTGCTCCAACGGGGCGGACCGGTACCATCAGCCGCCGGAAGCGCCGAGTGGCTATTCCTAGCAAGCGTCATCTTCGTCCTCGCACAAGTATTTCGGCGCGGAGTCGAGTTTCAGGCCGAGCACGAGTTAACGGTGTGACGTATGCCCATTATCGTAAACCTAGATGTCATGATGGCCCGACGCAAAATGTCGCTCAACGAATTGGCGGCTAAAGTGGATATAACTGTTTCAAACCTTTCGATACTGAAAACCGGTAAAGCGAAAGCCATTCGATTTAGTACGCTGGAGGCAATTTGCCAAGCCCTTAATTGCCAACCCGGCGATATTTTAGAAGTGGGGCCGTAAGGTCGCGGGTACAACGCTCTTCGTGCGTAGGTCATAGGTGCTCAGCACACGAATTATAGCAGCTTCGGAAGGGTGGCCAGCAGATGCTTACGATACCGTTTGACACTGAGCAGGCCGAAGCACAAACAACCTCGAACAGCGCGCCAGCGCTAAGCTTCATCATTTGGAATGTGGCTACGATTAGCCATCAATATCCAATCTAAGGTGGCGGTTTTCGCTCGCACGACTAGTAGCTACCGCTCAGTCACCGTCCGGCTGCGTTTGTAGCTCGCGTCAGGGTAGAGTTGGGTAGTTGCTAGTGCTTTACGCCCCCTACGATAGGAACTGGCCTAGCGTAATTCTACACCTTTGCAGCTATTAAGAAGGCCTAGTCCAGTGCTTACTGATAGAATAGGCGACCGCAGAGAGCAGGCCGGTCGTTTGCCCGACTGCGCCTCACAGGGCTTCTCGCATTAAAAAGCCCCCGCTACGTGCGTAGCGGGGGCTTTTTAGTGACGCTGAATAATAGCTTGGCTGCTTACTTGGCCAGCTTCTTTTTCAGGTTCTCGTCGAGCGCTTCCAAGAACTCCTCGGTGTAGAGGTAATCGCGGCCGTGCTCTACTTTGTTGCCGTGGATGCAGACGGCCAGATCCTTGGTCATTTTGCCGCTTTCTACGGTTTCGATGCACACTTGCTCCAGGGCGTGGCAGAAGTCGATGAGTTCCTGGTTGCCGTCGAGCTTGCCGCGGAACTCCAGGCCGCGCGTCCAGGCGAAGATGCTGGCGATGGGGTTGGTCGAGGTGGGCTTGCCTTTCTGGTGGTCGCGGTAGTGGCGCGTCACGGTGCCGTGGGCAGCCTCTGCTTCCATCGTTTTGCCGTCGGGCGTGACGAGGGTTGAAGTCATCAGGCCCAGCGAGCCGAAGCCCTGGGCTACGGTGTCGCTCTGCACGTCGCCGTCGTAGTTTTTGCAGGCCCACACAAAGTTGCCGTTCCACTTGAGGGCCGAGGCCACCATGTCGTCGATGAGGCGGTGCTCGTAGGTAATGCCAGCAGCCTTGAATTTCTCCAGGTAGTCTTGCTCGTAGATCTCCTGGAAGATGTCCTTGAAGCGGCCGTCGTACTTCTTCAGGATGGTGTTCTTGGTGCTCAGGTACAGCGGCCAGCCTTTCATCAGGGCCTGGTTGAAGCAGGCGTGGGCAAAGCCCCGGATGCTCTCGTCGGTGTTGTACATGGCCAGGGCCACGCCGTCGTTTTTGAAGTTAAATACTTCGAACGACTGCACCTCGCCGCCATCTTCGGGCGTGAAGGTGATGGTGAGCTTGCCCTTGCCCTTGGTCACGAAGTCGGTGGCGCGGTACTGGTCGCCGAAGGCGTGGCGGCCGATGCAGATGGGGGCCGTCCAGTTGGGCACGAGGCGGGGCACATTGCTGGTCACAATGGGCTCGCGGAATACCGTACCGTCGAGAATGTTGCGGATGGTACCGTTGGGCGACTTCCACATCTGCTTCAGGCCAAACTCCTTCACGCGCTCCTCGTCGGGGGTGATGGTGGCGCACTTGATGCCCACGCCGTACTGCTTGATGGCGTTGGCCGAGTCAATCGTTACTTGGTCGTTGGTCTGGTCGCGGTACTCAATGCCAAGGTCGTAATACTTGATGTCGAGGTCGAGGTAGGGCAGGATGAGCTTGTCCTTGATAAACTTCCAGATGATGCGCGTCATCTCGTCGCCATCGAGCTCTACTACGGGGTTTGCTACTTTAATCTTAGCCATTGCAAAGGTGGGCTTGTAGGGGGTAAAAACCTCGCTGACAATGGCGTCCGCGAGGGATAATCAACGACCCCTAGCGCACGAGTCACGGCGAGCTCATTGCTAGGGGGGCCAATATTAAGCACAGTTTGGCTGGTCGCGGCTATTTCTGCTGGTCGCAAACGTTTGCGCTCCGTGAGGGGGCGTAATTATGTACGTCGCGCCCCGAGCTGCGGCACCCAACACCTCTGCCCATCGAAAAGCTGCCTGGCCTGCTTTTCGCCGCTGGCTAGGTGCGCGGGGCTGGCTAGCTGGACTTGCCGGTTTAGCGGGACAGTAAGGGACTTGGCGGTATAGCCTGTCGGCGCAAGCGCGAGCGGCGATCAGCCAGGGCCGGCCCTCGCTCACCAGCTTGTAACGCCCTGTTTATTCGATTACCGAGCCCGCTCCGACTACGGAAATCATGGTTCTTCCCGCGATTTGCGCCAGCGAAGCCAGCTTTTCGGGGCAATTTTATCCTTGCTTGAATCAATAGGTTATTACCCAATTTAATATACAATGAAACCATATTTTTAACTTACCGTGTAGGGGGACACACTTTTTACCAACAACCAATACAAGTATTTCTTTATGGAAAACTGGTATTTCAGCCACAAGCTGGACAGTTCAAAACAGGTGTCTCCTCTTTCTTTGAGCTTAAAGAAGCTCGGCGCGTTCTTTTTACTCCTGGGCTCGCTGGAAGCCAAGGCACAGCAGCGAGATGCATTGCCGTATTTCCAAGATGACGCTGCCGCCCAGCGCACCGCCGCCACTTCGCCGCTAGCGAAGGCCCTGCGCAGCTCGCGCTCACTGACCCTGGATGTAGCAGGCTTACAACTCGCCCTGAACACCGCCCCGCTGGAAGGTCGCCCCAACACCACCCCCACCCTGCTGACTTTACCCATGCCCAGTGGCCGAAACGAGCGGTTCCGCATTGTCGAGTCGCCAGTAATGGAGCCGGGCTTGGCGGCGAAGTTCCCCCAACTTAAAACCTACAGCGGCGTGGGCATCGACGACCCCACCGCGAGCGTGCGGCTCGACATGACTTCGCAAGGCTTTCACGCGCAAGTGCTGTCCGACCGGCACCGGACGGTGTATATCGACCCGGCTACCCGCACCGATAAGGTCCACTACCTGAGCTACGACAAGGATGCCATGCCCGCCATGCGCTTCAAGTGCGCGGTGCCCGCTCCAACCACGCCGCCCAGCCGCCACCGCTCGGCGCTCCGCACCACGGGCCAGGGGCTCCGCATCTACCGGCTGGCCGTGGCTGCTACCGGCGAGTACACTTCTTTTCAGGGTGGCACCGTGGAGGCGGCGCAGGCGGCCATCGTCACTTCCGTCAACCGGGTGGTGGGCGTGTACGAGAAAGAGCTGGCCATCCGCTTCGTCCTGGTGAGCAACAACTCTTCGCTGATTTATACCGACGCCTCGACTGACCCCTACACCAACAACGACGGGGGAATAATGCTTGGTGAAAACCAGCGGAACGTGGATGCCGTCATTGGCTCTGCCAACTACGATATCGGCCACGTATTCAGCACCGGCGGCGGGGGCATCGCCAGCCTGGGGGCCACCTGCGACGCTGGCCGCAAGGCAATGGGCGTGACGGGCAGCGACTCTCCCGTGAGCGATTCATTCGATATCGACTACGTGGCGCACGAAATCGGCCACGAGGTGGGGGCCAACCACCCCTTCAATAGCAACACCGACGGCTGCGGCAACGATACCCGCAACGCGAGCACCGCCTACGAGCCGGGCTCCGGATCAACCATCATGGCTTACGCCGGCCTCTGCGGCTCGGATAGCAACACGCAGCTTCATTCTGACGCGTATTTCCACGTCGTCAACTACGAGGAAATTATGAGTTTCCTGGCTACTACCAGCTGCGGAACTACCACCGCTACGGGCAATACGCCGCCCACCGTAACCACCTTGCCGGCCGGGGGCAAGGTACTGCCCATTAGCACGCCGTTTAAGTTGACGGCCGTGGGTAGCGATGCCGACGGTGATCCCCTCACGTATTGCTGGGAGCAATATGACCTGGGCTCGGCTGGCACGGCCTTGGCTGCCCAGCAGGCCAACGACCCCATTCCGCTGTTCCGCTCCTTCTTGCCCAGCACCAGCCCTACGCGCTACTTCCCACGGCTGAGCAGCCTCGTAAATAATACGACCGTGCTCGGCGAGCGCCTGCCCACCGTGAGCCGTCCCCTCACGTTCCGCGTGACGCTCCGCGACCAGCACAACGGCAGCGCCGGCGTAATCGGCGGCATCAACAGCAGCAGCACCGTGTCGCTGAGCAGCACCAGCGCGGCCGGGCCTTTCGTGGTAACGGCTCCCAACACGGCCGTTAGCTGGGCGGGCGGCTCTACCCAGACCGTCACCTGGAACGTTGCGAACACCAACGTTTCGCCCGTAAGCTGCGCCACGGTCAACATCCGCCTCAGCACCGACGGCGGCTTTACCTACCCGACCGTGCTGCTGGCGGGTACGCCCAACGACGGCACCCAGGCCATCACGGTGCCCAATCTGAGCACTTCCACGGCCCGCGTGATGGTGGAAGCTGCCGATAACTACTTTTTCGATATTTCCGACGCCAACTTCACCATCGCGGCCAATACGGCGGCGTGCAACCCGGTAACCAATCTGTCGGTGGGCAGCATCACGGCTACTTCGGCCAGCGTCAGCTTCACGGCCAGCGCCGGGGCCAGTAACTACGTGGTAACGACCAGCCCGGCCACGACTACGTACACCGTGACGGCCTCCCCGGTAAGCCTGACGGGCCTAACGGCGGGTACCACGTACACCGTGAACGTTACGACCAACTGCTCGGGTGGCACCCCAACTACGGCCAGCACGACCTTTAGCACAACCAGTGCGCGGCCGGCCAACGACGAGTGCGCCGGTGCCCTGACGCTGGTGTCGAATACTAGCTGCACCAACACGAGCGGCACCACCAACGGGGCAACCCAATCGCAGGTGGCCGTGACGTGCAACGGCTACGCCAGCTACACGGCCAACGACTTGTGGTATAGCTTCGTGGCCACTGGCAGATCGCACAAGGTAACGGCCACCGGCACCTTCGACGGGGTGCTCGAAGGCTTCAGCGGCAGTTGCGGGGCGCTGTCTAGCATGAGCTGCGCCGACAGCACGGGCGACGGTGGCACCGAAACCCTGCGCCTCTCGGGCCTCACGCCCAATACGCGCTACTACGTGCGCTACTTCCCCTACACGGGCTCAACCACCCGGGTAGACGGCACTTTCACCATCTGCGTCACCGGCGCGGGCACCGTGGCGGCATCTTGCGCCGCGCCTACCACGCTGCGCGCCCGCAACATCACCCGCAACTCGGCCAGAATAAACTTCACGGCCAGCGCGGGGGCCAGCAGCTACCGGGTGACGACCAGCCCGGCTACTACTACGCGGACCGTAACGGCCTCGCCCGTCCAGCTGACCGGCTTAGCCGCGGGCACTACCTACACGGTAAGCATCGTCACCTCCTGCACCAACGGGGCCAGCTCCCAAGCCGCTACTACTACTTTCACTACCTCAACTACGCAGCTTACGGCCGTCAATCCCTCGGCCGAGAAGGCTGGCTCCCCCGTGGAGCTCACCGGCACTGGCTTCACGACCGGCAGCAAGGTGACGTTTGCCGGCGTGCAAGCCACGAGCGTTACGTACCACTCCCCGACCTCGCTCACGGCCGTTGTGCCGAGTGGCGTCGCCACGGGCGAGCATTACGTGATGGTACACACGGCCGAGGCTAACAGCGACAGCCTCCACTTCACTGTGCTGGCCGGGCAGGGCTCGGCCGCGCAAGGCCGCGGGGTTCAGAAAAAATCTGCGAGCAGCTCCCTGAGCCTATTCCCTAACCCGACGCACAACGCAGCCACGCTTACCGGGGCTACTCCTGGAGCAGTGGTGCAAGTCTACAACGTAGTTGGTCACCTCGTACTCACCACCAAGGCCGACGCCCAGGGTACCGCCACACTGAATTTGCCCGCCGGTCTTGCCCCGGGCATCTACCAAGTGCGCACCGGCACTACCCCGGCCCTGCGCCTGGAAGTGCGGTGAGCGCGATAAGCTAGTCTTTAGATTGACGAAAGACTGCCGCACAATTAAAACCCCCACCCGGCCGAGCCAGGTGGGGGTTTTTTGCTTAGCTGCTGCCATGCTAGGCGGGCAGCGCTGCCCGACGGGCGGTTACTTCTGCCTTGGCCGTGGTCAGCTCGGCTACCTGCGCGCTCACCTGGCGCAAGTCAACGGCCGCCCCGAAGGCGGCTACCGGCCCGCGCGTGACTTGCGCGGCTGCCAAGTCGCCCCGGCGCTTCACGGCCGTGCGCAGTTCGGCCTCACGGCGCGGGCGATACTTGCTATCGGCGGGCATGGCGGCTAGCTGGGCAGTGAGGTCGGCCACGTCGCGGTCGAGGGTAGCCAGCTCCTCGCCAATATCGGTGGCACGGGCCGTGGCTTTGTCGTCGCGGCGGTCGTAGTTGGCCTTGCGTAAGGTGAGGTCGTCGAGCTCAATTTGCAGCTCGGCCAGTACTTCGTCGCACAGGGCGCGGGTGGTCAGCAATTCTATGGGCAATGCCATGTTGAAGAATAGTAAAGGTGAAAAAATAGAATGCTTCCGCCCAACGCCGCGACCATGTTTGCCAGTATGCTGAACGGTATCATTTTTTTCTCACTTGCCACCCAGTACTTATTGCTTACCCAGTAGCTGCTCTAGGGCAGCGGCTTCCAGCTCTAGCGCCAGCAGGCGCACTACTTGCAGCGCCTGCCCGGCCTCGGCAGCGTGGCTGGGCGCGGCAGCGGCCACGTCGGCGGCCAAGGTAGCCAGCCAGCGTAGGCGATGAGCTTGCTGGGCGGCATCAGTAGGGCCAGCCAGCAACCCGGCTTGCAGGACGCCTAACCCCCACTGCCGCCGCTGCTGCAACACGTAGCCCTTGCCTTGCTGATGCAGGAGCAGCCGCAGTCGCGCCGCCTGCGCCAATACTTGCCGCTGCCGCTGGCGCAGCGGGGCGGCGGGTAGGGAATCAGTGCTGGGGAGGACGGGTACTGGTGGCGCGGCAGGCAAGGCGGGCTTGTCAAAGACGGGCGCGGGTGGGCCGCTACCTTCGGGCGGCGGTAGCAGGCGGGCTAGGTCGTCTAGAAGCTTATTTTGTGAGGCGGAAGCGCGACGACGACCGGCTTCGAGATGACCGATGTATGGGGCACTGGTACCCAGATAGCGGCCCAGCGCTTCCTGAGTCAGACCGAAGTGAGCCCGTACGGCTGCTTCGAGCGAATGAGAAGGCTCCGCATTGGTAAGAGGGCGTGCCATAAATCTGATAGGGAATTGATGTAAAAACTAGCGATACCCTACCAACGTTGGTAGGGTATCGCTAGTTTTTACATCAATTCCCTATCGATCATTTTAGGTGTAATTCCTAATTAGCCCCCATTCTAAGAAGCTCCTTAGAGTAAGCAATATGCTTTACGTTACTTGTTTTTCCGGCCCCACCGGCTGCACAAACACGTGCCGCACATCGGGGTGACAGTTGCGAATAGCTGTACGCAAATGCTCGGTGGCTTCGACAAGCTGCTGGGCGGGCAGGTCGGGCGCAAATTCGACGGGCAGCACTACCAAAATCTCGTGCGGGCCGAGGTACGACGAGAGCGCGGGCCGCACTTGCTGCACGGCGGGCTCGGCACAGGCCAGCTCGCGGATCTGGGTGAGCAGCTTGGCTTCGGCGGGCTCGCCCAGGAGCAGGCTCTTGGTTTCGCGCAGCAGGAGGCCGGCCACTACCGCCAGCAGCACCCCAATGGCGAGGGAAGCCACGCCGTCGAGGGCCGGTAGTTGAAGCCAGTGGCTGAGGAAGATGCCCAGAAAGGCCAACAGCAGCCCCAGCAGCGCCGAAGCGTCTTCGAAGAGCACCACGAAAATCGAGGGATCTTTGCTGGCGCGGAAGGCCGTCCAGAACGGGCGGCGGCCGCGCTGCTTGTCGAAGCTGCGCCGGGCGATGAGAAACGACGCGCCGTCGAAGGCGAAGGCCAGGGCCAGCACCACGTAGTTCCAGGTGGGGTCGGCAAGTGGCGCGGGGTGGCGCAGGTGCTCGTAGCCCTCGTAGAGCGACACCCCGCTGCCGATGGCGAAGATGAAAATGGCCACGATGAAGGCCCAGAAATACAGCTCGCGCCCGTGCCCGAACGGTCGCTGCGGACTAGCCGGCTGCCGGCTTTGGCGCAGCCCCAGCAGCAGCAGCAGCTCGTTGCTGGTATCGACGGTGGAGTGGATGGCCTCGGAGAGCATGGCCGACGAGCCCGTAAACCACGCCGCAACGAACTTGATAACGGCAATGGCCAGGTTGGCAAACAGGGCGGCGTAGATGGTGAGCTTGGACTCAGGCTGGTCGGTTTCGGGCATGGGGAGGGTAACTAAATAAAAGCTGGCGACACTGCCTCATACGAGCAGCAGCCCGGGCTGCTAACGTGCGGGCAGCCGGGTGGTGGCCCGCGCCCGCGTGCGGCCGCTACGGCTACCTTTAGGGTATGGAGCGCACCTGCACGATTATCAAGCCCAGCGGTCACAAGCTGGCCGAGCTAACGTTTACCTACGACTGGCATAACCGGGCTACGGTGAGCGTGGTCGAGTTCCGGCAGCTTATGGACGACGACGATCCCAACGACGAGTATAAATCAGTGTACGAGGCCAGCTGCTATGAGCTAGAGCACGCGCCCCAGCAGTTCGACTCCCTCGCGGCCATTCAGGCCTTCGACCGGGACTTTGCCAGCCGCAAGCTGTGGCTGCGCCATGACTACGCACTTGCTACCTGCCGCTTTGAGTACAGCCCCGACCCGGTACTGCTACGTTACGTGGTTTCGCACCCCCGCCAGCTCATCGGCATGTGCGACGTGTATTTCAGCTTTATTGCCAATACCAAGCAGGCAACCTTTCGCTCGGCCGAGCACCCCCGGTTCGACATGGAGCTGACTGCTGACAGCCTGGAAACCAACTTTAGCTGCCTGGGCCGCTTTAGTATGTACGGGGAGCCGGTAATCCACAGCGGGCTGGACATTGCCCGGCTTGGGGCCTGGTACTAGCTAGCAGCAGCTGACAAAGGCTCGGACCAGGCGGCGCAACTACTCACCCCAAGTGGCCGCTCCAGTGCCCGTGCACCTTCCCTAAGCCGGGTAGCCTTGCCAGTCGTTCATAAAAATGCCTCCCGCCTTGGTGCGCTACGGGGCACACCGAGGCGGGAGGCGCGGGCAGGCTCAGGTTTGACTTCCGATAGCCCGCGGCTAGCTCTGCTCGATTTTTACCACCGGCAGCGCCAGCTCGATTTTTATCTCTGCAAAATTCGCGCTCGCCACAACGGCCGGGGCGGCTACGGTAGTTTCGGTAGCGGGGTACTCGGCCAGCGGCAGCGGCTGGTCATCGGCGGTCGCGGCCCCAATGGCGGCGGGCAGCCCGTGCAGCACCACGCGGTAGGTAGCGTAGCTGGGCTGGTAGTCGCCCTGGCTGGCCTGGGTCAGGGTGAGCGACGTGGCCGTACCAGCTACGCGGAAGCGGCGGGTGGTCTGCTGGCCCTCGTGGTAGGCGTAGCCATCGCCGCCGTCGTCGTAGAGCACGCTGTCGGCGGTGCCGTTCTTGTAGTACACGTGCAGGGTGAGCTGCTCGACCACTTGCTCGCCCACGTACTGCATCACGGGCTGGGTGGGCACCACGGCCCCGGCCTTGACGAAGAGCGGGATGCGGGTGAGATCAGCGCTGGCCCATACTTCCTGGCCGCCGATTTTCACCTCGTCGGTCCAGTAGTAGTACCACTCGCCCTTGGGTAGGTACATCCAGCGGCCATCGGCCCCGGCTTGCGTGATGGGGCACACGAGCAGGTGGTCGCCCAGCGCGAACTCGGCCATGCGCAGGTAGGTTTCGGGGTCGTTCTGATCGAGGAAGGTGAGCGGGCGCAGCATGGGCGTACCCTGGGTAGTGTACTGCCAGAAGGCCGTGTACATGTAGGGCAGCAACTGGTAGCGCAGCTCGATAAAGTGCCGCGCCAGGCTCGTAAATGGCTCGCCGAAGCTCCAGGGCTCCTGGTCGCCGTGGTCGCCCGAGCTGTGGGTGCGGAAGAACGGATGGAATGCTCCCAGCGCAATCCAGCGGGCGTAAAGCTCGCCGTCGGGCGTGTCGATAAAGCCGCCAATGTCGGAGCCGATAAAGCTGAAGCCCGAGATGCTCAGCCGCTGGCACTGGATGTTGGCCAGCCAGAGGTGGTCCCAGCTGGCGATGTTGTCGCCGGTCCAGCCCGAGGAGTAGCGTTGCCCGCCCGCGTAAGTGCTGCGCGTGATGGTAAACGGCCGGTTGGGGTAGCTGAAGTGCTTCACGCCGTTATTGGTGGCGCGGGCCATCTGCATGCCGTAGATGTTGTGTGCCTTTTTGTGCGAGCAGGGCTGGCCGTCGTAGTCGAAGCGCACGTCGTCGGGGAAGGTACCCTTCTCAAACACGGCGGGCTCGTTCATGTCGTTCCACACGCCCCGCACGCCGGTGTCCTGAATCAGGCCCTTGAACAAGCCGGCCCACCACTCGCGCACCGCCGGCCGGGTGTAGTCGGGAAAATTGCACAGCCCCGGCCACACCGAGCCGCGCATGAGCGGGCCGTCGGCGCGGCGGCAGAAGAAATCATTTTTCAGCCCTTGCTGGTACACCGGGTACTCGGGGTCGATTTTGATGCCGGGGTCGATGATGACCACCGTCTTGAAGCCCTCGGCGGCCAGCTCGGCCACCATGCGCTTGGGCTCGGGAAAGTGCTGCGGGCTCCAGGTAAAGCACCGGTAGCCGTCCATGTAGTCGATGTCGAGGTAGATGGCATCGCAGGGAATGCGGCGGTCGCGCAGGCCCTGGGTGATTTCCTTCACGTTGCTTTCCGGGAAGTAGCTCCACTTGCACTGGTGGTAGCCCAGCGTCCAGAGCGGCGGCAGCTCGGGCGGGCCGGTGAGGCGGGTGTACTCCTCGGTGGTTTCGAGCAAGGTGGGGCCGTAGATGAAATAATAATTCATCTCCCCACCCTCGGCCCAGAAGCTGGTCACGTCGGCCCGCTCGGCCGCGAAGTCGAAGAAGGCCTTGAAGGTATTGTCGAAGAAAATACCGTGCGCGATGCGCTGGTGCAGCACGTGGAAGAACGGGATGTTCTTGTACAGCGGGTCGGAGCCCTTCACGTAGCCGTAGGTATCGGAGCCCCAGTTGAGGAAGCGCTGGCCGCGCAGGTTCATGTTGGCGGGCTTGTCGCCGAGGCCGTAGTAGCACACGCCGCTGGGCACCTGGTGGCTCATTTTCACCACGTCGTTGCCGGTGTCGTCGTCGTGGTGCCAGTGAAAGCCCTTCTCGTCGGCGCTGAGGATGGTGCCCGAGCGGTCGAGCACCCGCGTGCGCAGCGACTCCTTCCACACGATGCAGATGAGCCGGGCCGTGGTGAGGCGGTAGTGGTCGTCTTTTTCCTTGAATTCCAGAAAGCTGGGCACGGCCGGGCGCATCGAGCGCTCCACGGCCGGGTCGGGCACGGCGTAGCTGAAATCGGGCTCACTGGGCGAGCCCGGCGTGAGGTAGCGGAAGCGCAGAATCTTGTCGCTGAGCGCGTGCAGCAGCAGCCGGGTACCGTTTTCGGTGGTGAAAGTGAAAAGGTGGTCGTCGGTTTGCTCGGCGCGCACTACCGCACCGGGCAAGTGCTCCTGGCGGGCTTGCAGCGCCAGGTCGTTGAGCATGTAGTTATTTTCCTGAGCGGAATTGGTCGGCATATATAAAAAGCTGGATAAGAGTAGAAAGCTACCGACAGCCCGAGGTAACCGGCCAAGACCGGCGCGGGGGCGTCGTTAAGCTCGCAAGATACTTTTTTACCTGGCTAACGCCGCGCTAAAACGATGAATTAGCCGGCTCGCTCGCCCAAGCTTCTATTATTTTTTTTAAGCCCCGCAGTTAACCTGGCGGCTGTAGTGCCGTTATTCGCAGGGTTAAATCCTGCCAATGTCTTTGCCTGCTGTTGCTTCGCCCGACCCTATCGCCGTCCTCGTATTGGCGTGGGACGAGGCCACCCCGGCCGTGCGGGCCCTCGTGGAAGCCACTCAGGCCAGCGCCCCGCCCCTCGATTCGCTGCTGGTGCTGGTGCCCCAGGCCGACGCCCCCGACGGCTTGAGCGCCGAGGAATACCTCCCGCTTCCTGCCGACCTGCCCGAGCCCGCCATGCCCGAAACGGAAGCACCAGCCGCCGAGCCGCCCGTACCAGCGGACGCCGACGAAGCTCCCAGCGCCCCGCTGCCCGCCGAAGCTACTGAGCCCGAAGGATCTTTCGAAGAAGACACGGAGTCTGCCGCACTGCCGGGCTTACCGGCCCCGGCCAGCCCACCCGCGCCGCCAATCTGGGAAACCGTGCGCATTCTCCGGCTGGGTAGTTTAAATCCGCCGTCCGCCCGCCCCGGCCAACCCCTCCCCGCCCCCATCTGGACAGGTGCGGTAGCCACTCCCGCCGCACCGTACGTGGGCGCCACCGCACCGGTAATCGACTCGGCGTACGCCAACTCAACGCAAGAGGAAATGCCAGCCGGGTCCACCTTCGCGCCGACGCCCGGCCTCGGCGTGGTGCTGGCCGGGCTACCAGCCACCTCGGTTACGTTGGCCGCCGAGCCGCTGCCCGCCGCTGAGTCCGGTGCGGCGGCAGTGCCAGCCGGAGTGCCCACGGCCCCTGGCTACCCTCCTACCGAGGCAGCCGCCCAGGCTGCCGACCTGGAAACTGACTTAGCCCTGGCTGAAACCACCGACCTACTCGACGCCGAAGCCAGCGAAGTCGAATTGCCACTGGCCGACGAGTTTCTACTCGATATGGAGAATACACCTGGCCCGGCAACTCCCGTTGAGCCGTATTCACCGGCACCCCAGCCGGAACCCGTCGCAACCGACATACCGGTACCCCCCGCAGCGTCCTCGGTCAGCCCAACGTACGAAGCTCTCCGGCCGGCCGATCAGCACTACCCGGCGCCCGATTTGAATTATCAAATTATCCAGTACGCCCGGCTGGCCGTGCCGCTGGCCTTGGCCGAGCCGGAGTTTACCGCTATCTACGCACCGGCCTGGCCCACCTGGCTGGCCGCCCAGGAGCTGCGGCAGCGCACCGGCCAGCCCTTGGTGCTGCACGTGGCCGCCCTGGCCGCCACCGAGACCGAATCAATCGACACGGCCGCCGGCTGGGTGGCTGAGCTTCAGCGCCAGGCCCTGCGCCGGGCCGACCTCATCCTGGCCGAAACGCCCGCCCTGGCCCAGCGCCTGCGCCGCGAGCTGGGGCTGCACTACGGCATGGTGCTGACCATCCCGGCCGCCGAGGCCGAGGCGGTAGCGCAGGCCCTGCGCGATGCCCAGCCGAAGCTCGCGGCTTAGTGGCTGGCTAGAACTGAGAGCTTAGAACCGGGAGTTGAGAACCAAGAAAACAGCTTTTCATCTCCCGGTTCTAAGTTCTCAGTTCTTGGTTCTCCGTATTTTTGTGGGTAATGACGGATTTTGAACAGGAATTTGAGGCGACGCTCGAAGCCGACCCGCGCACGGGCGACGTATTTGTCGTGCCGCCCTTCTCGGTAGAAGAGCGCTACGGCACCCACGAAGAGCTGCCAGTGCAGGCCACCATCGACGGCTTTCCCTACCAAGGTGAGCTTACGCCGCTTGGCGACGGCTACCACGCCCTCGTGATACCGCGTGAAGTGCGCCGCGCCGTGGGCAAGACTATCGGCGACGTGCTGCACGTGGCCCTGCGCCACGATACCACCGAGCGCGTCGTGAGCCTACCCGAAGACCTGGCCGCCGGCCTGGCCAAGGAAGAAGCCGCCGCCAAGTTTTTCAAAAGCCTGAACAAACTAGAGCAACGCGCTTACGTGCGTTACCTCAAGGGGGCCAAAAATGCCGACATCCGCGCCAAGCGCCTCACCGAAACGCTCTACCGCCTCAGCATCGGCCGCAAGCGCGAGTAGCGCGGGCTTTTCGTCCGCGAATCGTCAGCCTACCGCCCGCGGACTGAAGCTCCGCGCCACTTCGCCCAACCCCGGGGCCGCTGGCCCGTACTTTTTCAGCCCGTCGCTCTACGCGGCGGGCTTTTATATTTTGGATATTTTCCCTAAATCTCCCTACCGCCTGCTGCGGCCCGTGCTCCGGCCCATGTTACAGGCTGAGCAGACGCCCACGGTACTGTTTTTGCTTCGCTGGCTGGCCATTTGCAGCGTGGTGGGCATCTTAGCCGGGTCGGCCTCGGCGCTGTTCATTGTTACGCTGGCTTGGGTTACGCACTATCGTGAGGCGCACCCGGCCATCATTGCCGGGCTGCCACTGGCGGGGCTGGCGATTGGGGCGACTTACCATTACCTGGGCCGCGATGCGAGCCGGGGCAATAATTTGCTGCTCGACGAAATTCACAGTCCGCACGGCGTTATCTCGCCGCGCATCGTGCCGCTGGTGCTGGGTAGCACGCTGCTCACCCACCTGTTTGGCGGCTCGGTGGGCCGCGAGGGCACCGCCGTGCAGATGGGCGGCGGGCTGGCCGACCAGCTCACCCGCATTTTCAAGGTGAGCGCCCGTGACCGTCGCCTGCTGCTCATTGCGGGCATTAGCGCGGGCTTTGCCTCGGTATTTGGCACGCCGGTGGCCGGGGCAGTTTTCGGGATTGAGGTGGTGGTAATCGGCGCCGTGAGCTACGACGCCCTCGTACCCAGCGTACTAGCCGCCGTGAGCGCCGCCTGGGTTACCCGCGCCTGGGGCATTCACTACGAGCTGTTTCCGGTACTCGACGCCCCTCCTTTCGACCCCTCACGGCTGCTGCTCACGGTAGTATGCGGGGCGCTGTTTGGCCTAGCGGCCCGCAGCTTCGCCATTCTCACGCACTGGGTGGGGCACCAGTTCCAGCGGGTGCCGTGGCCGCCGCTGCGGCCGGTTATCGGTGGGCTGATGCTCACAGCAGGCATCCTGGCGCTGGGCACGCAGTACATCGGGCTGGGCGACGCAACCATCGTGGCGGCCGGCAAGGTGCCGCAAATGCCCTACGTCTTCCTGCTCAAAATGGCTTTTACCGCGCTTACGCTGGGCTGCGGCTTCAAGGGCGGCGAGGTAACGCCGCTGTTCTTTATCGGAGCTACGCTGGGGTCGGCCCTTTCCTTCGTGGTGCCACTGCCGCTGGCCCTGCTGGCGGCGATGGGCTTTATCGCCATCCTGGCCGGCGCGGCCAATACGCCCATTGCCTGCACCCTGCTGGGCGTGGAGCTGTTTGGCTCGCACGCGGGCGCGTACTTTTTGGTGGCCTGCGTGGTGGCTTACCTGACGTCGGGGCACCAGGGAATTTATTCCTCGCAAGTAATCGGGGCGGCCAAGCACGTGCGCTTCGGCCGCGAGCAGGGCCACCGGCTCGATGAGGTGGCCGAGCAGCGTAAAGGGCGACACTGAGGTGAGTAATGAGAGTAATGGGTAATTCTACAAAAGCCATTACCCATTACTCTCATTACTCCCGTTACTCCTTCGCCAGCACTAAAGCCGTGCGGCTGGGCACGTACAAGCGCAGGCGCGGGGCCTCGGCCGTGCCACCGCCCCCGAGCGTATCGTACGCTACCTGCTCGTCGAGCCGGTCGAAGCCGCCGAAGGCGGGTCGGTCGGAACTCAGTACTAGGCGGTAGCGCCCCGCCGCCGACACCGGGATACCGTAGTCGGAGAAGCTTTCGCTCACGTTGAAGCTGAATATGAACACCAGGCCGGCACGCTCGAAAGCGATGACTTTGTTACCCGTATCAATATTGAGCAGCGTGGCCGGGCCTTTGATGAGTAGCTGGCGCTCGCGTGCCAGGGTCAGCATGGCTTGGTCGAAGGCCAGCAGCTGGTGGTAGCGCAAGTCCGGGTTGTCGGCTAGACTCCACTGCCGGCGGGCGTAGTGGTAGCTCCAGTCGTTGCCAGCTCGCGGGAAGTCTATCCACTCGGGGTGACCAAACTCGTTGCCCATGAAATTGAGGTAGGCCTCGCCGCCCGCGCTCAGCGTGATGAGCCGGATGAGCTTGTGCAGCGCCGTGGCCCGCGCCGCACCGCCGTCGCCATCCAGCACCTGCATGTGGTGGTAGATGGCGTCGCCGTAGAGCCACTGGGCCAAGGTCTTGTCGCCCACTAAAGCCTGATCGTGGCTTTCGGCGTAGGCCACGGTTTTTTCGCCCTGGCGGCGGTTGGTGAGTTGGTGCCACAGCCCGCCCAGGTCCCAGTCTTCGTCGCGCTGGTGCTTGAGGGTTTTAATCCAGAAATCGGGCAAGCCCATGCCCAGGCGATAATCGAAGCCCACGCCGCCGTCGGCGATGGGCCGGCACAGGCCGGGCAGGCCGCTCATATCCTCGGCAATGAGCAGGGCTGATTTTTTGAGCTCGCGCACCAGCGTGCTCGCCAGCATGAGGTAGAGAATGGCGTCTTCGTCGGCCTGCGGGCCGAAGTAGCTGTCGTAGCCCCCGAAGGCGTGCCCCTCGCCGTGGTGATGGTAGAGCATGGAAGTCACCCCATCGAAGCGGAAGCCGTCGAAGTGAAATTCCTCCAGCCAGTAGCGCAGGTTGGACAGCAAAAACTGCTGCACCTCGGGCCGGCCGTAGTCGAAGAGCTTGGAGTCCCAGCCGGGGTGGTTGCCGCGCTCGCCCTTGTGAAAGTAGAGGTTGCCCGAGCCGTCGAAGTCGGCCAGGCCCTCAGCCTCGTTTTTCACGGCGTGCGAGTGCACGAGGTCGAGCAGCACCACGATGCCGCGCCGGTGCGCCTCGTTCACCAGGTATTTCAACTCTTCGGGCGTGCCGAAGCGCGAGCTGGGGGCAAAGAAATTAGCCACATGGTAGCCAAACGAGCCGTAATATGGGTGTTCCAGCACGGCCATGAGCTGCACGGCATTGTAGCCATCAGCCTGAATGCGCGGCAACACATAGTCGGCAAACTCGCGGTAGGTGCCCACGCGGCCTTCCTCCTGGGCCATGCCCACGTGCGCCTCGTAGATGAGCGGCTGGCCTTTGGTGGCGTTGGCCACGCGGAAAGTTGAATCGGTCCACTTAAACGGGGTCTCGGGCACCCAGAGCTGGGCCGAGTAGTCCTTTGTCTGCTCGTCTTGCACGGCGCGACGCAGGTAGGCGGGCAGGCGGTCCTTGCCCTGGCCGTGGGCTACCACGTGCAGCTTGTAGCGCGAGCCGGCAGCCGGGCGGCGGCCGTTTTCATCGTCGGCGATAAAGCCTTCCCATACCCCGCTGGCCTCGTCCTTGCGCAACGGGTCGGCTTCCCGGTTCCAGAAGTTAAAGTCGCCAATCAGGCTCACGGCTTCGGCCCCGGGGGCCCACTCACGCACCACGTAGCCCCGCCGACGCACGTCGTAGTGCAGCCCCAGCCGCTGGTGGGCAGTGGCAAACTTGCTCAGCGAGCCATACTCCTGGGTGATGGCGGCCAGGCGGTCGGCCAGCCGTTGCTGGCGGGCCAGCAGCGTGGGTTCGTAGGGTTGAAGCCAGGCGTCTTCCTGGGTGAGCGGCAATACAGGCGCGGGAGCCGCGGCGGGAACCTGGGTTTCGGCAGACATTAGGTAGAAGAATAGTTGGCTGTTCAAAGGTAGGCAACTGCCCGGCAGGCGAACAGTGGTGGCTACTTTGCGGCATGCATACGCTTTCCCGCTTCTCGACGGCTACTTTACTGCTCGCTACCCTGGCTGGCTCGGTCCTGGGCCAGCCAACCGCCCCGCGTCGCCTTGCCCCGCCGGCGACCGAAGCTAGCCGGGCCAGCCAGCTCCCACCGGCCGCTGCGCCGGTAGTGGCCCGCCACGCACTGGTGGTTTCGGCTCACCCTGAAGCTTCTAAAGTCGGGCGCGACATCATGCAACAGGGGGGCAACGCCTACGATGCGGCCGTAGCCGTGCAGTTTGCCCTAGCCGTGGTGCTGCCGGTGGCTGGCAACGTGGGGGGCGGCGGCTTCCTCGTGTACCGCGACCAGGCTGGGCCGGCGGGCACGCTCGACTTCCGCGAAACGGCCCCCGCCGCCGCCAGCCGCGACATGTACCTCGACGCCAACGGTAGCGTGGTGCCCGGCCGCAGCACGGCCGGCGCGCTGGCGGTGGGCACGCCCGGCACCGTGGCGGGCATGGTCGCGCTGCACGGCAAAAAAGGCAAGCTGCCGTGGGCCGCGCTTGTGGCCCCGGCCGTGCGCCTGGCCAGCCACGGCGTGGCACTCACCGAAAAAGAAGCCGCTGGCCTCAATCGCACCCAGGCCGATTTTACAAAATACAACCCCGGCTCGCCGCCGGTATTCGTGCGGGCCGCCGCCTGGCAAAAAGGCGATACCCTCAAGCAGCCCGAGCTCGCGGCCGTGCTGCTGCGCATTCAACAGCAGCAACGCGCCGGCTTCTACCAGGGCCGCACGGCCGAGCTGCTGCTGGCCGCAATGAAGAAGGGCGGCGGCCTCATCACCCAGCAAGACCTCGACGCTTACCAGCCGAAGTGGCGGGCCGCGCTGCGGGGCCAGTACCGCGGCTACGACGTTATTACCATGCCGCCACCCAGCAGCGGCGGCGTGGCCCTACTGCAAATCCTGCAAATGCTGGAGCCCTATAATCTGCGCAAGCTCGGCTACCGCACCCCCGCCGCCGTGGCCCTCGTCACCGAGGCTGAGCGCCGCGCCTACGCCGACCGCGCCACCTACCTCGGCGACCCCGACTTTGGCAAGGTGCCAGTGACCCAGCTGCTGGCTAAGGATTACAACAAGCAGCGCTTCGCCAGCCTCCCCCCCAACGGCCAGGCCACGCCCAGTACTCAGGTAACGGCCGGCCCCGGCCTGCCCGGCTACGAAAGCGACCAGACCACCCACTACAGCGTCGTCGATGCCCAGGGCAACGCCGTGAGCTGCACCACCACCCTCAACGGGGCCTACGGCAGTAAAGTAGTGGTGGCCGGCGCGGGCTTTCTCTTAAACAACGAGATGGACGACTTCAGCGCCAAGGCCGGCGTGCCCAATTCCTACGGCCTCGTGGGCGGCGTGGCCAACGCCATCGCGCCCGGCAAGCGCATGCTCAGCAGCATGACGCCCACTATCCTTACCAAGAGCGGCAAGCTGTTCCTCGTCACCGGCTCGCCGGGCGGCAGCACCATTATTACCAGCGTCTTGCAAAGCATTCTCGCGGTGGTAGACTACGGAGCCGATGCCGAGCAGGCCGTGGCCGCGCCGCGCCTGCACCACCAGTGGCTACCCGACCAGCTCGACGTAGAAGACGGGGCCCTCACGCCCGCCGCCGAAAAGACCTTGCAAGAGAAGGGCTTCAACCCCAAGCCCCGCGCTCCCTGGGGCCGGCTCGACATTATCCGGGTACTGCCCGATGGCCGGTTGGAAGGCGGCGCCGACCCGCGCGGCGACGACGCGGCGGTGGGTTACTAGCGATACAATCGCTCAGTGTATATTAAGGGGTTTCAGAAATTTACCCTTACCTAAAACGTCTGTCATGCTGAGCTTGCCGAAGCATCCCGCTCGCTTCCTTCAACGGGGCGAGCGAGATGCTTCGGCGAGCTCAGCATGACAGACGTTCTTGTTAGCCTACTTTCCAAGTAGGTTCATTTCTAAGAGCTAGAAGCACTTATGAAAAACCAGTGTACTATTTATGAATTTTTAAAAAAATATTTTTTTAAATCTCAAGCATTTACATATATTTGTCAGCAAGAAAGCCACTAGGCAAAGTTCTTATGAACCAGCAACTAAGGCAAGGCAGATGCGCTTTCGCTTCCTCCTTTTCCCCAACCAATTTTTATGAAGCACCTTTTAGGTTCTTTTGCTCTGGCGGCTGGCCTGGGCATCCTCGCACTCACTGCCTGCGAAAAGACGCAGGTGGAAATAGCTGACTCAACTACCCAAACCAGTGGGCCGGCAAGCACTGAGTTTGCCAAGCTGAAACAGCCGAATGGTAAGCCCATAAACAGCCACCTGGCGGCTATGGTGGCGTTATCTATCGACCAAACCAATAAGTATAATCTCTTCTACAATAAACTAACGCGTGCCCAGGAAAAGGTCACGCTAGCTCAGACGGAAGAACTGCTCAAAAAACCGCTTACCGCGCAAACCTTTGAGCAGTTAGTACGCCTGGAAGGCTACGCTGACCTTGCGGAATACAAAGCCGCCGAAGCTAAATACGAAGCCGAGCGGGCGCTTCTTTTAAAGAAGACCCTGGCTATTTTAAGCTTAGCGCCCAGGACCAAAAAAATGTTCTTGACCTCATCCATAATTATTATTACAAGTCGAAGCTTCACCCGATTGTGCCGGTTAGGCACGCTAGTAGTTCGGCTGCTGCCCGCCCTGCTGAAACCTCAGCCACGAATGACAGTCCAGACGACCCCTGGACTGGCCCTGCGCCTATAGAGGAAGACGCTCCTGCTTGCTGGACCGCGTGGTACGCTTGTAGCACCGCAGCTAATCATGAGTATCGGTACGGTAAAGAGCGGTGCGACTATAGCGCGGGTGTATTCGAGCATGAGCGATGCCACGCTTATTACTTGATAAAGTATCGAAATGCCGAAAAAGCTTGTCTGGAAGATTATTATGAATGCGCTAGCAAGTCTAGCCAAGGGCATTAATTTTCTATAGCCAGACAACTAGCACCTTCAGCTACATAGGCGCAATAAACTTAGTATTTACTGCTCAGATAGCGCTAACAACAAAAGTGAGCGCTATCTGAACTTTTCTCTGAATTAATTTATGTTACTTAGTATTGTCGCACGTATTACTGGAATTGGCATTTGCTTTTCGATTGCTATTACTCAGCTATCAATGGCTCAAAAAAACTCTTTTATTTTAAAAGGCCAAGTAACCATTCCAAAAGAAACAACTAAAATTTATTTAGACTACCCGGGCCTGCGAGTACCGGGTAAACCTGACTCAACCTGGGTGCGCAATGGCCATTATGAGTTTAGAGGCAGCGTAGCAGCGCCTCAAACTGCGATGCTGTCGCTAGTGCGCCCGGGGCAAAGGCAACGGTATCCTTCTCCGCGTGCCTATTTGAGATTTGTCTACCTGGAGCGAGGTATTATTAATGTTATCAGTGTCGACTCATTAGACAATGCTGTAGTAAGCGGTACCCCGCTCAATGACGATGCCATTCGTATACAGGCTATAGACGACGTTTACCGGGAGAAAATGCTAGGAATTCATCGGCGTATACAAACCGTCTCGCCAACCGAGCTACAAAACCCAGCATTCAAAGCCAAGCTGGACAGCATTCACACCGAAGCACTTATTGCGCATCGCAAAACTCTGGTTGAGTATATTAAAAGTCACCCTAAGAGCTTGGTTAGCATTGAGGCGCTCCGGTTGTTGAGCTCTGCTAAAACCGAACTGGCGGTAATGGAGCCCTTATACAAAAGCCTGACGCTGCCCGTGCAGACCAGCATGGAAGGGTTGATATTTGCCCAGGAGCTTGATAAAATCCGCCCGACCAGCCTTGGCGCAATGGCCCCTGATTTCACGCAGACTAACCCGCAGGGCCAGCCAGTGAAGCTATCCGACTTTCGGGGCAAGTACGTGCTACTTGATTTTTGGGCGAGTTGGTGCGGCCCCTGCCGCCAGGAAAACCCCAACGTAGTGGCGGCTTACCAGCGCTACCGGGAGCGTAATTTTACCGTGCTGGGCGTGTCGCTCGACCGCGCCACGCAACGCGCCGCCTGGCTCGCAGCCATTGCGGCCGATGGCCTGAGCTGGCCGCAGGTGGTCGACCTCGCAGCCGACCGCACCGGCGTGGCCGCGCTCTATAACGTCACCACCATCCCGCAGAACTTTTTAATTGACCCCAGCGGGCGCATTGTCGCCCGCAACCTGCGCGGCGCGGAGCTTGACCGCAAGCTGGCGGCCTTACTGCCCGCCGCGCCGGCCGGGAAATAGCACACCCTACCCGGAAAGCGCCCGCGTACGCAGCCAATTTGGCGGGGCGTCGCCAGCGCCGTATCTTTGCCCAAGAATTGGTATTCAATCTGAAAAGAGGGGACGCGCAGTCCCCTCTTTTTTTGCCTTAGCCCCCGCCCGTCATGGCTCAATTTGACCGCCACCGCATCCAAGAGCTGCTTGCTGACGCCCTCGGCGACAGCGGCTTATACGTAGTGGGCCTCACCGTATCCGATTCGGTCATGCCCAAAATTACCGTTACCCTCGACGGCCCCAACGGCCTCGGCATTCAGGAGTGCGCCCAGGTGACGCGCCGCCTCAACCGGGGCATGGAGGAAGCCTACGGCGAAGACGCCGCCTACTCGCTCGAAGTAACCTCGCCCGGGGCCGACCAGCCCCTCACCGACCCGCGCCAGTACCCGCGCCACATCGGCCGCAGCCTCGCGCTCAAGCTGCAAGACGGCACCGAGAAAACCGGCCCTCTCACCGCCGTTACCGACGAAGGCATCGAATTCACCGAAGTTGTCAAAGTAAAAACCAAGAAAACGACCCTGCCCGCCGTCTTTATCCCGTTCGGGGACATAAAGGAGGCCACCGTTGTTATCTCTTTCAAATAAACCGCAGATTTAACGGATTTAACGGATTTAACGGATTCCGCAGAACACGCCTGCCGCGCAGGCTGATTTGACTGCTTCAAATTCGTTTCAGACGCTTTTATTTATCCCTCATGGCTAAAAAAGCAGCTACCCCCAGCCCGCAGGAAATCGCCGCCGCCCAGGCCGACCTCAACGCCCGGATGCTCATCGAGAACTTCCAGGAGTTTGCCAAGAGCCGCAACATCGACCGGCCCACGATGATGTCGATTCTGGACGACGTATTCCGCACGATGATTCGCAAGAAGTTTGAGGACGACTCCAACTTCGACGTGATCATCAACCCCGACAACGGCGACCTCGAAATCTGGCGTAACCGCGAGATCGTGGACGACAACTCGGAGGATATCTGGGATCTGGACAAAATTCCGCTGGAAGAAGCTCAGAAAATCGAGCCTGATTTCGAGATTGGCGAATCGGTGGCCGAGCGCATCAAAATCGACGACTTCGGCCGCCGCGCCGTGCTGCTGGCCCGCCAGACGCTCATTCAGCGCGTGAAGGACATGGAGCGCGACAACCTGTACCAGAAGTACAAGGATCTTGTGGGTGAGATCATTACCGGCGAGGTGTACCAGGTATGGAGCCGCGAGGCCCTCATCCTCGACAAGGACGAAAACGAGTTGGTACTGCCCAAGAGCGAGCAAATCCCCAAGGACCGCTACCGCAAGGGCGACACCGTGCGGGCCGTCGTGCACCGCGTTGATGTGGTGAACGGCACGCCCAAGGTTATCCTGAGCCGCGCCGCGCCGGCCTTCCTGGAGCGCTTGTTCGAGCAGGAAGTACCCGAGATTTTCGACGGCCTCATCAGCATCAAGAACGTGGTGCGTGAGCCCGGCGAGCGCGCCAAGGTGGCCGTGGAAAGCTACGACGAGCGCATCGACCCGGTGGGTGCCTGCGTGGGGATGAAGGGTAGCCGCATCCACCCCGTGGTGCGCGAGCTGATGAACGAGAACATCGACATCATCAACTACACCGACAACCTGGAGTTGTTCATCTCCCGCGCCCTGTCGCCTGCTAAGGTCGGCTCGATGAAAATCAGTGAACAAACCGGCCGCGTTTCCGTGTTCATGAAACCCGACCAAGTGAGCCTGGCCATCGGCCGGGGCGGTGCCAACATCAAGCTGGCCTCGCGCTTGGTAGGCATGGAAATCGACGTGTTCCGCGAAGCTACCGACTACGAGGAAGACATCGCGCTCGACGAGTTCACCGACGAAATCGAGGGCTGGGTAATTGCCGAGCTCAAGAAAATCGGCCTCGACACCGGCCGCGCCGTATTGGCCGTGAAAAAGGACGATATCGTGCGCCGCACGGAACTCGAAGAAGAAACGGTGGACGATGTATACCGCATCATCCGCCAGGAATTTGCCGACGACGACGACCTGCCGACCGAGGCTGCGGCCCCGGTAGCGGTTGCCACGCCGACCGAAACCCCCAAGCCAGCCACCCCGGCTGACACCGACAGCGCTCCGGCCGCCCAATGAGGGCCGGGGCCGACCGCCAACGGGTAATATATTAAAATCAGGCCAGTGGGCTTGACTTTATAGCCTGCTGGCCAGATTTAATCTTTACCTTTGCACCCTGAACGTATTCGTTCGCGACTTATTAGAATGGCGGAAGCAACCCCGAAACGGCTACTACAGGCGGCCAAAGACCTGAACATTGGCATCGACCGGGCCGTTGAGGCTCTGTCCCGCAAGGGAATTGCGGTTGAAAACAAGCCCACGACCAAGCTGACCGGTGAGCAGGTCAGCCTGTTGGAAAAAGAATTTGCGGCTTCGGCCCAGGACAAGCAAGAAGCTCAGCGCCACACGCAGGCCCGCCGCCAAAGCGAGCTGAATGCGCAGGCGCAGGCTGCGTTGGCCAAGCCTGCGCCCGCCCCGGCCCCCGTGGCGAAGCCCGCCCCGGCACCTGCTCCCGTAGCGGCGACGCCGACCCCAGCCCCGGCACCCGTCGCAGCCGCGCCGGCCCCCACCCCAGTAGCCGTAGCCGCGACGCCGGCTCCTACGCCGGCCGCGCCCACCCCTACCCCAGCCGCGCCAGCTGCCACCGCTCCGGCACAGCCGGCCGCAGCGCCGGCCCCGGCTACCGAAGCTCCCAAGGCTCCGGGCCTCAAGGTATTGGGTAAAATAGAGCTCGACAGCCGCGGCCGCGTCATCCCGCCCCGCCCGGCTACGCCAGCCCCCACTACCACTCCCGCCGCCGTGAACTTTACGCCGGCCCCGGCTGCCGCTAAGCCCGCTGCGGCTCCCGCGGCTAAGCCGACGCCCACGCCCGTGCCGACACCGGTAGCTACTACCCCCACCGCCCCCGTCGCCGCGCCAGTAGCGGCTGCTCCGGTTGCCCCAGCGGCACCCGCTGCGCCCGTGGCTGCGGCAGTTACTACGCCCGCCCCGAGCGCTCCGACTGCGGCCCCTGCGAAACCAGCGGCACCCGCCGCTTCGACGCCGGCCGCGCCCGAAACGCCGACCGCTCCCGAAGCCCCCGCCGCTGAGGAAGGTACCATCGTAGCCAAAGCTGATCAGCTTAAGGGTCTGACCGTACTGGGCAAGATTCAACTGCCGGTTGATTCGAGCCGTCGCGGTCCGGGTGGCCGGGGCGCTCGCCCCGTGGCCTCGTCCGACGTGCGCAAGAGCGGCGTGGGCAACGCCAACCAGAAAAAGCGGCAGCGCCTGCCCGCTCCCGGCCAGCCGGGCGGCAACGCTGGCACCTCGACCGGCACCGGCCAGCAGGGCGGCGGCTACCAGGGCAATCGTCCCGGTGGTCCCAACCAAGGCGGCAACAACCGGCCCGGTGGACCTAACCAAGGCGGCAATAACCGGCCCGGCGGTCCTGGCCAGGGCAATCGCTCTGGGCAAGGCGGCAACAACCGCTCGAACACGCAGCAAGCGCCGCTCACGCCCGAGCAGAACGACAAGCAGATTCAGGAGCAAATCAAGGCTACGCTGGCCAAGCTGAGCGGCGGAAAAACCAACGCCGCCGCCAACCGCGCTAAGTATCGCCGCGACAAGCGGGGTATGGCCGCCGAAGAGCGCGAAGCCCTGCGTGCCCAAAACGAGCTGGATGCCAAAACCCTCAAGCTCACCGAATTCATCTCGGCCAATGACCTGGCTTCGCTGATGGACGTGAACGTGAACGAGGTGATCAAGGTCTGCCTGAGCATGGGGATGTTCGTTTCCATCAACCAGCGCCTCGACGCCGAAGCCATCACGGTAATCGCCGACGAGTTTGGCTACGATGTGGAATTCCTCTCGGCTGAAGAAGACGAGGAGCCCATCGACATGACCGATGCCCCCGAGGACCTCGTGCCCCGTGCGCCCATCGTGACCATTATGGGTCACGTCGACCACGGTAAGACCTCGCTGCTTGACTACATCCGCGAGGCCAACGTTGCCAAGGGTGAGGCCGGCGGTATCACGCAGCACATCGGGGCCTACGAGGTGAAGACCAAGTCGGGCAGTCCGATTACCTTCCTCGATACTCCTGGTCACGAAGCCTTTACGGCCATGCGTGCCCGTGGTGCCAAGGTAACTGACATTGCCATTATCGTAATCGCGGCCGACGACTCGGTGATGCCCCAGACCAAGGAGGCCATCAACCACGCCCAGGCCGCTGGGGTACCGATTATTATCGCCATCAACAAAGTCGATAAGCCGCACTCCAACCCCGAGAAAATCCGCGAAGAGCTTTCGCAGATCAACATTCTCGTGGAAGAATGGGGCGGCAAGTACCAGAGCCAGGAGGTATCGGCCAAGTCGGGCCTCGGCGTGGACGACCTGTTGGAAAAAGTACTGCTCGAAGCTGAACTGCTCGACCTGAAAGCCAACCCCGACCGCAACGCGGTGGGCACGGTAATCGAAGCCGAGCTGGACAAAGGTCGCGGCTACGTAACCACCGTGCTGGTGCAGACCGGCACCCTGAACGTAGGCGACATCGTACTCGCCGGCCCGCACTACGGCCGCGTGAAGGCAATGACCGACTACCGGGGTAAGAAGAAAAAGATAGCTGGTCCCGCCACGCCGGTGCAGGTACTCGGCCTCACGGGTGCCCCGCAGGCTGGTGACCGCATCCAGGTGATGGAAACCGAGCGCGAAGCCCGCGAGCTGGCTACCCAGCGCCAGCAGCTGGCCCGCGAGCAGAGCATCCGCACCAAGAAGCACATCACCCTCGACGAGATTGGTCGCCGCCTGGCTATCGGCTCGTTCAAGGAACTCAACATCTTGGTGAAGGGCGACGTGGACGGCTCGGTAGAAGCACTTTCCGACTCGCTGCTGAAGCTCAGCACGCCCGAAGTGAAGGTGAATATCCTGAGCAAAGGCGTAGGTGCCATCTCGGAAAGCGACGTACTGCTGGCTTCGGCTTCCGACGCCATCATCATCGGCTTCCAGGTGCGGCCCTCGCAGAGCGCTCGCCGCCTGGCTGAGCAGGAGCAGATCGACGTACGCTTGTACTCCATCATCTACAACGCCATCAACGAGGTGAAGGACGCGATGGAGGGCATGCTCGCCCCGACGCTGCACGAAGTGGTGGTGGCCAACGCCGAGGTTCGCCAGGTGTTCAACATCACCAAAGTGGGCACCATTGGTGGCTGCATGGTGACGGACGGTACCTTCACCCGCAAAACCAAAGTTCGCGTGGTGCGCAACGGCATCGTGCAGCACACGGGCGACATTCAGGACCTCAAGCGCTTCAAAGACGACGTGTCGGAGGTACGCCAGGGCTACGAGTGCGGTATTTCGGTGAAGAACTTCAACGACCTGCAAGAAGGCGACAACATCGAAGGCTTCGAAGAACAGGAAATCAAACGCAAACTCTGATCGCAGATTTAACGGATTAAACGGATTT
The DNA here is from genome assembly GCA_913778455.1 of uncultured Hymenobacter sp. Taxonomy (GTDB): domain Bacteria; phylum Bacteroidota; class Bacteroidia; order Cytophagales; family Hymenobacteraceae; genus Hymenobacter. Next base: position 6,805 of record CAJYVK010000389.1, on the reverse strand, counting down.
CGGGGATACGCCCGCCAGCCTCCGGCGGCGGGCTGACTACGCCGGTGACGTTTTTTCTGCTCTGGCGGTTTGCGTACTGTTAATTACTGAAACTAAAAAGGCCCCTCACGCGAGGGGCCTTTTTAGTTTATTCAGCTTACCTGAGCCACATGAGCAAAATGTGTCGAGTGAGCTAGCCCGCCCGCCGCCGGAGGCTGGCGGGCGTATCCCCGAAATCCGTTTAATCCGTTAAATCTGCGATCAGAAGAGGAGGAATTTCTTTTTGCGGCCGTTCACGAGGGGTTTGCCGGTAGTGTGGGCACCCATCTGCACGCGGCGCGTTTCGCCGCGCTTCTGCTCCTGACCGGGCAGGGCCTTGAACTTACGCACGGTAAAAGAGCTGCCTGCCTTATCCATTTGCCGGTAGGGACCGCCGCGCTCGGCACCGAGGCTGGTGTTGCCGGTGCGGGCCTCCAGAAGCTGTAGCTGCTGGTCGCGGGCGGCGTCTTCGGGACTCATTTGCTGCTGGCGGCGGGCACGGGCATCGTCCTTGAAAGCGGGAGCATTGGGACGGGCGGGGCTACCCGGGGCCGGGAAATTGGGAGCCGTAGACTGGGCCTGAGCCCCGGCAGCCGTTAGGAGCAGGCCGGCGAAAATTACAGCAGCGGGAAAGCTTTTCACGAAGAATTGGTCGAGTTAAGGGATGGCGGGCAATATCAGCCAAATGCCGGGTCCGGGGGAGAAGTTCCGGCCCGGCAGGCGGCTCAGGGGCGCGAACGCAGGGCAACCAGGATTTCTTGCAGCAACTCCTGATCGCGGGTAACGACCGGAGCGGCGGGGGCAGCCACAGGGGCTGGCTTTTTGAAACGGTTGGCCAGCTTCACTACCCAGAAAATGACGAAGGCAATGATGAAAAAGTAAACTACGGCATTCAGAAAATTACCATAGGCAATGGCCGCTGCGCCGGCTTTCTTTGCCTCCTCAAGCGTTTTGTACTGCTGGCCATTGAGTGTAAAGAATAAGTCCTTAAAGTCAACGCCTTTGGTCAGCACACCCAGTACGGGCATAATAATGTCGTCGGTCAAAGACGAAACAATCTTGCTAAACGCAGCCCCGATGACCACGCCCACGGCCAGGTCGAGCACATTGCCCTTGGAGATGAACTCCTTGAATTCGGAAACAAAGCCCATGTGAAAAAGAAGAATGAGGGTGAAGGATGAGTGTAGCGGTCACTAGTGACCGGAGCTGAATGCCCCAAAGTTTTGCGCAATATGCTAGCAATTAGGCAGTGTTTCGCCCAATGCCCGGGATTGCACGCTGAAAGGTGCGCCCGCCGGGGCCAGTCAGCGGGGCTGATCCCCGGCCGTACCTTTGCCCACCAGCTTTTGCCCACTCTACTCCTTTCCTCATGGCTGCCTCATTTGAAAACCTGCTGTACGACTTGGATGCTGCCACTGGCATCGTAACCATCACCGTCAACCGCCCCACCAAGCTCAACGCTCTCAACGCCGCTACCATCGAGGAATTGAGCCAGGCTATCGACCAGGCGCGGGCCGATGCGGCGGTGCGTGGCATCCTGCTCACGGGCAGCGGCGAAAAAGCCTTCGTGGCCGGGGCCGATATCGCCGAGCTGGCGGGCCTCACCGGGCCGGGTGCGCAGAATGCCTCGGCCAAGGGCCAGGCTGTTTTTCGGCGTTTCGAAACCAGCCCCAAGCCCGTGGTGGCGGCCGTGAACGGCTTTGCCCTGGGTGGCGGCTGCGAGCTGGCAATGGCCTGCCACCTGCGCGTGGCTTCCGACAATGCCCGCTTCGGCCAGCCCGAGGTGAACCTGGGCCTGCTGCCCGGCTACGGCGGTACCCAGCGCCTCGTGCAGCTGATCGGTAAAGGCAAGGCACTGGAGCTGCTGCTCACTGCCGACCAGGTAAAGGCCGAGGAGGCCCAGCGCCTGGGCCTCGTCAACCACGTAGTGCCCCAGGCCGAGCTGCTGAGCTTTTGCAAAACGCTACTGCTTAAAATATTGGGCAAGGCTCCCGTCGCCGTGGGGCTGACCATCGACTGCGTCAACACCTTTTTCGACGAAGGTGGCGAGGCGGGCTACGCGGCCGAAGCCGCGGCCTTCGGCCGGGCTTTCGGCACTGCTGACTTTAAGGAAGGCACGGCGGCATTCCTTGAAAAGCGGCCGGCGGTATTCAACGGAAATTAATTTTTTACGGCAGCCGGCCCGGGTGGGCACCTTTACCCAGTGGTAGCGGTGCTTGCTCGGGCCGGCTGTCGCGTGTTTTTCAGCATGAGCATTGCGAAAAAACTGGCCTCGCAAACGGCCATTTACGGGGTAAGCAGCATCGTGGGTCGGGTACTAAATACCCTGCTGACGCCCATTTACACCACGTATTTCACGACGGCCGATTTTGGTATTGTAACGGGACTGTACGCGTACGTCTCCTTCCTGAACGTCGTGTTTACCTACGGGCTGGAGACTACCTTCTTCCGGTTTGCCAACCGGGCGGGGGCCGACCGCCAAGGGGTGTATAATCGCATTCTAAGCTTGCTTTTGCTGAGCAGCGTGGGACTAGGTACGCTGCTGTTTTTGTTGGCTGGCCACCTACTGGCCTGGCTGAGCGTACCGCCGGGCCACGAGCAATTTGCGCAGTGGATGGTGATTACGCTGGCCCTCGACGCGGTGGCGGCCTTGCCCTTTGCCCGGCTCCGGCTCGAAAACAAGGCCCGGCAGTTTGCTTTGGTGCGGCTGACCAACATCGGGCTCACAATGGCTTTCAACATCCTCTTTATCGTGGTGTGCCCGGCCGTATTGCGCAGTGCACCCGGTTCCTGGCTGGCCGGGCTGCGGCCGCTGGTAGAAGCAGTTTATAACCCGGGGATAGGGGTCGGCTACGTGTTTATCTCCAACCTGTTGGCATCGGCTGGCACGCTTTTGCTACTCTTGCCGCAGCTGCGGGGCTTTCAGTTTCAGTGGCCCCGGCTGGATTTTCTGCGGCCTACCCTGGCCTACGCCCTGCCGCTGGCCCTCATGGGGCTGGCGGGGATGGTCAACGAAACGCTCGACCGCATTATGCTGCCCATCTGGCTACCCGCCAATTTTTACCCGGGCCTGAGCCCGCTGGATGCGGCGGGCGTGTACGGAGCCAGCTACAAGCTCAGCATCTTTATGTCACTGGTTATTCAAGCGTTTCGCTACGCGGCCGAGCCATTTTTCTTCAGCCAGAGCACGGAGAAAAACTCGCCCGCCACGTTTGCGCTGGTGCTGAAGTGGTTTACGCTGTGCTGCGCCCTGATTTTTGTAGGCATCAGTCTAAACTTGAGTTGGGTGGCGCCTTTGCTACTGACCAAGGCTGCGTTTCGCTCGGGCTTGGTAGTAGTACCCATTCTGCTGCTGGCCAATCTGTTTTTGGGCGTTTATTACAACCTCTCGGTCTGGTTTAAGCTCACCGACAAGACCTACTACGGCACCTACATCGGGGCGGCGGGCGCGGTGCTCACCATCGCGCTCAATTTTCTGCTGATTCCGGTAATGGGCTACTTGGGCTGCGCCTGGGCTACGCTGGCCTGCTATTTTATGATGGCCGCGCTGTGCTGGTGGCTAGGCGAGCACCATTTCCCAGTGCCCTACCCCGTAACGCGCTTGTTGCTGTGGCTCGGCTTTGCCGTGCTGCTGGTGGTGGGCGGCCAGGCCGCCGTGCGGGTATTGCCGACGGTGGCGGGCTACGCGCTGGGCCTGGGACTGCCGCTGCTGTTTGCGGGCCTAGTGTACCTGCTGGAAGCGCGACGGGGGCTAACTGCGTAAGGATGAGACAAAAAAAAGCATCGAATAGAATTCGATGCCTTTCTGAGCTATGAAAACAAACTTAGCCAACTTCCTCTTCCTCGGCGGCTGATTGAACAGCGCGGCTCCGGTTAAGGCTGCTAACCGATACAAAGGTGCATCAACTTAGGGATAACTACCAGCGATTTTCGCCGAATTACCCACTTATCCGGCTTAACGTACTCATAATCTCGCTAATTTGTACTTCGCGGGGATAAAGCAGCGCCGTGCAAACGTTCATTAGCGGTGCGCTGCCCCCTTCTACAGTTACCTCTGGCTAGCCTACCCAGCCAACGACACGTTCGGTAGGCAGCCGGTACCTTTGCGCCGACCAAAGGCTCGCTTTTTTCGTATCTTCGTTTTCATCACCTCTCGCGGCCAGTCAGCCGTTTTTCCTATGCTCCTTTCTGCGTCGCTTCTGTTTCTGAGCAATCCCAGAACCATCATTTTCATCATCTTTATTCTGGTGCTGTTCTTCGGTGCCAAGCGCATTCCCGAGTTGTTTCGGGGCGTGGGCCAGGGGGTACGCGAGTTTAAGGATGCCAGCAACCCCGAGCCGCAGCGGCCGATGAACCCCAACGGCTACCCCCAGCAGCAACCGGGCTACAACCCCAACCAGCCCCAGGGCGGCTACCCGCAGCAGGGCAACTACCCCCAGCAGCCCACGGCTTACAATCCTAACGGCAACCCGCAGCAGTATGGTCAGGTGCCGCCCGCCCCGCACAACCCCAACAACGCGCCGGCTAGCTAGGCTGCCCGTTTTATTTTCCGCTTTTATTTCGCGTACGTTATGACTTCTCCCCTGCTTTTTCTAGGCGACATCGGCGGCTCCGAGCTGATTCTGATCATGGTCGTCATCCTGATTTTCTTTGGTGCCAATAAAATCCCCGAGCTGGCCCGCGGCCTGGGTAAGGGTATTCGGGAATTTAAGGACGCCAGCAGTGAAATCCGCAACGAGTTTGAGCGGGCTGACCAGACGCTCCCCAATCAGCAGTACAACCAGAATCAAGGTTACAACCCTAATCAAGGGTACAATCCGAACCAACCCAACCAGGGGTACAATCCGAACCAAGGCTATAACCCCAACCAGCCTGCCGCCGGCTATCCTACCCAGCATCCCAACATGGGCTACGACCAGCAGCACACTCCCTATCAGCCTACTTCGGGTGACTACGTAGCGCCGGTAGCTGACTATAGTGCGCCCGGTGCCGTAGATTTGCCGACGGCGGACCAGCCTACTCACCACCACAGCACGCCCATCCCGCCCACGACGGGCGGCGTGCCCGGTACGCGGCCCCGCCTCGACCAGTCATCAACCGGAGCATAAGATTTGAAACCTCTGTTTTCTTCCCTTTCGGAAATTCAGCGCGAGCTGGCGGCGGGCACTACGTCCTGCCGCCAGCTCGTTGAGTATTATCTGGATAACATCGAGCAGCGCAACGCTGAACTGAATGTTTTCCTGGAAGTATGGGCCGAGGAGGCCCGCCAGCAAGCTATTGCCGTAGACGAAAAGCTGGCCCAGGGCACGGCGGGTAAGCTCGCCGGCATGGTCATCGGCCTCAAGGACGTGCTGGCCTACCAGGGCCATTCGCTGCAAAGCAGCAGCCGCATCCTCGACGGGTTTAAGTCGCTCTTTACCGGCACGGCCGTGGCGCGGCTGCTGGCCGAGGACGCCATTTTTATTGGCCGCCAGAACTGCGACGAGTTTGCCATGGGTGGCTCGAACGAGAACTCGGCCTTCGGGGTGGTGCGCAACGCGCAGGACCCCAGCCGGGTGCCGGGCGGGTCGTCGGGCGGCTCAGCGGTAGCCGTGCAGGCTGATATGTGCCTGGCTTCCATTGGCTCCGACACGGGCGGCTCGGTGCGCCAGCCGGCGGCTTTCTGCGGGGTAATCGGCTTGAAGCCGACGTACTCGCGCATCTCGCGCTACGGCCTGGTAGCCTTTGCCTCGTCGTTCGACCAGATCGGGCCGATTACCCACTCGGTAGAAGATGCCGCCCGCCTACTCGAAGTAATGGCCGGGGCCGACCCCTACGACAGCACCGTGAGCCAGGAGCCCGTGCCCGCTTATAGCGAGCTGCTGACTCCCGCACCGCAGTACCGCATCGGCTACGTGGCCAATGCCATCAACCGGCCCGGCTTGCAGCCCGAAGTGCACGCGGCGCTGGAGAATACCCTGGATACGTTGCGCGGTCAGGGCCACGTAGTAGAAGCGGTGGATTTTCCGATGTTGGAGGAAATGATTCCGACTTACTACATCCTCACCACGGCGGAGGCCAGCTCCAACCTCTCGCGTTTTGACGGCGTGAAATATGGCTTCCGCTCGCCCGAGGCCAATGACCTGGAATCGCTCTATAAAAAAACCCGCGCCCAGGGCTTCGGCCCCGAGGTGCAGCGGCGCATCATGCTGGGCACGTTTGTGCTGAGCGCCAGCTACTACGACGCCTATTACACCAAGGCCCAGCGGGTGCGGCGGCTCATCAAGGAGAAGACCGACGAGCTGCTGCGGCAATACGACTTCCTGGTGCTGCCCACCACGCCCACCACGGCGTTCAAGATTGGCGAGAAGCAGGATCCTGTGTCGATGTACCTGGCCGACATTTTTACGGTGCAGGCTTCGCTGGCGGGCGTGCCCGCTATTTCGGTGCCGGCCGGGGTTGATGAGGCAGGTATGCCCATCGGCCTGCAAATTATGAGCGGCGCTTTCCGGGAAGCTGATTTACTGGCTTTTGCTGGCTCACTGACGGCCGTAGAGGCAGCCAACTAGGTTAGCCAGAGGCTTTAGCAATGTTTGAAGCGCGTAACAGCGGCGGCTAGTCAGCCGTACTGTTGCGCGCTTCCTGCGTGTTAGATTGTTCAGTAATTGTCATTTACCTTAGCCCTATGAAAGTTTTACAGCAACTCCCGCTTTCTGCCCCTGGTTCGCGCAAGCCGCGTTTGGTAGGACGATTGTTGCTGCTGGCTCTCTCATTGGGTGCGCTGCCTGCACTGGCCCAGCGCGGTACC
>CAJYVK010000388.1 GCA_913778455.1 uncultured Hymenobacter sp. | reverse complement strand
CGCGAGCCGCCGGCCACCAGCAGCTCATCGTTGGCCGAGTAGCTCAGGCCCAGCCGTTTTTGCAGGAAATCGGCCGCGGCCTGGCGCAGGTCGGCGGTGCCGGCGGCGGGCGGGTAGTTGGTCTGGCCCGCCTCGTAGGCGGCCATTACGCCCTCGCGCAACCCCTCGGGAATGGGAAACAGCTTGGGGTCAAAATCACCAATAGTGAGGTTGCAGATGGTTGCGCCCTGCCGAATCTGCTCGCTCACGGCATTGCCAATTCGGATAATTTCGGAGCCGCTCAACTGGTCGGCTAGCCGGGAAATACGCATAGGGTAGGAGGTAGGGGGGAGAAGAATGACCCGGCAAAGGTACGCGGTGGCGAAATGGTGAAACGGTGAGATGGTGAAATGGTGAGTGATGGAATAGCCTTGCTGTACAATTACTCTCACTATCTCACCGCTCACTATCTCACCGCTCACTATCTCACCACTCACTATCTCACCACCTCACCATCTCACCCCTCGCTATTTCACCATTTCACCGCTTACCCCTCGCCACTCATCTCCAAAAATCCTCTTTAACGTGTAGCGTTTAGCCTCCTTAGCCGTGAGCTGGTGGCTCCACGGCACTCGGCCAGCCAGGTTGGCGCCGGGGCCAGTCGATTGATATTCGGCGTAGTACGCCGTCTTTTCGTTGTCGGCGTTCTTCCAGTTGTCCCAGCCTGCGGGCGTGATGTGGCGGCCTAGCTCGCAATGCAGATACACCACCTGCGCCTGGGGGCGCCAGGGGCGGCCGAGGTATACCTTCTTCGCCAGCGTAGTATCGGCCGTGAGCTTACAATGCAGAAAGACAAAGCCGTACGCCTGCCCAGCCGGCGTGGAAGCCGCCGTGACGAACGAGTTTTTCTTGCTTTTAATCACGCAGTGGTCGAACACTCCCGTGCTGGCCCCAAAAATGAAATCGGTCGTGCCCTCAATGTAGCAGTTCTGGTAGTACTGCCGGCTGCCGCCGGTGGCCAGCAGCAGGACATCCTGATTACCCACCATGCGGCAGCGGCGGAATATCGCCCGGTCGCCCTCCACGTTCAGGGCCACCGCCTGCCCGGCAGTGTAGCCCGCCGCGTTTTCGAAGGTCACGTTCTCCGCCGTAAAGTCATTGGCCTGCACCAGTACCGAATACGAGCCCGGCGTGGTGATGCCGGGTTGGCCCACGTGGTCGGCGTAGGTGATAATCGTGGCAGCCGCGTCGGTGCCGCGCAGCACCAAGTGCGTTTTGAGCGCCGGCACCGTCACTTTTTCGCGGTAGGTGCCGGGCCTGAGTTGAATGATGACGGGCTTATCAGCCTGGCTGGGGGCCGCATCAATGGCTGCCTGCACCGTGCGGAACTGCCCACTGCCGTCGGCCGCCACGACGAGCGGGGCGTTGGCCTGGGCTTGGCCGGTCAGGGCCGCGAGGCTGAAGCCAGCCAAGAGGTAAAACGCTTTCATTTACGGTGTGGTGGGTTGGGACGCCGCGCCGGTGGGGGCGGCTACCATGTTTTTGGCCAAGGCTCGGGCGAGGTGCTGCTCGACCAGCGCGACGTGCTGGGCACGTAAGTCGTTCACTACCAGCTGCGCCATCTTACGGGCTCCCAACTCGTTGAAATGCGTGTTGTCGTTGCGGCCCAGCGGGTAGTTGGGATGGTCGCCGGGGGCCAGCTGCATAAATAGCAGCTTGGACGGCTCGTCGCCCAGCTTTTGCAGCAGCTCGCGGCTCAGCCGGTCGAGGTCTACCAATGGCACTTTGGCTTCGGCGGCAGCCTGCGTCGTGAGGGCCGAGTACGCGACGTGCGTCTCCTTCACGCGCCCGTCTTTGTCGAATTGCCGCCGCGACACGGGCGTAATCAGGATGGGAAACGCTTGCTTGCTGCGTGCTTCGGCCACGAAGCGTAGCAGGTTGCGCCGAAAGTCGGCGGGCGGCGTGTAGCGGTCTACTTTGTCGGGCGACTCGTCGTTGTGCCCAAACTGGATGAGCACGTAATCGCCCGGCTGTAAGGCGTCAACTACCGGCTGCCAGCGGTTTTCGGCAAGGAACGTGCGGGTGCTGCGGCCGTTCTGCGCCCGATTGTCTACTACTACCGTCGAGTCGAAAAACGTGGCCAGCGGCATCCCCCAGCCGGTTTCGGGAAAGGTGGCCGGAATCTTCTTGGCCATCGTAGAATCGCCAATCAAATACACCTTGGTTTTGTGGGGCGGGGCGGCGGGCGCAGCGGCCAGCAGCCCCAGCAAGCCGAGCGCGGCCGCCGAGCTACGAAAAATCATGAGCGGAAAAGGGTAGGAACGGACCGCTAAATTCCGCCCCGCGCCGCCCAAACTCGTTACGTTCCGGCCGCCCCCAGCGGGTTTATCTGCGCAATCGTTGCCGATAACGTTGCCAGCCGGCCGCGAAGCGCATAAAAAAACCGGCCTTCCCCGCGAGGAGAAGGCCGGCTAAGAAAGCTAGCGAAAGCGCAGCGCAGCTTAGGCCGCAGCTACCACGTCGCGACGACGCTCCTTGATACGAGCAGCTTTGCCCGAGAGGCCGCGCAGGTAGAACAGACGAGCGCGACGCACTTTACCGCGACGGATAACCTCGATCTTGTCGATGTTGGGCGACAGCAGCGGGAAAATCCGCTCGGTGCCGATCTGGTTCGAAATCTTACGAACGGTGAAGGTCTCACCGTTGGTGCTGGGGTTGCGGCGCTGGATAACCACGCCCTGGAACTGCTGAATGCGCTCCTTGTTGCCCTCGCGGATTTTTACGTGCACGTTGATGGTGTCACCGGCAGCAAACTTGGGAAAGCTGGCGCGGCGCTCCTGGCCTTCGGCATTGATGAAGTCGAGTAGTACGCTCATGGCGAAAAAAAGAATTACAAAGAAGGCAGCGCCGCTGCCCGCAGGTTGGTATTTTGCGAAACGGAGCGCAAAGATAGAAAATTAACGACGCAAATGCAAATTAAGACTGAAGGCAATGAAGTGATTAGGGGAGAGGCGCGTAAGTAGCCAGCGGGACGGCGGCGCTGCCCGCGCTGGTTGAGCGCTTCTCCAGTTGTCACCTCACTTCAGCCCTAATAAATCGGGGCGGTGGGCCTCGGTGCGGGCCAGGGCCTGCTCGTGCCGCCACTCCTCAATCTTGGGCGTGTTGCCCGACAGCAGAATCTCCGGCACGGCCCGCCCCCGCCACTCAGCGGGCCGGGTGTACACGGGTGGGGCCAGCAGGTCGTCCTGAAACGAGTCGGACAAGGCGGATTCCTCGTTGCCCAGCACGCCCGGCAGCAGCCGCACAACGGCATCGACGATGATAGCCGCGGCCAGCTCGCCCCCGCTCAGTACGAAGTCGCCGACGCTGATTTCGTGCGTAACGTAGTGGTCCCGAATACGCTGGTCCACGCCTTTGTAGTGGCCGCAGAGGATAATGACGTTGCCTAGCAGCGACAGCTTGTTGGCCAGCGGTTGGCGCAGCGTTTCGCCGTCGGGCGTGACGTAGATGATGGCATCATACGTCCGCTGGGCCTGCAACTCATCAATCCAGCTCGCAATGGGCTCCACGCGCAACACCATGCCCGCCCCGCCGCCAAACACGTAGTCATCAATCTGCCCGTGCTTGTTGATGGCCCGGTCGCGCAATTGATGCAAGTGAATTTCGGCCAGGCCCTTCTCCTGCGCCCGCTTCACGATGGAGTGAGCGAACGGACTTTCGAGCAGCTCGGGCTGGCAAGTAAGAATGTCGATCCGCATCGTGGAGAGAGTGTAGGGTAGGCTTTAGCTTGCCCGGCGTTCGGGCAGTACTAACCTGACGCCGGGTAAGCTAAAGCTTACCCTACAGGCTGGCTAGTCAGCGTTGGGGTTTTTGTGGGCGCCGGGGTTCAGGTAGATGTCGAGCAAGCCCTCGGGCATGTTGACGAACAGCTTCTTGGCCTGCATGTCGGCGTGGCTTACCAGCTCGTCGACTACGGGTAGAAGTACCTCCTGGCCCTGGTAGCGCATGGCCAGCACGTCCTGTTGCGGAAACTCGTAGAAGTTTTCCACCACGCCCAACTCACCTTCCTTCTCGTCAACTACCTGAAAGCCGATGACGTCGTGGAAGTAGAACTGGTGGTCGGCCAGCGGCGGCAGCTCGGTGAGCGGCAGCCAAAGCTTGGCCCCGCGCAGGGGCTCGGCCTCTTCGATGCGTTCGATGCCGCGCAGCTTGAGCAGCACGCGTTCGCCGGCCTGCGGGTTCACGCGCTCTACCGGGTAGGCCGTGAGCTTGGTGGGGCTGGCCGCGAGGGCCACGTACACGGTTTTAAGGCGGTTGTACGTGGCAGCGTCGTCTACGTCCAGCTGGCTCACCATCTGGCCTTTGAGGCCGTGCGGCTTCACGATGTAGCCCAGCTCAAAGCATTCGTCGAGGGTCATGGCGGTGCGGGGAAGGAGGTGAGAAAGTAAGGAGGTGATGGGGTGATGAGGCAAGGCTTAGCAACCAGTTGGTTACTTTCTTATCTCATCACGCCATCACCTCCTACTTAGTTACCCGGAAACTAAGCGGCAGCTTCAGCCGAAGTTTCGGCAGTTTCCGTCGAGCCTTCGGCTTCGGCAGCCGGGGTAGCGGCGGCCAGGGCGGCAGCTTGCTTCTCGGCCAGCGCGGCGGCGCGGGCTTCTTTCACTTTGGTTTCGGCGGCCAGGGCAGCAGCGCGAGCTTCAGCCTTGGTGTCTACGAGGCCCGACTTCTTGGCTTCGATTTTCGCGTCTTTGTCGCTCAGCCACTGTTGGAAGCGCTGGTCGGCTACTTCTTGGGTCAGCGCGCCTTTGGCTACGCCGAGTTGCAGGTGACGACGCAGCAATACCCCGCGGTAGCCGAGCATGGCGCGTACCGTTTCGGTGGGCTGGGCACCGTTCATCATCCAGTAGAAAGCGCGGTCGCCGTCGAGGTTGATGCTAGCGGGGTTGGTGTTGGGGTTGTAGGTACCGAGCTTCTCGATGAAGCGGCCGTCGCGGGGCGAGCGGGAGTCGGCTACTACGATGTCGTAAGAGGCGGCCTTCTTACGGCCACGACGGGCAAGGCGGATTTTAACTGCCATAAACCTTGGGGGTTGTGCGACGCAGCTCGTGCGTCTGGGTGAAATTCGTTTCCCTGTTTGGGGCCGCAAAGGTACGGAGAACCAAGGCAATAAAAAAGGCCGAAGTCAAACTTCGGCCTTTTTGTGATGCTGGTATTGTGGGGTAGGCTTTAGCCTGCCCGGCGTCAGGTGATGTCCCCCGGACGTAAGGCAAGCTAAAGCTTACCCTACAGCTACATTAGGCAGCTTGCGCCAGCTTTTTAGTGCGCTGCTTGGGCTGCACGTTCTTGCGCTTGATCTTGATGATGCGGGCCTTGTCCAGCGTCCAGATAGCCAAGTAGGTAGGGTCAAATTCCCACCACTTCACGCCGAAGTTTACGCGCATGGGCAGCTTGTGGTGGTTGTTCTGAAACAGCTCGCCGAAGGCCAGAAAATCCAGGGCTAGCGTGTTTTTGCTGTGGTCGTGGTTGTCGAAGTTTTGGTAGCCGTACTTGTGGCCGCCCCAGTTTACGATGGCCCCGTGGATGGGGCCCATCAGGAAGTGAATAGGCAGCAGCAGGTATTGCCACCACGCGGTAGCAAACTGGATGTAGAACAGCACGTAAAGCGTGCCCCAGCCGATGCGCGAGTACCATTTGTCGCCGAAGTCTTCTACGGCCTGCCACACGGGATAGTCGCCTTCGAAGCGCTCGGCCAGCTCGTACTTATTATTGAGCACGTCGTTGTAGATATTCTTGGTCTTCCACATCATGTCAAACGCGTTGTTGGAAAATAGCGGCGAGTGCGGGTCCAACTCCGTGTCGGAGTAGGCGTGGTGCATGCGGTGCAGCAGCGCGTAGGCCCGGGGCGACAAGAACGAGCTGCCCTGGCAGATGTAGGTGAACAGGAAGAAGAACTTCTCCCAAAACTTGTTCATCGTAAACATCTTGTGCGCCGCGTAGCGGTGCAGGTAAAACGTCTGCGTGAATAGCGAGAGGTAGTAGTGGGCAACGAAGAAGACCAGAATTGCCATTCGGTAGGGTAAAATAAACGTGAGGAAGACGCTGCCCGCACTAAGCTATTCCCGTCGGGCTTGGTTCAACCATTAAGACAAAATTACGGCCGTTGGTTAGCCAGAATTGCCCCGCAATGGCACAATGCCATAATGTTACACCGTGCGGCGGGGCAGTGCCCTGCCGGCCAAGTCGCGGCGGCTTACACTAGGCCGCCCCGCTGCCCGTTAGCCTATCATATGAAGAATGCTCTCCTATGCGCGCTGGGGCTACTCGGTAGTCCGGCGGTGCTGGCCCAGTCCGCCACTACGCTCAATCGGCCGTTGCAGCGCGAGTTAGCCGAAATCCTGCAAGTAGACCAACGCCTGCGCCACCGGATAGCGGCCACCTACCGCACCTACGGGGCCAATTCCCCGCAGGTAGATTCGCTCAACCGGCAGATACTGCGCGCCGATGCCCGCAATCTGCCGCGCGTGACGGCCATTATCGATAAATACGGCTGGCCCGGCAAGCACCTAGCGGGTAGCTCGGGTAGCCTGGCGGCGTTCCTCGTCATCCAGCATTCCGACCTAACTACCATGCAGAAGTACCTGCCCGTAATGCGCCAGGCCGCCGCGCAGGGCGAATTAGCCAAGCAAAACCTGGCGCTGGTGGAAGACCGGGTGCTGACGTTTCAGGACAAGCCGCAGCTGTACGGTAGCCAGTACCGCTACAACGTGACAACGGGACAGCCCGAGTTTTTTCCCATCGCCGACGAGGCGCACGTGGATGAGCGCCGCGCCCGCATGGGCCTGGAACCGCTGGCCGAGTACGCTAAGGGTTTCGGGCTGAATTACAAACCAGTGGCTAAATAGTCTGGGGCGCTTGCTCCAGCCGCGCTAGCCCGGGTAAAACGCCCGGGCCGCGTCCCAGTGCGGCGCGTCGGGCAACGGGGCTACGAACTTCATGTTCTCCTTCGTGACGGGGTGCTGCAATTCGAGCTGGCGGGCGTGCAGGGCGATGCTCACGTCGGGCAGTGGGTTGAGGAAGCCGTATTTCACGTCGCCCACGATGGGCGTGCCGAGGCCGGTCGAGAGCTGCACCCGAATCTGGTGCGGCCGGCCGGTTACGGGGTTGACTTGCAGCAGGTAGCGGTTGGCCGCCGGGCCCAGTAGCTCGTAGCTGAGCTCGGAGCGCTGGCCCTGGGCGTGCTTGTCGGGATAAGCTTTGGTGACGTTGCGGATGGGGTCTTTCACCAGCCAGTGCACCAGCTTACCCTGCTCGGGCACCGGCGGCTTGCCGGTGAGCGCCCAGTAGGTTTTGGTCATCTGGCTGTCGCGAAACATCTCGTTGAGCCGGCTCAGGGCCTTGCTCGTCTTAGCCAGTACCACCACGCCCGACACCGGCCGGTCGATGCGGTGGGCCACGCCCACGAAGGCCGCGCCGGGCTTTTTATACTTGAATTTCAAGTACTCTTCAGCTTTTTTGGAGAGCGGCTCGTCGCCGGTTTCGTCGGCCTGCACCAGGATGCCAGCGGGCTTGTTGATGACGAGCAAATGGTTGTCTTCGAACAGAATTTCCTTCTGCTCCGACCAGAGGTTGGGGCGATTCACGCGGGGGAAGGCGGGCTTAATGGCGGCGGCAGGGGCGACGCTAGCCCCCGAAAGAAGGAGCCCTTTACGCGTAAGCAAACCCTCGGCACCGAACGCGGTGCACCTGCTGCTGCGAGCAAATATAAGCGGCGCGGCCGGTTGCCCGGCCGCGCCGTCCCCGGCCCGCCTATTCCTCGGCGGCGTGGTACCAGTTGATGTTGCGCGAGAGAAACATGACTACTGCCAGCACCACGACCAGCCCCAGGCTGCCCACCAGCAGGGCGTAATCCTGCAATTGCAGCACCACAAAGATGAAGCCGTAGACCACCGCCAGCACCCCGGCCGTGGCTAGAGTAGCCTGCCGCTGCCGGAAGCTCGCCGCCGCGTAGGCCGTCACCAGCCCCACGATGGTAAGCCCCGCCAGCCCGTAAGCCGCGTCAAAGGGCATCTGCTCGGACAAGGCCAGCAGCAGCACGTAGAAAATGACTAGCGCCAGCCCCACCAGCAGGTACTGAAAGGGGTGAATGCGGAGCTTGTTGAGAATTTCGACGAAGAAGAAAACCAGGAAGGTGAGGGCCAGCGGCAGCAGGGCGTACTTGGCGGCCCGCATGGTTTTCAGGTATTCGTTGACGGGCACCAGCAGGCGCACGCCGAAGGTGGAGGCGTCCACGTCGGGCCGGGCCTCGGTGCTGCGCCAGTGCTGCGGGTAGTTGCGGTTGAGGTGAAAGACCTTCCAGTCGGCCGTGAAGGCCTGCCCGGTGAGGCTGCGCTGGGTGGGCAAAAAAGCCCCGATAAAGCTCGGGTCGGCCCAGGGGGCGCTCAGGTGCAGGGTGGTTTGGCGGCCCAGCGGGGCTTGCAACAGGCCGGTGCTGCCGTTCAGGTCGAGGTCGAAGGCAAAGGTATGGCGCTGGGTGAGCGCGGTTTCGCTGGCCAGGGGCACCAGGGCCTGGAGGCCATTGGCGGCGTCGCCCCGGCTGGCTTCGTCGGTTTCGATGCCGCGCGAGTAGCTCGCCCGGGCCTGCTGTACCTCGCTCACCTGGGTGCCGAGTGTGGGAGCCGAGCCGAAGGGTAGGACTGCTTCGGTGGGTAGCCCCGGCTCGAAGGACCGGGCTTTCCCGTCCCAGCGCAGAGCCAGCCCGCTGCGAATGCCTTTGAGGTCGGAAATCCCCAGCGCGATAAAGGCTTCGGGCCAGCGCACGGCCGAAGCCGCCACGCCCAGGTCGGCCAGCGGCGGGGCCCGGAATACGCCCTGTACCCGCAGCGCGGCCCGGTACACCACCGCCTCGTAGATGCCCCGGTGCCGGCGCTCGGGAGCCAGCGTACCTGTGCTGCTGAGCGTATCGGGCAGCAGGCTCAGGTAGCGGGTGACCTCGGTAGTGTGGCCGTCGTTGGTTTCGAGGGCAGTGTAGGGCAACACCAGCACCGGCCCCAGCACCAACTGTGCGCCGCCCCACTGCGCACTGATGGCCTCGGTGGCCGCGTCGCGGGTGCTGGCCCGCTCGCTAATGAGCGATTCGACCATGCTCGTCGGGATGAGCAGCAGGGCCAGCAGCAGCCCCACGCTGAGTAGCTTCAGCGTAACCGAAGTGCGCGCCCAGTTCGCGGAGCGGGTGAGGATGGGGGGCGTAGGCTGTTCCATGTGGCGAAGAACTTTGTTTTGCAAAGCAAATGTGCAACGCGGAAGTCGAATTTACCACGGAGATGGTTGAAATGAAGAAAAAATTAGATTATGAGGTATGTGGAAAAGATCTGTACTGCTGCCCTGCTGCAATGGCGCGATGTACCAAACATTGTCGTGCGCAGCTTATAAAATAGCTGCCTCAAAAAAAAAGCCCGACCTCGCGGGTCGAGCTTTTTCAGTTTCTGAAACTCACTAAAAGTTAAAGCTTCTTAGCCCAATCACCATCCTTGGGCTTAAGATTTCCAGTTAGCAGGCGAATAAAGTCAATGATTACCAAGATGAAGCCAACGAGGAGAAGGCTCAGGAATATTTGGAGGATACCCTTGCCAACCTTGCCCATGTAGAAATCGTGGATACCTAGACCGCCCAGGAAAAAGCACAGTAATACGGCTACCAACTGGCTTTTGCCTTCGGCGGTAGTGGCATTGTGCGAGGCAATAATCTGCTTTACTTGGTGACGAATTGCCTTACGCTCAACCCGGGTGTAGGAAGTTTTGGCAATGGTGCTAGCCACAGCATCAACGGCTGGCGCTTCTGTCATCACTGCGGGGGCATGGGCCACGGCCTTCGCACTGCGTTTCACAGTAGCTTTTGCCACGTGCGTAGCCGTGTGCTGTTGGGCTGGTAAGGCAACCGTAGCGCTCTGCGCAGCGGGTGCAAGGCTGGCCTCAGCTACTGGGGCCGCAGCTTGCACGCGCTCCGAACCTAAGTATGCCGGTGCAGAGGTATTGAAAGCGTAGTTGGAGCGGCTGCACGACGATAAAGTCGCAGCTGCGATACCTAATGTAACAAGAAGGGAAGAAAATTTTTGCATAAAAAAGGAAGAATGAGTTCGTGGCAAATATATGCTGCCAATCAGTCTATTTGCTAGCTCGTAAAGTCTAGCTTTTTGTTCTTTTGTTAAGAGAGAGATGTAATGTTTGTGCTTAAAAAATAATAAATATTACCTAAGTCAGAATTGCTCGTAGTGCCAATCTTACTTACGCAGTTTCCATCCGTAAGAATAGTACTACCGCTTCGGCAGGTGGGTCGGAGTAGAAATAGACTGGTGTGGTTAGTAGCGTGGGTGGCACCTTAGTTCTGATTATTTGTTAGTCAGATGCTTTCGGCCAGCGATGCAGGTATCACGCCGCCCTATCGGCGCGGGCATAACTTGCATTATGCAACGCATGACAAAGCAATAAAAACGCCCCACTGGCTAAGCCAGCGGGGCGCACTAAAAGGGGCTTATAAAGCTTAATACCCTTCCTCCTTGCTCGGAAACTCCCGATTTTTCACGTCGGCCACGTAGTGCTGCACGGCCTGGGTCATGATATCGTGTAGCTCGGCGTAGCGGCGCAGGAAGCGGGGCTTGAACTCTTTGGTGATGCCCAGTACATCGTGTACTACCAGCACCTGGCCATCGACGTCGGGACCGGCGCCGATGCCGATAACCGGGATGGTCAGCTCCTCGGCCACGCGTTTGGCCAGGGCGGCGGGGATTTTTTCGAGTACCAGGCCGAAGCAGCCGATTTCCTGGAGCAGGTGGGCGTCTTCAAGCAGTTTGTTGGCCTCGGCTTCCTCTTTGGCGCGGACGTTGTACGTGCCGAATTTATAGATGCTTTGCGGGGTAAGGCCAAGGTGGCCCATCACCGGGATGCCGGCGGTGAGGATGCGCACGATGCTTTCCTTGATTTCAGCACCGCCTTCGAGCTTGAGGCCGTGGCCGCCGCTCTCCTTCATAATGCGCACGGCCGATTGCAGGGCCACCGACGAGTTACCCTGGTACGAGCCGAAGGGCATATCAACCACCACAAAGGCCCGCTTCACGGCACGCACCACGCTCTGGGCGTGGTAAATCATTTGGTCGAGGGTAATTGGCAGGGTGGTTTCGTGGCCCGCCATTACGTTGGAGGCCGAATCGCCCACGAGCAGCACATCGACGCCGGCCCCGTCCAGAATCTGGGCCATCGAGTAGTCGTAGGCCGTGAGCATGGAGATTTTTTCGCCTCGCTGCTTCATCGCCAGCATCTGGTGGGTGGTTACGAGCTTAACTTCTTTGTGCTGCGACATGGACTTGGAAAAGGGGTTTTGGGGCGCAAAGCTGGCGACAATTATTGGAAATATGCGTCGGGGTGGAACGCCAGGCGGCAGGTTGACGTAGTAACCAGAGCGAGCAGTGCTTTGCAATTGCTTGTTGCTCTGATTACTATCTTATTCCACATGAAATCATTATCCCTCTGGCTGACAAGCCTGACGTTGCTAGCTGCCCCGGTGGCCGCCCAAACCCCGGCCCAGCTCCACGGTCACCTTGCCAACACGGGCACCGAAAAACTACTCCTTAGCTGGTGGAGCCAGCCCCTAGCCACCCACGAGCAGCAGCGGGCCGTGCACGTGGAGCCCAACGGTGATTTCAACCTCTCAGTGCCCGTGACGCAGCCCACGCTGGCCCAGCTCAGCTACGGCGACGAGGAAATGACCATTTTTCTGGAGCCCGGCGACGCGCTGGAGCTGCACGGCGACGCTGCCGATCTAGTCGCTACGAGCAAGTTCGACGCCCGCGACGCGGCGCACCAACCCGCCGCTGCCGCCAATAATTATCTGCAAGAGCTCAGCCAGAAATACATCAACAACGACGATTACCAGGTGCTGCCTGAGAATATCAAACTCGGGGAGAAGGGGTTCCTGGATTTTTTAAATTACCGCCGCGACCGGGAGCAGCAGCTGCTGAAACAAGCCAGCCGCCGCGGCCGGTTTTCGCCCGCCTTCCAGGCGTATGCCGAGGCCGACATTGCCTACACGTACGCCGAGGACCGCCTGACGTACGTTGACCTGCGCGAGCAGACCGTGGCCGGCCAGCCGCGCATCGAGGTGGCGTCCGACTACTATGATTTTTTAAAGGAGCCCGGCTTGCTGCCGGGCAATGAGCTGGCGGTACCCAGCCAGCACTACCAGGATTTTTTGCTCGATTACGTGCACTACCAGGCCCGGACTACCGGCCACAAGGTTACGGCCCCCGACTATTATCCCACCTGCTACGAGCTGGCCGATCGGCTTCTACAGGCGCAGGCCCGTCCCGTGGTACTGGGGCGCATCGTGCTCGAAACCATTCGGCAGGGGCACATCGCTCACGCCCAGGCCATGCTCGCCACCTACGCCGCCACGGCTCACGCCCCGGCGGGCTGGGTGGCGTTGTTGCGTAGCGACTTGGCTGATAATCAATCACTGGCCATTGGCAGCGTGGCCCCGCCGGTATCGCTGCGCACCACCGACGGGCAGGCGCTCACGCTGGCCGACTTTAAGGGTAAGCTCGTGTACCTCATGTTCTGGGATAGCCGCTTCCCGGCGGGCCAGCGCGAACTGCCCTACGTAAAGGAGCTGACCACCGCCCTGGCCAATCAGCCCATAGTGGTAGTGATGGCGGCCCTCGACGAGCCGCCCACTGCCTGGCACCAGAAAATAGCCAAGGCCCGCCCGCCCTATACCGGCGTGCAGGCTCACGTGCCAGCCAACCAAGTGGATGTATTGCGCCAAGCCTACGGAATTCAGCGGCTGCCCACGGCCGTCATCATTGCCGAAGATGGTACGCTGCTCGACCTACACCCCCGCCTGCTCAGCAGCCGCGCCCTGCAAGACGACCTCAAGGCCGCCGTGGGCCGGGCCGCGGCTTACCGCGCCGTGGCGCTGAATAAGCTGTAGGCCACCCGGCTGGCCCGACGCACCTGCCTGCTCTTTAAGCAAATAAGTAAGCCCGCCCCCTTGCGCAAGGGGGCGGGCTTACTTATTTGCTAGCTACTGCTTTGTGGGCTACTGCCGGGGTACGCGTAGCGTTTCTCCCACGCGCAGCGTAGGGGTGGGCCGCTCATTGTGGGCCAACAAGTCGGCCACGGTGCAGCGGTAGCGCCGGGAAATGCTGTAAAACGTATCGCCCGTCGCGACGGTGTAGATACCCGACCCGTCGGGAGTGGGGCTGGAGCTAGCCACCGGCTCCGCCTCCGGCAGGGGGGAAGTGGGGCTGAGGCGGAGCGTTTGTCCCGCCCGCAGCGGCGTGTTAATCGAGATGCCGTTCCAGGCGGCCAGCTCGGCTGGGCGCACCCGCACGCGCCGGGCCAGCGCATACAGGGTTTCGCCGGGGGCTACTACGTGGGGGCGGCTGGCATCAATCTCCGGCTGGGCGGCGGGGGCGGCGACCTCGGCTGGCGCGGTTGCCCGCACGGGAACCGCCACTCCAGCCAAGACAGTCGGCTGGCTGGGTACCGAGGCCGGAGCTACTGCCGGGCTCGGGGTTGGTAGCTCCTGCACCGGTGGGCCAGGTACTTCGGTAGGTAAGTCGTTGATGCTGGCTACTTCCTCATCGTAAGCAGCGGCAGTGGCTGAATGGGAACTGGGTGCTGGCGTAGGCTCCGGCTCGGGAGCTGGGGCGGCGGGGCGCGTCGTGGCCACCGGCCGGGTGCCCGGTACCGGCTGGTACTCGGCCGCGATGTTGCGGGGGCGGGCGTGGTTGAGCCACAGCACGAGGCCAGGGCTGATGGCCTCGTCGCTAGGCAAGTGGTTGAATACGCGCAGGGAGTGCCGCAGTACGCCGTAGCGTTGTGCCACGGTCGCCAGCGTTTGGCCGGGCGCTACCACGTGGTAGTCTTCATCGGCCGCTTCCTTTTTCCGCTGAAAGAAGTAGGGCTCGCCGGGCGTCAGCGGCTCATCGTCCTCCAATTCGTTCACCCGCAGAAAAAAGCCCAGGCTGGCCCCCCCGCGGGCGGCCAGGGCGGCGGGCGTTTCGCCGGGCTGGGCCAGCAGGGCTTTTATGCCGTTGATGCGCAAGAAGCTGGGCGCGGGCAGCGCGGCGGCGGGCAGGGTTGGGGTGGGCGGCGCGGCCGCCAGCGGGGCCTGAGCCAGCGGAACGAGCAAAGTATACGCGTGGCCATCCTGGGGCAC
The DNA here is from genome assembly GCA_913778455.1 of uncultured Hymenobacter sp. Classification (GTDB taxonomy): domain Bacteria; phylum Bacteroidota; class Bacteroidia; order Cytophagales; family Hymenobacteraceae; genus Hymenobacter. The sequence goes on along the minus strand of CAJYVK010000388.1, from coordinate 5,385 downwards.
TTTATTGGTCAGCAGCCAGGGGTTGAGGCGGGCGATGGTTTCGGGGTCGACGGAGAGAGCCGCCGCGTGCTGGGTGAGCGTGAGGCCGGGGCCAGCGGGTACCTCGCGCCAGGGGGTGAATGGTACCGCCTGCTGGGCGCAGATAGGCTCAAACACGAGTTTCTGGGCCAGAAAATCAAGTAGGTACTGATTGGTATTGGCCGTAAACGTCATAGCCGTTGCGTCGGTGTCGCCGGGCCGGATGTAGGCGCGTACGCCACCCAGGCCGGTCTGGTAGCTGAGCAGCGCATTGGCCCAGTTGCGCAGCAAGGAGTTATTGCGAACGAGGAAGCGGGCGGCGGCGCGGGTGCTGGCCGTGAGGTGGCGGCGCTCGTCGACGCTGCCATTGACGGTGAGGCCCCACTCCAGGGCCGTTTCCCGCTTAAACTGCCAGTAGCCGATGGCGCCGTGCCGGCTCTCGGCGTTGCCCTGCAAGGCACTTTCCTGAAGTACGAGGTAGCGCATATCGGCCGGCACGCCCTCCTCGGCCAGTACCCGGTCGATGAGCGGAAAGGCGGCCTCGGCCAGTGCTACCCGGGCTTCTAGCGAGGCAGCGTGGCGACACAGGCTGTTCACCTTGAGCTGCACGCGCTGACGGGCGTCTGCATCGAGCCGGACGCGCAGGCCCGCCACCTCCATCGTAGCGGGCACGGTGGGCGGGGCGATGGCTAGCGCTTGGCGGCTGGCCAGCCCCAGCAGCAAAGCCGGGAAAAATTTCTTCATAACGGAATGCCAGTCAACGTACCACGCGGCCTACGGTTGGCAAGTTAAGAAAAAAGTGCAACGAGCCAGCGGGTAGCGGGCGAGAAAACGGGCGTCGGAGCACCTCTTTTACGCGCCGCTTGCTGGCTCTTCACCGCGTCGAGCCTGGTAGGGATAAGAAGCTGTTCAAGTTATTGTCCGCGTTTCATTACGCGCATGAAAGTGGCTGAGTTGGCGCTAGTAATAGTCTAGTTTGGCTGCTGGCTATACTGGCGCGAATTACGCTACGCTAAACTCGCGCCAATAACTAGGTGGTGCAAGCGCTGGGCTTAGCCACCGGGAGGGCCACCGAAGCCCCCGGGCGGCGGCCCGCCGGGGGGTGGGCTGCCGGGAGCGCCTCCGCCGGGCGGACCATCGAAGCCGCCGCGCCCGCGCCGGCCGCCGCCCTGGCCGGGGCCTTCGGGCAGGGCCGTCATGTTGGCCGAGCGGATGTTGTAGGTAAACATCAGCATGAAATACTGCTGCAAGACGGTGGTTTGCACATCTTCAAAATAAGCTACGTTCACGTTGCGCTGGATGGCGCGATTTTGCTTGAGAATGTCGAAGGCGTAGAGCTTGATTTCGCCGCGCTGACCGGGGAAGATTTTCTTGCCGATGCTGGCATTCCAGAGCACGTAGTTCTGGTTGTAGGCCGCGCTCAGGCCGCGGTAGAGCTGGTGGGTTACGTCGGTTTGGATCGAGATGCCCGGCCCCACTATCCAACTCAGTTTCAAGCGGGTGAGCTGGTTGAAATACGAATTGTTGAGCTGCTTGCGCAGGGTGTTGCGCACGTAGCTCTGGGTGGAGTTGGAGGTGAGGGTGAAGTCGAGGCGCTCGCTCACGTTGCTGCTCAGGGTGAGGCCGAGGTTGACGGAGGGGGTGCGGGCGTAGTTGAGCAACCCGTTGACCTGGCCGGGATTCTGGCTGTAGTTGGCCCCCAGGTTCAGGTTAAGGTTTGACTTAATGGCGGCCAGCGGGCGGCCGTAGCTGGCCTGCGCCCGCAGGCTGTACTGTTGCTGAAGGTTAGTCGATTGGGTGAGCTGGCCGCCGGCCGGCAGGCGCACGGCCTCGGTGGCGCCGGTGGGCACGAAGGTGGTGTCGCGGGCCGCCACGATGGTGCTGTTGGAAATCGGGTTCTGGGTGTAGCTGCCCGAGAGTAGCGCAAAGAAATTGCTGGAGCTCCCCGCCTTGGTGGCCGAGTAGCGGGCCACCATGTTGTGGGCGTATTCCTGGCGCAGGTTGGGGTTGCCAATGGTCAGCTGCAAGGGGTTGGAATTATTGACCACTGCCTGCAACTGGTTGATGCTGGGAGCATTGGTGCTGGTGCGGTAAAACACACGCACGTTGTGCTCGCGGTCGGGCCGCCACATCACCATCGCCTGGGGCAGCACGTTCCAGAACGTGTAGTCAACCGGGCCGGGGCGGGGGTAGGTCTGGTCGCCGCGCAGCCGCGCCACCTGCCCGGTGGCCCCCAGCGACGCTTGAAACGTGCGGGTGTTGTAGCGGTAGCTCAGCCCACCGCCCTGGGTGAGGTAGTAATTGTTGAAAACGTTGCTAAGCGCCTCGTTGAGTATGTTATACTGTTTGTCGGTGTCGTTGAAGTCGTTGGTGTACTTGGCCGAGTTGTTGGGCGCGTAGTTGAGCGAGTAGTTGGCTTGCAGCTGCGCGTGCTGGCCCACTGGCTCGGTGTAGGCCAGGTTGCCGGCGATGTTGCCGCTGCGCTGGGTAAGCTCCGAGCGCTGGTTGAGGTTGGCCGCGTTGTTGCCGATGTTGGTAGTGTTCAGTACCGAAGTGCCAGTGCGCCCGTTGTAGGCGCCGCTGATGTTGAGCGAGAGCGTACGGCCGGCCCGCTGGCCCAGTCGCCGCCGCAGTAATAGGTCGCCGCCGGGGTTGATGGCTTGGTTATCGGAAGAGTAAAGCGAGTTTATCTGGCTCTGAGTCACGCCCTCCCGGGAAGTGAGGCCCAGCAGCGTCTTGCCCGCGTCGTTTTGCTGCCACGAGATGCGGGGTCGGAACAGCACCGACGTCATGGAGTCGATTTTGTGATCGAGCCGGAAGTTGGCGCGGTGGTTGGTATTGGTGCTGCTCGACAACGAGTTTTCGTTGTAGCGGGCGCCCGTCACAAATTGCCGGTTAGTAGTGCTATTGAGCGTGTTGTTGGAGTGGTTGAAGAAGTAGCTACCCGTCAGCTCGGTTTTCTTGTTCCAGGAATTGGAGTAGTTGAGGCCCGCCGCCGTGGTCTTGCTGATGCCGCCGCTTTGGTTGACCAAGAAATCACCGGCGTTGCCGCCACCACCCCCGCCGCCCCGACCGCCGGGGGCCGAGTTGCCGACTACGCCCAGCAGGTCGTCGGTGCCGAAGTTCTGCTCGTTCACGTTGTTGCTCTGGGCCAGTACCGTCATGCGGCGGTTGCCGTGGAAGTCGTTGAGGTTCACGCTGGCCCGGTAGCGGCCATCGCGGTTGTCGGTGGCCGACTCGCCGGCCCCGGCGCCCACCACGGCCCGCCCAAACTGCCCGTTGCGAAATGAGGGCTTGGTGATGATATTCAGCGTCTTCTGCGTGTTACCGTCGTTGAAGCCCGAAAACCGGCTCTGCTCGCTCTGCTGGTCGAAAATCTCGACTCGGTCGATGGCTTCGGCGGGCAGGTTTTTGAGCACGGCGTCGGGGTCGGTGCCGAAGAAGGGCTTGCCATCCACGAGCACTTGCTGCACCTGCTCGCCCTGGGCCTGGGTTTTACCGCTGGCATCGACCGAGATGCCGGGCATCTTAGTAATGAGGTCGCCGGCCGTGGCATCGGGGTTGGTTTTGAAAGCCCGGGCATTGAGGCTAGTGGTGTCGCCGCGCTGCACGGCCTGCACGGCCTGACCGGTCACGACTACCGTCTTTAGGGCCACGCCGCCGGCCTCCATCGCCACGGTGCCCACGGCCACGGGTGCCCCGCCGGTGGGTACCGTCAGGGGCTGGCGCTGCTCGCGGTAGCCGACGTAGGAGGCCGAGAAGAGGTAGCGGCCGGGGGCCACGTTCGAAATCTCAAAGCTGCCGTCGGCTCCCACGGCGGTGCCGGTGCGTACCGAGTCGGGCAGGTGAATAAGCACGGCATTGGCCCCGATGAGCGGGCTTTGGTCCTTGCTATCCAGGACTTTGCCGCGCACTACGCTCTGCGCCGCGGCGCTGAAGGTAAGGAGCCAGGCTAGCCCGGCCAAGAGTAGAAAACGCATAGAGTTGGTGTTCGGGGTTCAGAGCGGGGTAGTTGGTAGCGGGCGATATTTCAGACACGAGACGTTAGACGTTAGATGTTAGACATGAGACGTTAGACATGAGAAAGCTCAATAGGGTATTTCTCATGTCTGATGTCTGATGTCTCATGCCTAACATCTAACGTCTTATATCTGAGGCATACATTGTATATAAATAAAGGGAAATTCAATATCCTCTTATACTTTACGCAGCAGCAGCAGCCCATCGCGCACGGGTAGCAGCAGCGGTACCACGCGTGGGTCGTGGCGCATTTGCTCGTTGAAGGCCCGTACGGCCCGGGTATCGTGGTCGTTGGCTTTGAGTGGATAGTCGGGCAGGGCCTTGCCGCCCCACAGGACGTTGTCGACCACGACCAAGCCGCCCACTCGCACTTGATTGATTACGAGGTCAAAATACCGGCCATTGTGCAATTTGTCGGCGTCAATAAAGACCAAGTCCCACGTTTCGCCGACCAATCCGGCTAAAACGTCGCGTGCATCGCCGATGTGCAGCGTCACCCGGTCGGTGAGGCCAGCCGCTGCCACGTAGCGCCGAATGCGGCTCTCGCGCTCGGGGTTGATTTCGATGGTGTGCAGGTGACCATCTGCCGCCAGCCCCTCGGCCAGGCTCAGCGTGGCGTAGCCGGTGAACGTGCCGATTTCGAGCACGCGGCGGGGCGTGAGCAGGTGCGCTAGCATGCTCAGCAGCCGGCCCTGCCAGTGGCCGGTGGCCATGCGGGGCATGAGCAATTGCAAGTGCGTTTCGCGCCACAGCTGGTGCAGCAGCGGCGGCTCGGGCGCGGTGTGGTAGTTGGCGTAGGCTTGGATGGAATCGTCGGTCATGGTAAGGGGCCAGGCGCAGGTGCGCAACTGGAGAGGGCGCGCTCCCACCGTGTCGGGGCTAGCCGCATGAGATAAGGACGCGAACTACAAAGGTCGGGCTGCTGGCTGCCAGCGCCGAAATAGCGCTACTGGGCCAGGCGGAACGGTTCCAGTCGGAAGCGGTATACGCGGTAGCCCGAGCGGCCCACTACGTACTCGTGCGCCACGATGCGCCACAGCCCCTCGTAGCGAAACTGCCACGCGGCGGGCGCACCGTCGATGCGCCGGAATACGCGCACGGGCCGACCGGTTTCCTGGCTGCGGGCCAGGGCGCGGTTGCGATGGTTGAATTCCTGATCGGTTACCTGACGGCCGGTCTGGGCATCGCGCCCGCCGTGGCCGGCGTACCAGAAATAATCGTCGTGGATCTCGTCGTCCTCGTACTGGTCGGCCAGGATGATGCTCTCGGCCCCGTGCGCCACGGTGGCGCACACGCCCGCCCGGGGCGGGCGGTGCTGCCCGCGCAGCGATAAGTCGAGGCGTGAGG